>NZ_JASBOH010000001.1:0-476079 GCF_039907205.1 Corynebacterium sp. c25Ua_47 | reverse complement strand
ATCATCCGCACACCCGTCACATTGAATTCATCTATTCTCTGCTCTGAGCGGCTGGAGTTCATACTCTAGCTAACAAGTTTATTCCTTGTCAACTAGGAGTTAATCTCCGTGTCACCAGCGTCTCGCGGCGACTCCGATAAATATACGCACAGCCCCAAGCTTCAACAAATCGCCTGGTTAACAGCACTTTCCTTAACCTTCGGCGGCCGGTGTAGATGCACTGTCCCAGAAAACGACGAATCCCGCCGCACAAGGCGACGGGATTCGCATGCAGTGATCTAGCGAAGTCGAGAGCTCTAATTAGTTCAGCTTGGCACCGGCAAAGTTCTTCTTACCGCGACGAAGCACCAGCCACTTACCGTGAAGCAAGTCTTCGTCCGCCGGCTCCCAGTCATCGGCTTCAATACGCTGGTTATTGACGTAGGCGCCACCTTCCTTGATGGTGCGTCGAGCCGCGCCCTTGGAATCTGCCAGACCAGAAGCAACCAACAGATCAACGATGGAGCGCGGTTCACCGGCAGCCACCTCGGCCACGGTGGTTTCAGAAAGCGCACCCGCCAGCGTCTGCTCATCAAGGTCAGCAAGCTCTGCTTTACCGAACAGCGCTTGAGCAGCAAGCTCGACAGCCTTGGTGGCTTCCGCGCCGTGGACCAGCGTGGTCATCTCCTGGGCGAGACGGCGTTGTGCCTCGCGACGGAAAGGTTCATTAGCAACCTTCTCCTCGTATTCAGCGATCTCTTCCTTCGACAGGAAGCTAAACCACCGGAGGTAGTCAATAACCACGGAGTCACCGGCATTGAGGAAGTACTGGTACCACGAGTAAGGCGACGTCTTTTCCGGATCGAGCCAGAGCTTTCCGCCGCCGGTAGACTTGCCAAACTTTTGCCCCTGGGCATCCGTCACCAACGGGACGGTGAGTCCGTGAACCTTGACGCCCTTAACGCGGCGATTGAGGTCGACGCCAGACACGATGTTGCCCCACTGATCGCCACCGCCAATCTGCAGGACGCAGTCGAACTCCTCGTGGAGGTGAACGTAGTCATTGGACTGGAGGAGCATGTAGGAGAACTCGGTGTAGGAAATACCGTCGGACTCCAAGCGGCGTTTGACGGTATCACGGTCCAACATGGTATTCAGCGAGAAGTTCTTGCCGACATCACGCAGGAAATCAATGACGGTCATCTGCGAGGTCCAGTCAGCATTGTTGACCATGGTGGCTGCGTTCTCGCCCTCAAAGTCAATAAATTGGCGCAGCTGCTTCTTGATAGCCACCATGTTCTCGTTGATGGTCTCCTGCGACAGCATGGTGCGCTCCCCTACGTCGCGTGGGTCACCGATTTGGCCCGTCGCGCCACCGGCCAAAGCAATCGGGTGGTGGCCAGCTTTTTGGAAGCGGCGCAGCATAATCATCGGAACGAGGTGACCAGCATGGAGGGAGTCACCGGTTGGATCAAAACCGCAGTACAAGGTAATGGGCTCTTCGCAAGCCTCGCGCAGTGCGTCAAGGTCGGTGGACTGGTTAATGAGGCCGCGCCACTGCAGCTCATCGATGATGTTCATGAATGCTCCTTGGAAAGTCGATTCAGTGCTGTGAGAATTAGTTCTGGGGTGGCCACGGTACTGCGTGGTCTACCAGCATGACGGGAATGTCGTTCTCAATGGGATAGGCCACGCCGAGGCGTTCGTTGACCAAAACCTGTTCTTCGGCCAGATAGTTCAGCGGACCTTTATCCTGCGGACATACCAAGATGTCGAGCAGCTTCGAATCGAGACTCATAACCGCTAACCCTACACCTCCTTGGATTCGATGGATGGAAGGGTCCCGCCGTATTCGAGTTTGAGAGCCATGGAATGGTTGCGCAGGTTGCGTACTGAGTTTTGGGCAATGGCGTCTCGAATCTCCCCCATCTCTCGGCCTAGGATCCCCAGCGATTCGCTCATTTCCTCGACAGCCACTGGATTCTTCAAGTCCGTGACGTCGAGGTAAGAATTCACCAGCTCCTTAGAGTGTTCTTCAATCATGTCCCGCACGAGGGCTTGCTGGTGTGGGGCATCGTCGAGGCGGTGCCAATTGTCTAGGACCCACACGGCCGAGTCATCGAACGAGTCCCACGCTTTCTTAACAGGTCCGGGCACTTTGGACTGCTTCAGGTTGTATCGGACGCCCTCCAATGAGCTAATCAGTTGACCTGCACCCGAGGTGGGGGCCTCAATAGCTTTCTCCTGCTTTGGCGGCGTCACGAATCCCGCAGCCGCACCTGTGCAGACCGCGACCAGTGGCCACAAGAAACCTAAACCGCCACCAGTCAACACGTGAAGGACGATAACGAGCGCCGTTACCGCAACGCCGACGACGATCTTCCGCGAGTTCAGTGTGTTCATAAGGTGTAGGTCCTCCTGGGGATAGGTGGAGATTTTTACTGGTAAGCGCGGATTTCCTCGAAGGCCGCGGCGAGGTCACCGTTGAGCGCATCGAATGTCTTGCCGCCCGTGAGCTGAGCAAGCTCCTCCATCTCTTGAATGTTGGCTTCACCATACAAGATGACAAAGACCGGGATCTCCTTTTTCTCTGGGGGAAGCTGCTCATAGGCCTCCTTAAATTGTGCAAAAGTACGCCCACGCGTCACTTCGCCATCAGTCATGAGCACCACGGTCCCAATCTCGCCGCTGCTGGTGTCTACCTCGTTGAAGGCATTGAGCACAGCCTCGAACGTCGCCGTATCGCCATCCGCCACGAGTCGATCTACGCGATCAGCAAGCTCTTTTGTGGTTGCCGGGTTCTGCAAATCGACTCGCGCGCGAGTCGGCTGCTGCGGCTCAGAAGAATATGGGATGAGCTTGATCTGCTCACGGTTACGGAAGGCTACCTGGCCTTCGCCGTCTGGAGAGCCGTCAGCTGAGCCGTCGATCAGCGGGCGCAGACTATTCTTGAGCAAATCAATGCGCTCGCCCTCCATGGAGCCCGAGGTATCCAAGACCAGCGCCGTGTTGCCAGGGTTACGCAGCTCGTGAGCAAAGGCATCCTCCAGTGCGCTTACGGTTTGTTCATTGGCCGGGTACGGCAGCTCGAAGATGGTCCCGGGCATGTCAGAATCGTCCACACGCAGGTGGTAGCTCCTCAGCTTCTCTGGGTGTTCAGCAAACCATTCGGCAAGTGCCTGCACCTTACCTTCAGCCTCCTGGTCCGGGGAGCTGGCGAGAGCCGACAAAGGGTAGTCCGCCGAAATCACGCCGTCGGAGGGGATGACCACCTCAAGATCGACGCCCTCATCCTTGAGCTGGTACAGCACTGATTCATAGTTAAGGATGGCGTCGGCCTGCTCCGGATGCTCGCGGAACCTATCAGCCAGCCAACCCGACGATCCCGACGTTAAAGTCTGGTTACTGAAGAGTTTCTGGACCTTGCCCGTGGCCTGGCGGATATCCTTCTCCGTAAGCGCGCGCCCGGTGTCCGCGAAAGCAGTGGTCGCAGCCGATAGCGCGGAGAAGCCCGAGTTTGAGGTCGAAGGATCGGTCATACCGAAGGTAATCCCCGAGTCAGCAATCTCCTGCCACGTCGGTTGCTTCGTGGTCCAGCCCTTTTCCTTAGCCACGGAAGGCTGCACACCGAGTACTACGGGGGATCTCGCCACACTGTGTTCTTTGCGCAGCTTCTCATCGGCACCAATGATGCGCGCATAACGATTGGTGGCAAACCACGTGGCATCATAGGATCCGTCGAAACCGCCTTGTTTCAGGCTGCGGGAATTCGCCAGCGTCCCATCCTCGGTGGTCATGGTGATATCGAAGCCGAGGTCCTGGGAGGCGTCGTCAAGCACCGGCGCCAGAGGCTTAAGCTCCGTGGCCGCCACAATGTTGAGGCCACCGCTGAAGGACGAGCCGGAACCCGGCATATCCACATCATCGAACAAGTCACCTGCCGAACAAGCCGTCAGCGCCATGGTGCTCAGCATGACGAGCAGGACTTTTAAAGACCGAAACATTCCCCTGTACCTTCCTAATGCTTTCCTTGCGGGGCCTTAACCAACCACTCGCAAAATCTCTTCATAATCCGCCCACCGCAGTGGGGTGGTATCGCCACCATCCACCGGGATCTGGTAGTTATCTGAAGGCTCAATATCGGCAATGAAGTCCGAATTCTCCGAGCCCAAGCCAAGGTTCTCCGCGACTGCTGGGATTGCGTCATTCATTGCTGTGACGAACAATGCGCCTTCCTCAGTGAGTGGAAGAACGATGCTGCTTAGTTTCGTCGCCGGTTTCAACGCCAACAGCGTATAGCCGGATAGGTCCTTGCCCGCACGTTCTAGGTACACGTACTGCTCCGCGGTGGTCAATACCATAGGCATTTCGCCCTTATCCACACGGAGGAAAGCATCGAGGATGCCCTGATCAGTGGTTTCGCCATACCCCTGATCAGCAACGAGGCGGCGCATGATGTCATCCGCCTGCGCGTTGATCTTCTCCTTGTTATCGCTGCCCAGGTCCTTTTCCGCATAGTTCGCGGCCGCGGTGTGTACGACCCGGGCATAGCGCAGTGCGGCAAAGGACTGGTCCACCTGTGGCACGGCCACATCCACCACGCGCGGCGAGCCGAAGGACGGACTGATGTCCCGCCAGCGAGTGTCCTTCTGGGACATCTCCACCAGCGTCTCCATGTCCAAAGCCGCCTGGTTGTCGTATCCCGCAACCAAGCCGTGGTCCCTCATGTCCTCGACAAGCTCGCTATGTACCAGCACCAACAGCGGCTTACCAAAAAACATCGGGGATAGGTCATCCCTTCCGGCTAGTTCCGGATGGGCATCGCGCACATCGGAGGTCCATGTAGCGCCGTTAGGATCCGCGAGCACAAAGTCATAATCTTTGTCCAAGCTACTGCTTCCCTCAACGAAGTCCCGTGCCGGTAGGACATCGAGCTCGAGCTCGATATCGTGCTTTTCCATCGCCTTCGTTGTGGCCGGGTCCTTAAAAACAGCCTCCAGCTCCGGGCTAATGGCGCCCTTAACGTGATGCGTAGTTGTGGAAAAGCCAAAGCTCGGAAGGGAGTTACCTCCGCGACCTATCACGACGGATACCACAGCGAGCGCAAGGAAAACCGCGGCGATCACGAAGGACTTGGTGCGCTTCTTCGATGATGAGCTGCTCATGTTCTAAATCATAAAGTGATTTTCTTCTCACCGCTGGATTCGCGGCGGGGTAAGGGGAGAAACAGGCTCCCCCCTTTCCGTGCGCTCTGGTTAAAGAAGAGAAGGTACGTTCGCGACCAACGAGAAAAGGTCCTTCGGGTCGTCGGGGTTCGCGATGATGTCGATTTCGGATTCCAAATCTGTACCCTTGACGGAATCACGCAGGTAGCGCAGTGCAGAAAAATCATTGATGGCAAATCCGACATCATCGAAGAGCGTAATCTGCTCATCATTATCGCGCCCGGTGGCCTGGCCGGTGAGTACCTGATAGAACTCGACAACCGGGAAGTCCTCCGGCTTCTGCTGAATCTCTCCTTCGACGCGTGTCTGCTCTGGGAATTCAACAAAGACCTTGGATTTATCCAGGATAGAGCTTTCGAGCTCGGTCTTGCCCGGGCAATCACCACCGACGGCATTGAGGTGCACGCCCGGTGCAACGTGGCGCTCGGCCAGAATCTGGTTTTGAGCCTTGTCCGCAGTGCAGGTGGTAATGATATCCGCGCCCACAACGACCTCGTCAACGCTCGAGGCGGCCGTAATGTTGAAGCCCAGCGGTTCCAGATTGCGCCGGAATTTCTCTACGGCCGCAGGGTCAATATCGTAGATGGCAATGTCGTCGATTCCCATCACTCCACGGAAGGCAAGGGCCTGGAACTCGGACTGGGAGCCGGCACCCACCATGGCCATGCGCTTAGAATCCTTCCGGGCCAGGTACTTGGCCACCATGGCGGAGGTCGCGGCCGTGCGTAGTGCAGTAAGCAGCGTCATTTCAGCTTCGAAGGTGGGGTATCCATTGTCAACGTCCGCCAACACGCCGAAGGCAGTAACCGTCTGAAAACCGCGGGCGGGGTTGGAAGGGTGACCGTTAACGTATTTGAAGGAGTACTCCTTGCCATTGGAGGTCGGCATGAGCTCGATAACACCAAAGGGGGTGTGGGAGGCAACGCGCGCAACCTTGTCGAAGCGCTCCCATTCGCGGTAGTCGGCTTCAAGGTAGTCCACCATCCCGGTGATGATGTTCTCGACGCCTTCGCGCTGAATCCAGCGCGCCATATTCTCTACGTCAACAAACTTAACTACAGGCTTCATCAAAGTCTCCATTCTTAGTTCTTGTCTTGGTTCTTGCTGTGCTGTGCGTTTCGGTTCCTGGGGTGAAGGTCCGTTTGCGGTGCGGCCGGGAAGCGCGAGGTCGGCAGGTGCTTGGCCTTCCTCTCCGCCGCAATCGCGTAGATTCGCTCACGCCAGGCAAACCACATTGCTGCAAACACTGGGATGAGAAGTAGCGTTGAGGCCAAAGCGAAGGTTCCGATGGGGTAATCGAAAGCCATGAGGATGATGACCACGCCGATGAAAGCGAGAACGGACCAGTCACCAGCTTGACCGAATGGCGAGCGGTAGTTCGGGCGGGTATAGCGCCCCTTCTTGGCCAGCTGCACGAACTTGATGTGTGACAAGGCCACTGCAGCCCACGACGCCAGTGTTCCCAGCGCCGCCAAGTTCAGCACGATTTCGAAGGCCATTTCAGGCACAACATAGTTGAGGAACACACCGGCAAGGCCGACGAAGGCGGCCATCACGATGCCACCATAGGGCACACCGGACTTGGACATGCGCGCGCCGAACTTCGGCCCGGAGCCGGCAGTAGACATGTTGTACATGATGCGGCCCGTCGAATACAGTCCGGCGTTTAGCGAGGAAATTGCCGCGGTGATGACGACCAGCTGGAAGATCGGTGCGGCATAACCAGCGCCGAGGGATTCGAAGAAGGTCACGAACGGCGATACCTCCGCAACGTAGCTGGTGTACGGCAGCACCAGGGTCAGCAGCAGCACACTACCGAAGTAGAAGACCACGATGCGGAACAGGACGCTGTTGACCGCGCGTGGGATGTGCTTCTCCACGTCCTTGGTCTCACCGGAGGTGGTGCCCACCAGCTCGATACCGGCGTAGGCGAAGACCACACCCTGGATGACGATGACGGCGGGAAGCAGGCCATTGGGCAGCCAGCCACCGGCATCGGATATCAGGCTAAAGCCCGTCGCGTCACCATTCGGGTGACCCATAATCACCACGCCGATAGCCACGACCATGAAAATCAACAGCGCGATGATCTTGATCATGGAGAACCAATACTCCAGTTCACCGAAGATCTTCACCGACAACATGTTGAACAACAGGATGCTGCACACCACGCCAAGAGCGAGCAACCACTGCGGGACAGCGTCGAGCCAGGAAGTGTACTGGCCAAACCACTTGATGTAGATGGCCACGGCTGTGCCGTCGGCCACCAAGGTCGCAGCCCAGTTGCCCCAGTAGAGCCATCCGGTAACGAAGGCAGTCTTTTCACCGTAAAACTCACGCGCATAGGACACGAAAGAACCCGAACTTGGGCGGTAGACGATGAGTTCGCCGAGCGAGCGCAAGATAATGTAACCGAAGAAACCGCAGACCAAATACAAAACTGCGAGAAATGGTCCAGCGGTTTGCAAACGGCTGCCGGTACCGAGCAACAAACCGGTACCGATCGCAGAGCCGATGGCAATCATCTGGAGCTGGCGATTGCCCATCCCCTTCTGAAGTCCGTGGTCTTCCGAAGCATAGACCGCTTTCTCCTTCTCGTGAGACTCCGTGTTGGGCGGGCGAAGTGTATCTGCCATTAGGAAGGTAGTCCTTTCAAAGTTGCGAACGTGCCTTTCTTCACATTCCCTAAGAAAACGTTATAACAACCTAATGAGACTTCCGTCACTTCAATACCCCCACAGTGCAACCCAGCACATCGATGCCCAGTAGTAATAGATTTGTTTTCTACCCCCACGCACAAAAGAACCGCATGGCCTGAAAAGACCATGCGGTTATTCATTCTCTGTGCGGACTAGCGCAGTGTAGTTTTGGCCCACTCCCGCGCGGCGCCAGCGCGCTCGCGAACCTTTTCGCGCTGCTCCACCACGCGAACGCCAGCGGTGCCACCCTTGGTGGAGCGGGATGCCACTGCCCCATCAATGGTCAGCACCTCACGAACTTCCGGAAGCAGGCGCTTGTCGACGCCCGCCAGTTCCTCGTCCGTGAGGTCCACCAGATCCACACCGCGAGACTCCGCGATCTGCACGCAGGCACCGGAAGCCTCATGCGCCTCACGGAACGGCACACCCTGGCGCACCATCCATTCGGCCAGGTCGGTGGCCAAAGTAAAGCCACGCGGGGCCAGCTCACGCATGCGGTCTTCATGGAAGGTCAGGGTTTCCACCAGCCCAGTCATGGCAGGCAGCAAGAGGTTCAGCTGCGCCACCGAGTCCACGATGGGCTCCTTATCCTCCTGCAGGTCTCGGTTATAGGCCAAAGGCTGCGCCTTGAGCGTTGCCAACAGGCCGGTGAGGTTACCGATGAGTCGGCCGGTCTTACCGCGGGTCAGCTCCGGAACGTCCGGGTTCTTCTTCTGCGGCATGATCGAGGAACCAGTCGACCAGGCATCATCCAGGGTGACATAGCCGTACTCCGGGGTGCACCAGTAGATGATCTCTTCCGACAGCCGGGACATGTCCACCGCGATCTGGGTGAGTACGAAGGCCGTCTCGGAGGCGAAGTCACGCGCTGCCGTACCGTCCAGCGAGTTCTCCGCGGAAGAATCGAAGCCCAGCTCCTCGGCAATCGCCTCCGGATCCAGGTGCAGCGAGGAGCCCGCAAGCGCACCAGAACCATAAGGGGACACCGCCAAGCGCTTATCCAGATCTTGCAGGCGCTCGATATCGCGCAGCAGCGGCTGGGCATGAGCGAGCAGCTCGTGTGCCAGCAGCACCGGCTGCGCCGCCTGGGAATGGGTCTTGCCCGGCATAATGGCATCCGGGTGGGCCTCGGCCTGGCTGGCCAGAGCCTCCACCAAATCCGTGACCTGAAGTGCGATATCGCGAATGGCATCGCGAATCCACATCCGGAACAGCGTTGCCACCTGGTCATTGCGGGAGCGTCCAGCGCGCAGGCGGCCGCCGACCTCAGGTCCTACGATGTCGATGAGACCGCGCTCCATCGCACCGTGGACGTCTTCATCCGTCGGCAGCGGGGTGAATTCACCAGAAGCAACCTTCTCCCCTAGCTCACTCAGCCCGTTAAGCATGGTGTCCAAGTCAGCGTCGGATAGCAATCCGGCCTTGTGCAGGACCTTGGCGTGAGCCTTGGAGGCCAGCACGTCATAGGGGGCGAGGACCCAGTCGAAGTGGGTGGATACGGACAGGGCAAACATCGCCTCGGAGGGGCCGCCCGAAAAGCGGCCACCCCACAGCGCACCCTCGTTAGTCTTGTGCATCGATTCCTTACCTTGACCTTGGCTGTGCTGGTTTACTTACCGGTGGGGAAACCGCCGTCGCGGTCACGCTGGTTGGAGATCTGCGTCGACAGGCCGTGCAGCTGGACAAAGCCCTTGGCCGCGGTTTGATCGAAGGTATCGCCGGTGTCGTAGGTAGCCAGGTCGAAGGAGTACAGCGACTGGCCAGAGCGACGGCCGTTGACGGTGGCGGTGCCAGCATGCAGAACCATGCGGATATCGCCGGTGACGTTCTCCTGGGTGGACTCGGTGAAAGCATCCAGGGAGCGCTTCAGCGGCGAGAACCAGAGGCCATCGTAGACCTCCTCGGACCAGCGAGCGTCCGTGAGGCGCTTGTAACGGGCCAGCTCGCGTTCCACGGTGACGTCTTCCAGCGCCTCGTGAGCCTTGATGAGCACCATGGCACCAGGGGCCTCGTAGACCTCGCGAGACTTGATGCCTACCAAGCGGTCCTCCACCATGTCGAGGCGGCCAATGCCCTGGGCACCAGCGCGGCGGTTAAGCTCCTCGATAGCCTGGAGGACGGTCACCGGCTTGCCGTCAATAGCAGTGGGAACACCCTTGTCAAAAGTGATGGTCACCTCGTCCGGGGCATTGCCCAGGTCCGGCTGCTCGGTGTAGGCGTACAGGTCCTTTGTCGGCGGGTTCCACAGGTCCTCTAGGAAACCGGTCTCTACCGCGCGGCCCCAGACATTCTGGTCAATGGAGAACGGGGACGCAGCGGACTGCTCGATCGGAAGGTTGATTTCCTCAGCGAAGGCAATGGCCTTATCGCGGGTCCAAGCGTAGTCACGCGCCGGGGCGATGATCTCCAGAGCCGGATCCAACGCGCGGAAAGAGACCTCAAAGCGCACCTGATCGTTACCCTTGCCGGTGCAACCGTGGGAGACGTGGGTGCCGCCGTGAGCCTGAGCAGCTTCAACGAGGTGCTTGACAATGAGCGGGCGGGAGATGGCCGATACCAGCGGGTACTGCTTCATGTACATGCCGTTTGCCTTGATGGTGGGCAGACAGTACTCCTCTGCGAACTCATCCTTGGCATCAACGACGATGGACTCGACCGCACCGCAGTCGAGGGCGCGCTGGCGCACGGACTCCATGTCCTCGCCACCCTGGCCGAGGTCAAGAGAGACGGCGATGACTTCGCCGCCGGTCATCTTGGCCAGGTAAGGAATAGCGACAGAGGTATCGAGACCGCCAGAGTAGGCAAGCACAACGCGTGCAGTCATAGTAATTGGCTCCTTTAAGACAAACAGGTGCTAAAAAATCGAACTTATTTATATTATACAGACTTACGTATAAATGTTAAATGCTGCGGTTGGTGAGTTTCTCACCAAGCTCGCGGCCGGTCAACCCTTCGCGCGCGAGGACGAAGATCGTGTCATCGCCCGCGATGCAGCCGACCACGTCTGGAAGTCCCACGCGGTCGATGAAGGAGGCCAAGTACTGCGCAGCGCCCGCCGGGGTGCGCAGCATGGCGATGTTGCCAGAGAAGTCATGGGACACCACCAGTTCATCAAGCATGCGCCGGAGCTTCTCTCGCGGGCCGTTGAGCTGATCTTCGAATTGCTCCAACTCACCGCCCACCACGTAGAAGGACCGCCCGCCATCGCGCTTGACCTTCTTGGCTCCCAGCTCATCGAGATCTCGCGACAACGTAGCCTGCGTGATATCAATCCCCTCATCGAGCAGGAGCTCTGAGAGCTGAACTTGGCTGGTGACCCGGGTGCGATCCAAGATCTCCAAGATCTTGGCTTGGCGGGCATTGCGTGTAGTTGGGGTCGTAGTCATTCGTTTAGTTCTCCTTTTGAGCCGCAAGGAGCCAGACCAGCAGCGCCTTCTGCGCATGGAGGCGGTTTTCTGCCTCGTCGAAAACGCGCGACTGGGGCCCATCAATTACCTCAGCAGTTACTTCGTTGCCGCGGTAGGCCGGCAAACAGTGCAGGAAGATTGCCTCGTCCTTAGCGCGGGACATCACATCCGCGGTCACCTGATAGGGCAAGAACGGTGTGCGGCGGTCCTTGCCATCATCCTCCTGGCCCATGGACACCCACGTGTCTGTAATGACAACATCAGCGCCGTCCACGCCGTCAAGGGAATCGGTCACCGTCACCGTACCCCGCTTTCGGGCACGCTCAACAAACTCCGCCTGCGGCTGGAAACCCTCCGGGGCAACAATGGTCATCTCCACGCCAGCAGTAGCAAACCCCAGCATGTAGGAATTTGCCATGTTGTTGTTGCCATCCCCTAGGTAGACGGCCTTCAGTCTAGTAAGGTCCCCGAAGTTCTCACGGCAGGTCACCAAGTCCGCCAAGATCTGGCAGGGATGGAGGTCATCGGACAAGGCGTTGACAATTGGTACCGTCGCAGTCTCCGCCATGTCCAGAAGGTTTTGATGCGCATATGTGCGCCACACGATCGCCTCAACGAAACGGGAGAGCACCGCTGCGGTGTCCTGGTAGGTCTCCCCTTTGCCCATCTGCGTCGACTTAGTTTCCGTCACGATGGCGTGGCCGCCCAGGTGAGCAATTCCCGCCTCAAAGGAGAAACGCGTGCGCGTCGACGTCTTGTCAAAGAGCACCGCCACCGACTTCGGCCCCTCTAACGGGCGCTCGGAGAAGGGATCCTTCTTAAGCCTTAGAGCCAGGTCGAGCACCTCGGCTTGCTCCTGCGGCGTGAGGTCATCATCGGCCAAGAAATGGCGCACACTCATGCAACTTCCTCCAGTACCTTATGCAGGCGTTCCACCGCCTGGGTGAGTTCTTCATCGGTGATCACCAGCGGCGGGGTCAAGCGTACGACCTCGCTACTTGGGGCGTTGAGGATTAGCCCATGCTGCAAACCTGCAGCCACGACTTCCTTGGCCACCGACTTATTTAATACAACACCTAGCATAAGCCCTCGGCCCCTCACCGACTGCACCGCAGGGGATTTACCAATCTCCTGCCGCAACCACTCGCCCTTGCGGGTGACTTCGGCGAGGAAGGGGACGTCGACAAGCTCCAGCACCGTTGACGCCGCCGCACACGAGACAGGATTGCCGCCAAACGTCGTGCCGTGGGAGCCCGGAGTGAAAAGGTCTGCGGCCTGACCACGCGCAATGGTGGCACCGATAGGCATGCCAGCACCCAGCCCCTTCGCCATGGTGATGACATCCGGGAGGATGCCTTCATGCTGGAAGGCGAAGAAGTCACCGGTACGCCCCACACCCGTTTGCACCTCATCCACGACCATGAGGATGCCGTGCTTGGTGCAGAGCTCACGCACCGCCGTCAGGAAACCTTCAGGTGCCGGGATGACACCCGTCTCCCCCTGGATGGGCTCCAAGATAATGGCGGCGGTGTCCTCCGGATCTTGCTCCACCAAAGCAGTCAGGTAGTCGATGTCGCCATAGGTATAAAACTCCACTCCGCCCGGGAAAGGTTCAAAGGCTTTGCGTTTGCTGGGCTGCCCAGTCATGGCCAAAGAACCCATTGTCCGGCCATGGAAACCGTGGTGCGCTGCAAGGACGCGGCGACGGCCGGTCAGACGAGCCAGTTTAAAGGCCGCCTCATTAGCTTCCGCGCCGGAGTTAGAGAAGAAGACACGTGCCTCGCTATCTCCCACCTTGTCTAGGAGTTTCCCGGCGGCTTCGACCACGGGCTCGCTGGCAAAAAGATTGGACACGTGGCCTACTGCGGCCACCTGGGCGCTCACCGCTTTGACGATGGCCGGGTGGGCGTAGCCCAGCGAGTTCACCGCGATACCGGCGAGCATGTCGATGTAGTCTTTACCGTCTTCATCGGTCACCGTGGCCCCCTTACCGGACACGATGGCAACGGGTGGGGTTCCATAGGTGTTGCTGAGCACCTGACCCCAACGCTCTGTCAACTTGGTCTGCGCGGTCACTTGTTATCGTCCTTCCTGAAGACCGTTCCCTCCGGGTAGTCCTCGCGGTTATAGTCATTGGGCAGCACCATCGTGCCGATTCCTCCCATAGTCAACAGCTCCAGCAGCACGGCGTGGGCGATGCGCCCGTCGATGACGTGCGCGGCACTGACTCCGCCTTCCACGGCCATGAGGCAGGACTCCATCTTCGGGATCATTCCGGAATCCAGGCCTGGGAGGAGCGCGCTGAGCTTGTCAATCTCGATCTTCGACACCAAGGAGTCGCGGTTCGGCCAATCGGTGTACAGGCCCTCCACATTTGTGAGAATCACCAAGCGCTCGGCGCCCAACGCTCGCGCCAAGGCCCCGGCCGCGATATCTGCGTTGATGTTGTACACCTCGCCTTCATCACCGGGCGCGATAGTAGACACAACCGGGATACGCCCGGCCTCAATAATGTCCATGACGGCGGTGGGATCGACGCTGACGATCTCTCCCACCATGCCGATATCAGTCGGCTCACCATCGACCTGGACGAGCCGCTTGCGCGCCTTAAACAACCCAGCGTCCTCACCCGAGGTACCCACGGCATACGGGCCATGTGAATTAATGAGGTTGACCAAGCCACGCCCCACCTGACCGAAAAGGACCATGCGAACCACGTCCATGATCTCCGGAGTGGTCACACGGAAACCGCCCTTGAATTCGCCTTCAATTCCCAGCTTGCCCAGCATGTCGTTGATCTGCGGCCCACCGCCATGGACCACGACGGGCTTGGCGCCCACGGTGCGCAGAAAAACCATATCGGCAGCGAAGGCGGCCTTAAGGGAATCATCCACCATCGCGTTGCCGCCATATTTCACGACCACAATCTTGTCGCGGTAGTGCTGCAGCCATGGCAAGGCCTCCGCGAGCACAGTGGCGCGGTCAGCATTACTTAGTCCCTGAAGCATTGTTCCTCCTCGCGCGTTCTTAAGAGCTGTACGCGGAGTTAATCTCCACGTAGTCATGAGACAGGTCGGTGGTGCGGACGAAAGCTGTGCCGGTTCCCCCGGTGCCCAAGTCCACGCGCACATCAATATCAGCCCCGGAAAGATCAACGTCGCGCGCGCCGGGCGCGCCAGTGGAACCGACGCACACTGCTTGGTCATTGAAAAACACGGAGATGTTGTCCGGATCCATCTCGGCATCCGCCATTCCGACAGCGGCGAGGACGCGGCCCCAGTTGGGGTCCGATCCGAACATGGCGCACTTGAACAGGTTGTCGCGGCCCAAAGTGCGCGCGGCGTTGAGCGCCTGCTCATCGGTAGCGGTGCCTTCCACGATGATCTTCACGCGCTTGGTCACGCCCTCGGCGTCGGCTTGAAGCTGATCCGCGATATCGGCGCACACCGCGAGAACCGCAGCATCCAACTCCTCCTGGCTAGGTTCTTTCCCGGAAGCACCGGAAGCCATGATAATGACCGTGTCATTCGTCGATGTGGAGCCGTCCACATCGAGCGTATTGAAAGTCTGAGCACTCGCTGCCTGCAGCGCCGAGTGCAAGGCTTCGGAGGAGGCAACAGCGTCGGTGGTGATGCACACCAACATGGTGGCCAGTGACGGCGCCATCATGCCTACGCCCTTGCCCATCGCACCCATGCTCCAGCCCTCGGCCTCAATGAGTGCTTCTTTAGCTACGGTATCGGTGGTCATGATGGCCTCCGCCGCGGACTTACCGTGAGCTGCATCCGCGCCAAGGTCTCCGGCAACCACTTCGACGCCAGCCAATGCCTTATCCATGGGAAGGAGCTCTCCAATAAGTCCCGTCGAGCACGCCGCGATGTTGGCGGCAGGGATACCCGTGTGCTCAGCCGTGGCTGCCACAATCGCCGCGGCATCCTTGTCTCCTTGTTCGCCGTTGCAGGCATTCGCGTTGCCGGAGTTATAAATGACGGCCTGAACAGTGCCGTCGGCCACTGCTTCGCGGGAAAGCTTCACGGGTGCGGCCACCACGCGGTTGCGCGTGAAGACCGCAGCGGCGTCGAAATTAGGACCCTGGTTAACCACGAGGGCCATGTCGGGTTTTCCGGAGGGCTTGATTCCGGCTGTCGTTGCGCCAGCCAGGAATCCTGCAGGGGCGGTAATCATGTCGAGTTTCTCCTAGTTCGTGTGGAAGTGAGTTGAGGAAGGCGGTGCGGAACGCTTGGGAAAGTAGGGGTGCCTCTTAAGGGGCAACTGCTGCCTGTGGAAGGCCCAGGGTTTCTTCCCATCCCAAAGTCAGGTTCATGCACTGGACCGCAGCGCCGGCGGTGCCCTTGCACAGGTTGTCCAGAGCCGCGGTAATCACGAGACGGCGGGCGCGCTCATCCACGTGTGCTTGGATATGGACCATGTTGCTGCCCACCACGTTTTGCGTTTCTGGCTGTTGGCCCTCAGGCAGGACGAGGCAGAATGGTTCATCAGCATAAAAGTCACGGAAGGCCTCGGCGACTGTGCGCTTGTCGACGCCCCCCTTCAACGGCGCCGTAATCGTCGCCAGAATGCCACGAGGCAGCGGCGCCAGCACCGGAGTGAAACTCACAGACACCGGTTGCTGCGTAAAAGGCTGTAGGTTTTGCAGGACCTCCGGGGTATGCCGGTGTGTCCCGCCTGGCTTATAGGCTTTGAGGTTGCCCATAGTTTCCGCACCTAGCTGTGCCACGGAGGCCTTCTTGCCTGCCCCGGACACCCCGGTGATTGCTATCACCGACAGATCTGGCTCAATCAGATCCTGCGCTACGGCCGGCAGCGCACCCAGGGTAATCGTGGTGGGAAAGCACCCCGGTACGGCAACGCGGTTGCTACCTTTAAGCTCCTCACGATTGCCGGGAACCTCCGGGATTCCATAAGGCCAAGCACCGGCGTACTCACCACCATAAAACGCGTCCCAGTCTTCCTTGCTACGCAAGCGGAAGTCAGCTGCGCAGTCAATCACCGTGACGGACTCCCCCAGCTGGCGGCCGATCTCCGCGGAGTGCCCGTGCGGCAAACCGAGGAAAACGATGTCATGGCCAGCTAGAATCTCCGGCGTGGTGTCCTCGATGACGCGGTCCGCCAGTTGCGGCAGGTGCGGCATGAGCTCAGATACTCGCTGACCTGCGTTGGAGTGCCCGGTGAGCGCGCCGATGCGCAACTCCCCGGAGAGGTACGCTGGGTGCGACAGCAAGAGACGGAGGATTTCGCCACCTGCATAGCCCGTAGCTCCGGCGATTGCTACTGAAATAGTCATGCAGCTACTCTAGCAAATAATGCATTCCGCCGTATGTTATTCAGAAAAAATGCGCCGAACAGCTCGGCGCACAGGTGAGGAAAAGTAGGGTTCAGGAAGGTTTACATGACGCGGGACGAGACGTTCCCCAGTCCCTCCGCACCCGATACGGCGGTCTTTCCTGCATAGCCTAGGTAGCCATGCGGGCCGACGAAGTGGATACCGCCCTGGGCATCCGCGATGGCTACAACCTCATTGAACTGGTGAACCTGGCCGGGCTGCAGGCGCTTGAAGCTCGTGGTTGTCAGCCCCTGGTTGAAGCAGTCAGCCTTGGAGCGACCTGCGTGGTAGAAAAAGCGCGGCGCCAACCGGCCCGGCGGGTTGCACTGCGGGCTAGTGGCCCGTGCCCCTTCGGACAGGCACGCGACGTAGGTTCCTTCGATGTTCGAAGCTTCACAGTTGACGGTGCCATCGGCGTTGGAGAAACCTTGGGACAAGTCAGCGGAGGCGTGTGGGGCGATGGTCAGTGCGCCGACAACGGCGGCGGTGGCTGTGAGACGAGAAATAAGACGCATGGTGTGAACAATCCTTTCGGTGTGGCTTGGTCTGGAAACTCAGCACCTTTGCTGCACCCTTGAGGTTATGAGGCAGAGCACACCCCTTCCAGCGCTAGGGGATCTCTCCCCACATCAGCACCTGCCCCAACGCGCGCAAACCCGGCTAAACAAAAGCCCGGCTAACCTCCCACAGAGCTAACCGGGCTTGGAGCACTAACGAAGCACTAGCGAAGCAGCAGAGTCTTAGGCGCGCATCTGTGCGCCAAGGCGCTGCTTGGCCAACTCCGCAGCGGCGAGGCGATGCTCGTTGGCCTCTTCATCAGTCAGAGTGCGGTCACCAGCACGGAAGAGAAGCTGGAAGGCTAGGGACTTCTTTCCTTCGCCGAGCTGCTCGCCACGGAAGACATCGAAAAGCTCCACGGACTCGAGGAGATCACCAGCACCCTCCTCGACCACACGGCGAACCGTCTCCGCCGGGGTTTCCTCGTCCACCACCAAAGCGATGTCCTGGTGCAAAGCCGGGAAGGAAGACAGCACGGGGGCGGGGAACTTCTCATCCAGCGGCAGAGCTGACACATCGAGCTCCATCGCACACGTGCGTGCTGGCAGCTCCAAGGCCTCAAGGACCTGCGGGTGCAGCTCACCCGCGTAGCCAACGACCGTCTCCTCATCGCTTGCGAGAACGATTGCAGCACAGCGGCCCGGGTGCCACGGCAGCTGCTCAGCTGCCTTCACTGCGATGTCCACGCCAGCGGAACGAGCAACCTGGCGCGCAGACTCAATAGCATCCGCGTAGCTGTAGGCGCGGCCCGCTCCCCACGGCCCTTCGTGTTCAATGTTTCCGGTGGCCACCGTGGCTACGTGCAACGGCTGGAGCGGCAAAGACCCAAGGAGATCGGCGACCATTGACTCCTCTGGGCGCGACTCCACCGACGGCATGGGAGAAGAATCAGCGCGCTTGAAGGCCACCTGCTGGAGGCCGAACAAGGCCAGATCACTGCGGCCACGGGCAACGTTGCGGGCGATAGCCTCAAGGAGATTGGGCAGCAACGTCGTGGACAGGATCGCCTTGTCTGACTCGAGCGGATTCTGCACGGCCACGGTCTGGCGGCGCGCATCCTCCTTGTCCAAGCCCCACGTGTCGAAGGTGTCGTTCGCGATGAACGGCGACGGGAGGACCTCGGCGTAGCCCGCGTAAGCCAACCCATGTCCGATCGCACGGCGACGCTTCTGCGCCGGAGTTAGGCCGCGGCCGCCCACCGGAGTGGGCAGGATGGTCGGAATGTCTTCAAGCCCTTCCAGACGCAGGATCTCCTCAATGAGATCAACGTCCATTTCGATGTCCGCGCGCCAAGAGGCGGGGACGACGGAAAGCTCCTCCCCGCCAGACACCTCGCAGCCGACCTCCGTAAGGCGCTTCACCACGGTCTCCTGGGAGTATTCGATACCGGCATACTCACTCGGCTTCGCCGCACGCAGGGAGATGGGCTCGCGCTTGGCGACGTCTCCCACAAGCGTCCGCCCAGCCTCGATCGTGCCGCCAGCAATCTGCTGAAGCAGCACGCACGCCACGTCCAGCGCAACCTCAACGATGGCCGGATCTACTCCGCGCTCGAAACGGCGAGAAGCCTCCGAGGAGAGCTTGTGGCGGCGGGATGTGCGGGCCACGGTGATCGGATCCCAAATGGCCGACTCGAAGTAGACATCAGTCGTCTCGTCAGAAATTTCGGAGGTGGTGCCACCCATGACGCCCGCCAAGGATTGGATACCGTTGTCATCGCAGATGACCACGTCGCCCTCCGAAAGCTCCCGCTTGACATGGTCGAGGGTCTCGAACTTCTCGCCCTCGTTGGCATTGCGCACAACGAGGTTGCCCTTGATCACGTCGGCGTCAAAGGCGTGCATCGGCGCGCCCAGAAGCAGCATGACGTAGTTCGTGACGTCGGTAGCCACGTTGACGGCGCGCTGACCGGAGAGCATGAGCTCGCGCTCCATCCAGAACGGGGTACGCGCTGCCGGGTCAATACCGGTCACCTTGCGCAGACCAAATCGCTGCGCCTTGGTTTCCTCCCTCAGGTCAACGTCGATAAGCGTGCCCTCCGGAGCCGGCACGACGGAGGTGTCGATGCCAGCCACGCTCGGATCCTGCGCCACGTCGGGGAAAGTGAGATCAAATGCGGAGGCAATTTCACGCGTCAGGCCACGCGCAGACAAGGCATAGCCACGATCCGGGGTGATGTTGACGTCGAAGACGGTATCGGACAGCCCAATAAGGGGGCGGGCATCCTCACCAATCTTGTCGGCAACCTCCTCCCCTAGCACGATGATGCCGTCTGCCTTGGGTCCGAAGCCCAGCTCAGCTGCGGAGCACATCATTCCGTTGGAGATATGGTCGTAGGTCTCGCGGGCGGCAATCTTGAACCCGCCCGGCAGCTCAGCGCCCGGAAGGGAGACCACGACGTAGTCGTGGAGGCGGAAGTTGCGGGCGCCGCAGATAATGCCCTGCAGCTCCCCCGTCCCATTGGCCTGGCCAACGTTGACCTGGCAATAGCGAATTGGTTTCTTGAACTGGGTGAGCTCTTCGATCTCTACAACCTGACCGATAACCAGCGGGCCCGTGGTTTCCGGAAGGGCCTCGTAGCCCTCGGTTTCAAAACCTACGCGGACAAAGCCAGAGTCCAGTTCCTCAGGGGACACGGTCCAGCCGGAATTAGCAGTGCCCAGGATGCGGGTAACCCAGTCTTGGGAAATAAGCATTGTTTTCTTTCTATCCTTTCTCTGGGTTCCTATGCCTGCACGCCAAAAGGCAGGGTGAAGCGGACATCGCCTTCGACCATGTCGCGCATATCGGTCAGGCCATTGCGGAACTGCAGGGTGCGCTCGAGGCCCATGCCGAAAGCGAAACCGGTGTATTCCTCGGGGTCAATGCCTACCGCACGCAGGACGTTGGGGTTGACCATGCCGCAGCCGCCCCACTCGATCCAGCCGGCGCCGCCTTTCTTGTTGGGGAACCAGACATCGACCTCAGCGGAGGGCTCGGTGAACGGGAAGTAGTTCACGCGCATGCGAGTGGTGGTCTCCGGACCGAAGAGCACCTTGGCCAAGTGCTCCAAGGTGCCGCGAAGATGAGCCATGGTCAGCCCCTTGTCCACGGCAAGGCCTTCCACCTGGTGGAAGACAGGAGTGTGGGTGGCATCGAGCTCATCGGTACGGAAAACACGGCCCGGGCAGGCAATGTAGAGCGGGACATCGCGGTCAAGCATCGTGCGCACCTGCACCGGGGATGTATGGGTACGCAGCACCTGCTTGGAACCTTCCTTGCCCACGTGGAACGTGTCCTGCAAGGTGCGGGCTGGGTGGTCGGGCTTGAAGTTCAGAGCGTCGAAGTTAAAGTACTCTGCTTCTACCTCAGGGCCCTCCGCGATTTCCCATCCCATGCCCACAAAGATGTCCGCGATGCGCTCCGACAGCGCTGTGATGGGGTGCAGGGCACCGGTCTGCGCGCGGGTGGTAGGGACGGTGACATCGACCTTCTCCGCCTTCAGCTGCGCGGCGCGGGCCTCCTGCTCCAGCACTTCACGAATCTGGGCAAAGCGCTTTTCCACCTTGCCGCGGGCCATGTTCACTGCGCGTCCAGCATCCTTGCGCTGGTCCTTCGGCAGCTGTCCGAGCGATTGGCGGGCCTGCGGGATATAGCCGCTATCACCAAGGTGCTCGCGACGGGCGGAGGTGAGCTCGTCGAGGCTGGTTGCAGCTTCGAAGGCGGCGATGGCCTTCTGCGCGGCGGCCTCGAGGGCCTCTTCGGTCAATTCGATATGAGGTGTATCGGACACGTGCCTTGATTACCTTCTTCTCGCACAAAAACTAACGCGAGCTATCTTACCGTGCCGCCTGACTTCTGTGGCCACCAACCCAGGCACGTCGGCGGCGCTAGCTGCTCTGCTGCTTCGCAGACTCATAGAGGCAAATGCTGGCGGCCGTAGCAAGGTTCAGAGATTCCGCTCGGCCAAGAATCGGGATGCGCACACGCATGTCCGCCTCATCCTGCAGATCACCCAGGCCGTGCGCCTCATTGCCAAAAAGCCACGCGGTGGGCTGGGACAGGTCCGCATCGGCGAGGTCCACCTCGCCGTCGGCTGCCGTAGCCAACACTTGCAGTCCAGACGAGCGCAGCTTGCCCAGTACATCCTTGATGTTGGGGTCTCGGGCTACGGGCACATGGAAAAGCGATCCGGCCGACGCGCGCGCCACCTTACAGCCCAAGGGATCCACGGTTTCCCCGGCAAAGATGACGCCATCGGCACCCATGGCATCCGAGGTCCTGATCAGCGTTCCCGCGTTGCCCGGCTCCGCCGTCAAGACAGGAACCGACACCAGCTTCGGCTTGCCGGCCAAAATCTTCCCGGCGGTCCACAACACTGGGCGGCACACGGCAAAGAGCCCGGTGCTCGTGGCGGTGTCAGACAGGTGCTTTGCCGCCCTATCCGTAATGGGATGCACATACACGTCCATGTAGCCGCAGGCTTGAACAATGTGTGCAAAGCGCTCGGCGGCCTTCTCCGTCACGAAAACATCCGTAGCGGCACCGGTGGACACGGCCGCGTCCACGGCGTTTTCGCCCTCAATGATGAAACGCTCCGCCTTTCGGCGGCTGGCCGCCCGGTGCAATTTGGCGGCATTAACCACGCGCGGGGTGCGTTCAGTAAAGGCAGAGGAAAAATCCAGATTCATGCATTTGACGGTACCCACCGAACCAGACATTGAAAAGTCCCGCTCCCCCAGCAAGTTTGAGTGGGTAGCGGGACGGTTGGTCTCCACGTCATCTACGCGGATACGGGTGGGCTTTATTTCTTTAGCGGAACTCCGTCGGCGTCCTTATCAAAGCCAGATAAACCACCGGCGATGAATACGAGCTCGACCCACTTCCAGATCACCAAGGCACCGATGAGGATAAAGCCAATGAGGATAAAAGAGGTAACGAATCCTACGATTGCAAGGCCCAACTGCCACATGCCGCGCTGCGTGCGACCAATATAGAAGTTATAAACCCCCAATTCGCCCAAGAAGAAGCACAGGAGCAGCGCTACCAACCATGACTTCTGCTCGCCGCCCGGGTGTGGCTGCTGGCCATAGTTTGACTGGTATGCATCCTGCTGTGCGGGCAGATTCTGGGACTGCTGCGAACCGCCATACGGAGCCGAGCTGTAACCGTACTGATCACTGAATGATCCGAAGGGGTTCGACTGCTGCGACTGTCCGCCATAAGAGCCACCGCCATAAGCATCGCCATTGGGCTGATACGCGCTATTCGGGTTGGTCATAACTATCTTTCCTTCGCACCATGTGCCCCTAGGGCAGGCCCAGAAGCCAACGGCTACCTTGATTTACACAACAACGAGCAATGTAACACAAACCACAAAGAGGAGCAGTACGCCCGCCAACCTAGCGGGTGCTACTCCCCACAACAAGAAACCCACCGGCCCTCCATAAGAGGGCGGTGGGTTCGTGACGTTTCTACGCTCGACGCTTACGCAGCCTTCGGTGCGTTAACGTCCTCCGGCAGTGCGGCCTTGGCGGCCTCGCACAGTGCGGAGAAAGCCTCGAAGTCGTTGACGGCAAGTTCAGCGAGAATCTTGCGGTCGACCTCGATCTCAGCCAGGCGCAGGCCGTGGATGAGGCGGTTGTAGGTGATGTCGTTCATACGAGCGGCAGCATTGATGCGCTGGATCCACAGCTTGCGGAATTCAGACTTACGGGCGCGACGGTCGCGGTAAGCGTAAGTCATGGAGTGCAGCCACTGCTCCTTGGCCTTACGGTAGAGGCGGGAGCGCTGGCCGCGGTAGCCCTTAGCGGACTTCAGGATCGCGCGACGCTTCTTCTTGGCGTTAACTGAGCGCTTTACTCGTGCCACAGTAATACTTCCTTATCTTGATTGTGAGTGTGTGGGGATGGGAGTTTCGGCGCTGACTATGCGCGGCCGAGAAGGCGCTTGACGCGCTTGGTGTCTGCCTTGGCGACGTCCTCGGTGCCCTTCAGACGACGGGTGCGCTTGGAAGGCTTGCCTTCCAGGAGGTGGCGGCGGTTAGCCTGCTCGCGACGCAGCTTGCCGGAGCCGGTCACCTTGATGCGCTTGGCGGTGCCCTTGTGAGTCTTCTGCTTCATGAGAATTAAATCCTTAAATCCTAAGTGGAGCGTGGTCTACTTCTTGCCTTTGCGGACGGGCCCAAGGACCATGGTCATATTGCGACCATCCTGCTTGGGGCGCGACTCCACGACGCCGACCTCTGCGACATCGTCAGCCAAACGCTCCAGCAGGCGGAAACCCAGCTCCGGACGCGATTGCTCGCGGCCACGGAACATGATGGTCACCTTGACCTTGGAGCCCTTCTCCAGGAAGCGCACCACGTTGCCCTTTTTGGTCTCGTAATCGTGATCATCAATCTTCGGACGGAGCTTCTGCTCCTTCACCACGGTTTGCTGCTGGTTCTTACGGGACTCGCGGGCCTTCTGAGCCTGTTCGTACTTAAACTTGCCGTAATCCATGATCTTGGCTACGGGCGGCTTAGCGTTCGGGGCAACCTCGACCAGGTCGAGATCGGCTTCGTACGCAAGCTTGCGAGCATCGTCTGTACGGACAATGCCCACCTGTTCACCACCGGGGCCAACAAGACGGACCTCGGGTACTCGGATGCGCTCATTAATGCGAGCTTCAGCGCTGATTGTGGTTCTCCTCGATTGTGGGGGCTAGTAGTGTGCCTACCGTGACCACAAACGAATAAATCCCGGTGCCAAAGGCATCCGGGAGTTTCTTTTCAAGCACGCGCCAATGTATGGCGCCTACTCTTAACCTTTATCCTGCGGCGAAACTAGTGTCCGGCGCGGCTTCGGGTGGGAGAAACTCCGCTTGCGGCCCAAGTACCTCCTGGAGGAGGCGCTACGGGCGGTAGTGCGCACTACTTTAACACCTGATTTTTCAGGAACCAAATCGGCGTGCCGATGTCGTTCCTGCAGTCTGCGTTGCCGTGGGCGGTGCGCAGCCCTCCACCGGTTTAAGCGCGCCAGCCTCCAAGGCCTCAGTTACGACTCGGTCCACTCCAGCAGCAAGAACGTTGAGCGCAGGAATTGCTTCTTCGGCGTACTCACCCGGCATGGTGACTTCAATGGCCAATCCCACCGTGGACTCTTTACTCGAGCCCGATGGGGTGGTTTCCCGCACACCAATTTGGCGGTGGGTATAACCGTCGTCGTACTCGGATAGTCCCCACCCGCCCTTGGCGCGGGTGTTCGGGAGCTTGTCCAATCCGTTGTCTTGCCACTCCACAATGTCATCCATTGCGTCATAGACCTGTTCTGCTTCCGGAATACACGGTAAGTGTGCGCCAAACTCTGCCTGGTCTTGCAGCAGCCACGTGGAGTAGCCAAAAGGTTCCTCGAACTCGCCGGTCGAACCATAATCTTCCAAGAGCGCCGTTACTGCGCTCCCAGCATCGCCCTCAGTCCATCGCACGTGGGACCACAACGCGTAGGCAGCATCATTGTCGGATTCCTTAATCGCGAGGTCGACGAGCTCCGGGCTAGCGCCGTCGCGCAGCGCGGCAATCGCGATAGGAACCTTCACCGTCGACCACGCAGGCTCTTCACCGCGTAATCCGGCGTTGACAGTCCCTTCCCTATCCGCCACCGCCACGCCGGCGCGGACATTGAACTCCTTCTCTACTTCAGAGACGACATCGCGTAATTCGGCGCGCACGTCATAGCTGGCGGGTGCTTCCACGCCTGGTGATTCTTCGGGAGCCGGCGGCGATGTGTCTTCCGCTGGTCCGGAACACCCCGTCATGGTGGCTGTCGCAGCAATGCTGATGGCTAGTGCTGCCGTGCGGGTACTTCTGTGGCCCAACATCACACCAGCTCCTTGAGGAACCCTCCCGTATAGGAGCCTTCCACCTGCGCCACGTCTTCTGGCGTGCCTTGGGCCACGACGGTGCCGCCGCCCGAGCCGCCTTCCGGGCCCATGTCCACGATCCAATCGGCGGCCTTAATGACGTCGAGGTTGTGCTCGATGATGATCACCGAGTTGCCCTTATCAACCAGGCCTTGAATGACGAGCATGAGCTTTCGGATGTCCTCGAAATGCAGTCCGGTGGTTGGCTCGTCCAGGATGTAAACCGTGCGCCCATTCGTGCGCTTTTGGAGTTCGGAGGCCAGCTTCACGCGCTGCGCCTCACCACCGGAAAGCGTCGTGGCGGCCTGACCCAAGCGAACATATCCCAGGCCCACCTCCACCAAGGTGTTGAGGTAGCGGTGGATCGACGTGATGGGTTCAAAGAACTCGGCTGCCTCCGAGATCGGCATGTCGAGAACCTCGGCGATGTTTTTGCCCTTGTAGAGGACCTCCAGGGTTTCGCGGTTATAACGGGCACCGTCACAAACCTCGCACGGCACATAAACATCGGGCAGGAAGTTCATCTCGATCTTTATGGTGCCGTCGCCCTGGCACGCCTCACAGCGTCCGCCCTTGACGTTGAAGGAGAACCGGCCCGGCTTGTAACCGCGTACCTTAGCCTCCTGGGTTTCCGCGAACAGATTACGGATCTTGTCGAAGACCCCTGTGTAGGTTGCCGGATTCGAGCGCGGGGTGCGGCCGATAGGGCTCTGGTCCACCTGCACCAGCTTGTCTAGGTGTTCCACGCCTTCAACGCGCTTGGCGCGACCGGGTACTTGGCGGGCACGGTTGAGTTTGTTGGCCAAGGTCTTGGCCAAGATCTGGTTGACCACGGTGGATTTACCGGAGCCGGACACGCCTGTCACACACACGAGCACGCCCAGCGGAATCTCTACATCAATGCCCTTGAGATTATTCTCGCGCGCGCCGACCACCTTGAGCATGCGCTCAGGGTCAATCTCACGGCGCGTATCCGGGACCGCAAGCTTCTTCTTTCCTGACAGATACTGCCCCGTCAGGGACTCCTCCACAGATTCGATGCCGGCGGGCTCGCCCTGATAGACCACCGTTCCGCCGAATTCGCCGGCCCGCGGTCCAACGTCGACAAGCCAGTCCGCCTCCCGGATGGTGTCCTCATCATGTTCCACCACAATCAAGGTGTTTCCGATATCGCGCAGGCGCTTCAACGTGGCGATGAGGCGCTGGTTATCGCGCTGGTGCAGACCAATGGAGGGCTCATCCAGCACGTAGAGGACTCCCGCCAGGCCGGAGCCAATCTGGGTTGCGAGGCGAATGCGCTGTGCTTCGCCACCGGACAACGTGGAGGCGCCGCGGTCAAGGGTGAGGTAGTTCAGGCCGACGTCGAGAAGGAAGCGCAGGCGAGCCTGGATCTCCTTGAGCACAGCACCAGCAATGATCTCCTCGCGGTGGCCCAACACGAGAGAGTCGAGGAACTCCGCCGCCTCCTCGATGGACAGTGCCGTCAAGCCGGCGATGGACTGCTCGCCATGCGCGGTGGAGGCCAAACGCACCGCCAAGATTTCCGGCTTCAGGCGGGTACCGCCACAAGCGTTACACGGCACACGGCGGGTGTACTGAAGGAGACGGTCCTTCTGCGACTCGGAATCCGCCTGATCGAGCTTGCGCTCCAAGAAGCCGATAGCTCCCTCGAACGGCGCTGACCAGTTGCGCTGGCGGCCATAGCGGTTCTTGTAGCGCACACTGACTTCCACATCTGTGCCATAGATCAAGGCGTGGCGCTGCTCCTCGGTGAGCTCGGAAACCGGGGTGCGCGGATCAAAGTCCAGGGCTTTCGCCAGGCCTTCGACCAGCTTGACAAAGTACCGCGCATTGGGGCTCGACGTCCATGGTTGGATGGCCTCAACGGCTGGGGCATCCGGGTCCGGGATCAACAGATCCACATCCACCTCAAGGCGCGTGCCCAAGCCATCACACACCGGGCAGGAACCGAAAGGCGCGTTGAACGAGAACGCGCGGGGCTCGTATTCCTCAATGGTCAGCGTGTGGCCGTTAGGGCAGGCAGCCTTTTCCGAGTAAGTGTGCGTGAGCTCTTCGCGGTCTACGAAATCCAGGGTGACGAGTCCGTCTGCCAAGCGCAGCGCCGTCTCGACAGAATCCGTCAGCCGCTGCTTTTGGGAAGCTTTCACCTGCAGGCGGTCCACGACGACATCGATGTCGTGCTTGATCTGCTTCTTCAGCTTCGGCGGGTCACTGAGCTGGTAAAGCTCCCCATCTACCCGAACACGGGAGTAACCCTGGGCCGCGAGGTCAGCAAAGAGGTCAACGAACTCGCCCTTACGTCGGCGAACGACCGGTGCGAGGACCTGGAATTTCAGCTTTTCCTCGTGGCTTAAGACTTCATCAACAATCTGTTGCGGGGTTTGGCGCTCAATGACAGCATCACACTCAGGACAGTGCGCAGTGCCCGCGCGGGAGAAAAGCAAACGCAGGTAGTCGTAGATTTCGGTGATGGTTCCCACCGTCGAGCGCGGGTTGTGGTTGGTGGACTTTTGGTCAATGGACACTGCTGGGGATAGACCGTCGATGAATTCGACGTCCGGCTTATCCATTTGGCCAAGGAACATGCGTGCATAGGAGCTCAAAGACTCCACGTAGCGCCGCTGGCCCTCGGCGAAGATGGTGTCAAAGGCGAGTGAGGACTTGCCTGAGCCCGATAGGCCGGTAAACACCACCAGGTTATCGCGCGGGATATCGATGTCCACGCCCTTGAGGTTGTGCTCACGCGCACCACGTACGACCAAACGATCAGCCACTAGTTGTTGCCTTCCTACACAAAAGAATGTGTGTTCAGAGAGTTCTCATTCAGAATGTACCCGTATGGTTGGACTTATGAACAACGCGCTTGAGCTTCATAAAATTTCCGTGTCCGAGATGGACAACAATTGCTACCTGCTGTGCGCGGGTGACGAGGCGCTGCTTATCGACGCCTCCGCTGACGCCCCCGCGCTGCTCGCTTTAGCCGCCGACCACGGAGTAAAGATCTCCGCGGTGCTGACCACGCACCGCCACTGGGATCACGTACGCGCACTCAAGGAAGTCTTGAATGAAACCGGTGCCGTTCACTATTCCTCTTTCTTGGACGCCCCTGCTTTGCCCGCGCCCGTCGACGTGGAACTGGAGCATGGCGATACGCTTCCTTTCGCCGGTTACGATCTGCCCGTCATTATCCTGCGCGGACACACCCCGGGCGGAGCAGCAATTGCAGCGGAGATTGATGGCGTTACCAACCTCTTCGTCGGTGATTCCCTCTTCCCCGGCGGCGTGGGCAAGACCACCTCGGAAGGTGACTTTGTGCGCCTCTACAAAGATGTCACGCAGCGGCTCTTTGATGTCTATCCGGACGACGCAATTGTCCGCCCCGGGCACGGGGCCCCCACCACGCTCGGCGCGGAACGCCCGCACATGGACGAGTGGTGGGAGCGACGCTGGTAACTACGTGTTAACTGCTGCGCTCACAGCAGCAGTTGTTTAACGCGCGTACTATGGTGTGGCGAACGTCTTTACAGATCTATTGAATGGAGCACGTTATGATTCGTAAATTTGCCCGTCCTATGCTGGCCTCCGTGTTTGTCTGGGATGGTGTGGATACGCTCCGCAACACCTCGGAGCACGTCGCGGACACCGAGTCCGTGCTCAAGCGCCTGCGCAAGGTGCTGCCCCGCGAATACGCGGGTTACATCCCCAATGACCCAGAGCTGGTTACCCGCGCGCTCGGCGGCGCGAAGACCGCTGCGGGCACGAGCCTCGCGCTGGGCAAGGCTCCGCGCACCTCGGCTGCAGTGCTCGCGCTGACGCACGTCCCCAACCTGGTCGGCAATGCTTTCTGGACCGCGGATTCCAAGAAGGACAAGGAAGCACAGCGCAACAGCTTCATCACCAACACCGCTCTGCTTGGTGCCCTCGCCATCGTTACGCAAGACACCGAAGGAAAGCCTTCCGTGCGGTGGCGCGCTGCTAAGGCCTCTGAGCGTGCAAACAAGAAGATTCAGCAGGCGCTGCCGGGCAAGTCCGAACAGCAGAAATTTGCGGAGGACTTCTCCAATCGCGCAAACGAGATTTCTTCCGATGTCACGGCCAAGGCCAATGACTGGTTTGAGACCGCCAAGGACTACGTCGAGGACAACCGCGATGACTGGGAGTCTGCCGGCCGTGACTTCATCGACTCCGCGCGTTCCTTCGTCGAGGACACCGCTGAGACGGCACGCGAGTTCTTTGAGGAGAACAAGGACGATTGGCTCGACGCTGCACGTGACAACACCGAAACCGCCCGCAAGGGTCTGGTCAAGGCAGCCGGCAAGGCACAGGACCGCGCTGACGAGGCACTGGCCAAGGCGGATTCGCTCGATGGCAAGCGTGCCCAGAAGAAGGCTCGCAAGCGCGCCGAGAAGCTGCAGAAGGAAGCCTCCAAGAAGCTGGATAAGGCTTTCAAGAAGTTCGGTGACCGCTTCTAAGCTCTCCGTCCTTCGCTGCGGATAACTCCGCAACACACCGCGGCAATCGCCGCGGTGGAGAGAACAACGGCTCAGCTAGTATGCTGGGCCGTTGTTCTTTTTCCTGTCCACCCTTCCCCATCTCCCTTACTTCCCGTCTGTCCACGAGAAGCCTTCATACGCACCCAAGGAGCCTTGTGTCTGAATCTTCACCCGCGACTCATACCGGGAAACCCGGCGCCCACGCGAACGAGCAGAGCGCGGAAATAGCTAGCGAGCAAGCATATGTCGATGGCCTCTTCGAGCGTCTGGACAACGAGGTTCAAGCGGCCAACGAGCGCTTGAACGAAGTGCAAGCTGCCGTCGATCCACATACCCCGGACGCCGATGCACTCGTTCGGCGAGAGACCGAGTACCACGGCCTGCAGGCTAAATTGGATCGCCTCAACGTCGCCCAACTCGGCTTAGTTTTTGGGCGCATCGACATCGATGCACCCGGTGATAACCCCACCCCGGAAGGCCTGGACCGGCGCTACATCGGCCGCATGGGACTCGACGCCAGGGAGGAGAACTACCGGACACTCCTTCTGGATTGGCGTGCGCCGATGGCGCGCCCCTTCTACCTCGCCACTACAGCGCACCCTGAAGGCGTCCATGTCCGTCGGCATATCCGGACCACTGGGCGCACGGTTATTGGAATCAGCGACGAGGTCTTGGAGGGAGAATCCTCTGCTGACAGCAGCGATGTCGCAAGCGAGTCCGCCCTCCACCACGTGATGCAGCGCGCCCGCACCGGGCACATGCCCTCCATCGTGGAGACCATTCAGCGCGAACAGGACGAAATCATCCGTGACAGCACGCGGGGCGTCATGGTGGTCGAAGGTGGCCCGGGAACCGGCAAGACCGCTGTTGCACTGCACCGCGTGGCCTACTTGCTCTACACCTACCGCGAACAATTAGCCGCTACGGGCGTGCTCATCGTCGGACCCAATTCCACCTTCCTGGAATACATTTCCCGAGTACTCCCGGAACTTGGTGAAACCGGCGTCGTGCTTTCCACCATCTCTTCCCTCTTCCCCGGCATCGAGGCTACTCACTCGGAGTCCTTGCTCGCCCGCGAGATCAAGGGCTCCGCTGCCATGGTGGAAATCCTCGGCAACGCGGTCAAGGATTATCAGCGCCTACCGGAGCAGCCGCGCACGGTGGAGATCGATCGGCTCGAGCTCACCGTCACCCCAGCTATGGTCAAAGCGGCGCGTACCCGCGCGCGGCGCTCACGCAAGCCGCACAACGACGCTCAAGCGGCATTTGCGGAACACCTCATCGAGTCTCTGGCCCAGCAGATGGCCGAACGCATCGGTTCTGACCCGCTGGGAGGTGCCAACCTGCTCTCCCGCGCGGACGTGGATCAGCTCCACGATGACCTCGCCGAAGAACCACAGGTCACAGAACTCATCGACGAGTTCTGGCCCCATCTCACGCCTACCGAGGTACTCGCCAATCTCCTGAGTAGCGCCGAACGAATCGATACGGCAGCCTACGCTTATGATGACGAAACCCGCGGTGCCCTCTACCGCGAAGACGGTACGTCATGGGCGGCCTCCGACGCCGCGCTTCTCGACGAGCTCGCGGTCCTCATCGGCATGCCCGACCCCGAAGCAGAGCGCGCCGCCGAGGAGAAAGAATGGCGCGAACAGGTCGCGGAGGCAGAAGACGCCCTCGATATTCTGAGCTCCTCTGATTCCACTGACAACGATGATGACATGTTCGAAGCCGAGATCCTCTCTGCGCACGATGTCATCGACGCCGAGCACCTCGCTCGCCGTCACGAGGTTCGGGATTCTCGCACCACCGCCCAGCGGGCCCGGGAAGACTACACGTGGGCCTACGGGCACGTCATCGTTGACGAAGCCCAAGAACTTACCCCCATGGAATGGCGCATGATTTTCCGGCGTAGCCCCTCGCGATGGATGACGCTCGTGGGCGATACGTCCCAGACTGGAGCGCCCGCCGGTGTGGATGACTGGGGCGAGACGCTCGAGCCTTTTGTTGGAGAGCGCTTCCGACTGCACGGGTTGACGGTCAACTACCGCACCCCACGCCCGGTTACGGAATTAGCCAATCGGCTGTTGGAAGAAATCAACCCTGAGGCCACGCCGAGCATCGCGGTGCGCGATGGTGTTGACGTTGTCTGGCACGACGACGCCACCGATGCGGAGCCGAGGACATTTGAGGATGAGGACGGGCGCCTGCGCGCCGTGATCACGGCTGCCAACGTCGAGGAGATCAAAGGCCTCGAGTTTGATCACGTCACGGTGGTCAACCCCGATGACATCGTGGCAGCCTCCCCACAGGGTTTGCACAACCTCTATGTTGCGCTCACGCGTGCGACGCAGTCCTTGACCATCACCGGCCGTTATGCGGAGGTTTTCGGATAGTCTGGTGCCCATGGCTCTTTCCGATATCGCCCGCAAAGTCGAATTCACTGTAAATTCCCTCTCGCTCAAGCGCTCGGCGCGCAAAGGGTGGCAACCCAGCATCACTGGCTATGCCGGTTACGGCAATGAAGAATTCGTCCGTGTTCTGGGCCGTGTCCTCATGCATGACCCGACGGCTGAAGAAACGGATACCTGGGCGCAGCGTGGCTACCGCCAGTTCTTCACCATTCAGGTCACAGACCACGAGGTCGAAGTCACGGTTGGTGGGAAGACGGTATCGGGAACCACGAACGACAACGGCTACATCGATATCCTCGTCTACAACCACGGCCTAGAGCCCGGCTGGCACGAGGTCACCATCCGTGCCAAAGGCGCGGACGCGGTGACCTCGGAAGTGCTCATCGTGGACAAGGACACCACGTTCGGCGTGGTCAGCGACATAGATGACACCATCATGGTGACGTGGCTCCCGCGCGCAATGATTGCAGCATGGAACTCGTGGGTTAAACGCACCAATACCCGCACCCCCGTCGAAGGTATGGCACGGTTCTACCGGGAAATCGCCCAACATCACCCCGATATCCCCTTCATTTACCTCTCCACCGGCGCCTGGAACACCTACGACACCTTGGTTAACTTCATGGCGGAGAAGGGCTTCCCGCGTGGTCCCCTGCTGCTGACAGACTGGGGTCCTACCCCCACCGGCCTCTTCCGCAATGGTCAGGAGCACAAGCGCGTGCAGCTCCGCAACCTCTTCATTGCTTTCCCGAAGCTCCGCTGGCTGCTCATCGGCGACGACGGTCAGCACGATCCTCTTACCTATGCAGACGCGGCGGCGGAGCACCCCAACCACGTAGCGGCCGTGGCGATCCGCAACCTCAGCCCACAGGAGCAGCTGCTCGCACACGGTTCGCTCGCGCCTTTGGTGAAGGTCAACGAGCAGACCTCCTTCGATATCCCACTCATTCAGGGGACGGATGGCAACGTTCTTGCCCGCGCTTACCGCGAGCTGCGATTGAGCGACTAAAGCTCGTTAGAAACAAAACGGCGCGCAGGCCCAGAGACTTCCTCAATGCTAAGGACTTCTCCGGAGCATGCGCGCCGTGACGACTAGCGTCCTAGCTCACAGTGTGAACAATCATAACGTCACAGTCAGACTGACGTGCGACATCCGCCGGAACCGAACCGAGGAGGCGGCCGGTCAGGGAGTTAATTCCGCGGTTACCGACGACGAGCAGGTCTGCCTTGTTGTCGTTGACGATGGACATCAGGGCCTGAACCGGGGTTCCCGGGCGCACAGCGGTCTCCACCTTCGTCACGCCGAATTTCTCTGCGTGTTCCTTGCCGGAAGCGAGGTTGGCCTGGGCCTTCTCATCACCGAGAATCGTCACGGAATCCTGGCGCAGCGTCTTGGAAGCCTGCTCCTGATTCTCGTAGTAGGCGCAACCGATGATGAGGGTGGCATCGAAGGCTGCGGCGATCTTGGCGGCACGCTCCACTGCGAGCAAGGAGGACTTGGAACCGTCGGTACCGACCACGATCTTGTTGTAATCGCTCATGATGACCTTTCTTCGCTGGCCCCAACCGTGGGGCCACCGCTTGACAAAATTTTAAAGCTTTTGCGCACCAGCTAGTCTAACAACGCTGGCGCGTTCACGTCGATCAGCGCGCACGAGGATACGCGCGCGGTGCACTGCCCTAGTCAGTGGTGTTGACCACCACGACGTCGGCGTGGGCCTTGCGCGTGAGCTCCGTCGCTACGGAGCCAAACACTCGACCGCGCACCGAGTGAATTCCCTTGTTGCCCACGACGAACATATCCACGTCGTAGTCCTTGCCCACCTCGAGGAGCGAATTCACGGGGTCACCAGACTTAGCAATGATTTCAATGCGCTTCGCACCCTCACCGTGCGCGATCTCCGCAGCATTGCTGAGGAAGCTTTCCGACATCTCCTCGCTCACCACCGGTACTCGTGCGTCCTCCGAGTTCGGGGCGCCGAGCATCGAACCAGAGTGGTTGTAGAAAGCGGACACGATAATCAGCGTCGCGTCATAGGCGCGCGCCATGGATGCGGCAGAACGGACAGCGCGCATGGAAGTCTGAGAGCCATCGGTTCCGACGGCGATGACGTTGTAGCTCAGCATGATTCTCCTTATAAGTAGCGATTAATCCTTAACAGTATGACACGGCCTTCTACGCAGAGATTGGTTTTACCCGCATATTGAGTAGGCAAATTTCAGCACTGGGCGCGCCATTAGATCCCGGCCTCCTTAAGACCGCGTTGCTCCTTTTTCAGATCAGCGATCTCATCGCGCAAACGCCCCGCCAACTCGAACTTGAGCTCTCGGGCAGCCTCTCGCATTTGGGTCGTCAGGTCGTCGATAAGCGCCTGCACCTCGTCGGCTGCCATGGAGGACACATCCGGCTTGTCGACGATGGCCGTGGGATCCGCGTCTTGCCCCTGCTCATCGGCGTTCTCATAGACCTGGTCCAAAATGTCGGCGATCTTTTTGCGCAGCGGCTGCGGGTCAATGCCGTGCTCCTTGTTATACGCAATCTGCTTCTCTCGGCGACGCTCGGTCTCCTCGATCGCCTCCTGCATCGAGTCCGTAATTTTATCCGCGTACATGATGACCTCACCGGAGACGTTTCGGGCGGCGCGGCCAATCGTCTGAATAAGCGAGGTGGTGGAGCGCAGGAAACCTTCCTTATCGGCATCCAAGATCGCAACGAGTGAAACTTCAGGAAGGTCGAGGCCCTCACGCAGCAGGTTGATGCCCACGAGGACATCGAACTCACCCAAGCGCAGCTGGCGCAACAGCTCCACGCGCTGGAGCGTGTCAATATCCGAGTGGAGGTAGCGCACCTTGATGCCGTGTTCCAGCAAGTAATCTGTGAGGTCCTCCGCCATACGTTTGGTCAAGGTCGTGACTAGGACGCGCTCCTGCTTCGCGGTACGGGCGCGAACCTCATCGATGAGATCATCAATCTGGCCCTTGGTGGGCTTGACCGTCACCTTGGGGTCTACGAGGCCGGTGGGGCGAATAACCTGTTCCACGAACTCGCCGCCGGAAGCCGTCATTTCGAAATCGCCCGGTGTGGCCGACATGTAGACGGTTTGGCCGACGCGCTCCTCAAACTCATCGAAGGTCAACGGCCGGTTGTCTACGGCAGAAGGAAGACGGAAGCCAAACTCCACGAGGTTGCGCTTGCGCGCCATATCGCCCTCAAACATGCCGCCGATCTGCGGGACGGTCACGTGAGACTCATCGATGATGGTGAGGAAGTCCTCTGGGAAAAAATCCAAGAGCGTCGCCGGCGCGGAACCGGCGGGGCGGCCATCAACGTGGCGCGAGTAGTTCTCAATGCCGGAGCAAAAGCCCACCTGCTCAATCATCTCGAGGTCGTATTCGGTACGCATGCGCAGGCGCTGCGCTTCGAGCAACTTGCCGCGGTTCTCCAGCTCGGCGAGGCGCTCCGCGAGCTCCTCCTTGATGTCCTCAATGGCACGGGCCATACGCTCTGGGCCTGCTACGTAGTGGGTCGCGGGAAAAATCCGCACCTCATCGACCCGCTCCAGAACATCACCCGTGAGCGGATGGATGTAATAGAGCTCGTCCACGTCATCACCAAAGAACTCGATGCGTACCGCACGCTCTTCGTAGGCGGGGATGATATCCACGGTATCGCCCTTGGCGCGGAAGGTTCCGCGCGTAAAGCCCACGTCATTGCGCTCATACTGAATATCGACGAGCAGACGCAGGAAGCGATCGCGGTCAATTTCCTCCCCTTCCTCGAGCACGACGGAGCGGTCAAGGTAGGACTGCGGGGTGCCAAGGCCATAGATGCAGGACACTGAGGAGACGACGACGACATCACGGCGAGAGAGCAGGGCCGACGTTGCCGAGTGGCGCAGGCGCTCCACGTCCTCGTTGATAGAGGAATCTTTCTCAATGTAGGTGTCCGTCTGCGCGATATAGGCCTCCGGTTGGTAGTAGTCGTAATAGGATACGAAATACTCAACCGCGTTGTGTGGCAGGAGTTGGCGCAGCTCATTTGCCAGCTGTGCTGCCAGTGTTTTATTTGGTGCCATCACCAGTGTCGGGCGCTGCTGCTGTTCAATGAGCCACGCAGCGGTCGCTGACTTACCGGTGCCCGTGGCACCCATGAGGACGACGTCGCGCTCTCCGCGGTTGAGGCGTTCGTTGAGTTCCGCGATCGCCGCAGGTTGGTCACCGGCGGGCTGGTACTCGGACTCAACACGAAACTCGGCCGAGCGGCGCTCAACTTCGCCGACTGGGCGGTGTTCAGAGACCGGCAGGATAGGGTGTTCAGCAGCAAAAGCCATGCCGACCAGTCTAACGCGGCGCGGACGAAACCTGCTAGGACAGCGGCTTAGGGCAGCGCCGCACGCGTGGTGCGCAGCCACAGCTCAAGCTCACCGGTGGTCTCCCAGAGCGCATAGATTGCGGATTTGTCCGGCTCCATCGCCGTGTTGATCCGCTTGCGCAACCACGCCCGGGTCTGCGGTGTGCGCAGCGCCTTGACAGCGTCAGTGCTGATCCCCGGGGGCAGCTTGTCGGCCGGCGCCGTGGCCAGCGCTCCCAAGGCGATGACAATCTCGGCGTCGTCGATATCAATGGGCGAATCCACACAGCTCTTTTTGAATGCATCGAGGTCGAAGGAACCGTCACGAATATCCGCGAGCACTTCGCACGCGGCATGATTATCAAAAGGCCCAACGTCCCAGGTTCCCATGAAGGGGGAGAATAAACCGCTTACATGAACGGGATGAGAGCAGCAGGTAAATTTTACCCGCCATATCCTTTAAAAGTTCCTGCCTTCCTTTAGAATCGGCTGGCATGAAGTTCCGTTCCCTTGCCAGCACCCTGACGATTGCCGGGCTGCTCCCCCTCGCCGTACTAACCCAGACACCCTCGGCCTTCGCCGCGCCGTGCACACCCTACTCGAAGTCTGGTAGCTTTACCTCCACTCCGAAGGCTTCCGGTCCAGCCGGTGGATCCTCTCTCGGTGGGCTCGATGCGCTCTTCGGCAGCTCCTCCCGTTCGGGAAAGCCGGGAGAGCCTGCGAATGGGCAGCGCAGCAACTATAACCAGCGCCAAATCACTGGCGGGCCCACCCAGATCATGCAGCTGATCACCGGTTCCGGTTCACCCAACCGCACGGATCAAAAGTTTGGCATCTCCGGGACCGATCTGGGCATCGCCTACTCTGATGACACAGGTCATTCCTACTACGTCTTCGGTGACTCCATGGACTGCGTCGGCGAGGGCGATGGTTGGCGTTCTAACCTCCTGTTGCGCACGACGGACCACGATTATGGCGACGGCCTGCGTCTCGAGGAGGCACTGACTACTGGCGGCTGGTCCGACAATGGCCGGGCAAAGGAGTTCATTCCTTCACAAAAGGTTGGGGATGCCGATACCAACGGTGAGCGCACCACGATCCCCACCGCGGGCATCGTTGTTGACGGCGTGCATTACGTTGACTACATGTCCGTGCGCTCGTGGCACGACCCGAACACAGGCTGGTCCACCAACTATGCCGCGACGGTGAAGTCCACCGATGGCGGAGTCACGTGGCGCGCGGTTCCGGAGGCCACACGCACCAACGCTAGCCACGGTGCGAACGCGCCCATCCCTGGCGGGGCCAACTATCGCGCCGGTTTTGAGAAACTACAGCAATCGGCCTACATCGAACACGGGGACTATGTCTACCGCTTCACCACGGGCAACGGCCGCCGCGGCCCCGCTTACCTATCGCGCGCACCAAAGTCGGAATTCCCCAACGAACGTGCCTTCAGCTACTACTCTGATGGCTCCTGGGTAAAGGACCCCGCACAAGCTAGCGAAGTGCTTGACGGTAAGGTCTCAGAGCTCTCCGTCGCCTACAACCAGTACTTGGGCAAGTTCGTCACCATGTACGGGGTGGAAGGTGAAGGCATCGTCATGCGCACTGCGGATAGTCCAGAGGGACCGTGGTCGCCACGCCGCATGCTAGTCAGCGCCGAGACCACAAAGGTCGTCAGCGGCGAACCTCTCAACGACACCTACGCGCCCTTCGTGCTGCCAAACCAGGATGATCAGCACCTGTATTACACGCTAACGTCGTGGCGCGACTACAACACCATGCTTATGCGCACGGACCTCGATTTTGTGGGTGAAGACATGGAAAACAATGACCACATCGCCGTCTCAGACGTCGTAGCAACGCGATAGTTAGAAAGAGATTCTTAGCTATCGGGTGAGCCTAGGAGTGCACGCAGCTTCTCGACGACCCCCGCGACCTGCCCATCGAGCGCTTCGCGGGGGCCGTTGTTATCAATGACGAAGTCGGCGGCGGCACGGCGCACATCGTCGGGGAGCTGCGCGGCTATGCGGCGGCGTGCATCGGTTTCCTCCAGGCCGCGGTACTCGACTAGTCGGCGTACTCGCTCCTCTGCGTCGACGTCGACGACGATGGTGGCGTCCATGTCTCCGTGGAGCCCTTTATCGACGAGGAGCGGCATGTCATAAACCACGAACTCGGCACCGCCTTGGCGCGCTGCCTCGAAGCGTGCCTGGGTTTCTTCCTGGATACGCGGGTGGGTAATGGAGTTGAGAACAGCGGTTTTCTCGGCGCTGGCAAAAGCGCGGGAGGCCAAGAGACCGCGATCAAGGCTCCCATCGGGGAGCAGAATGTCCTGCCCAAAGGCCTCCGCCAGCTCAGTGAGTGCCGGCTGGCCTGGCTCAACGATGTCACGGGCGATGCGGTCTGCATCGACCAGTACCCAGCCTTCCTGCACGAGGAGCTGCGCTACGGTGGATTTTCCGCTGCCGATTCCGCCGGTAAGTCCAATCAGTTTCATACCGGCTTAGGATACGCGAAAGGCCGCCTCTCCCCCAGCGGGAAAAGACGGCCTTTCCTAAGAAGCAATGTCCTTAGTTGCCAGCGAGCTTGTCGCGAAGAGCAGCGAGCTGCTCGTCGGATGCGAGGGAGCCGCCAACCTCTGCCTGAGAATCGGATGCCGGAGCTGCATCCTGAGACTCGGAAGAGTAGTTGGAGTTGGCAGCGGACTCGGCGGCCTCAGCGGCTGCAGCACGGTTGCGCTCGATCTGAGCGGTGTGCAGGTTGAAGCGACGCTCGGACTCGGCGTAGCGAGCCTCCCAAGCCTGGCGCTGCTCGTCGTAGCCCTCGAGCCACTCGTTGGTCTCCGGGTCGAAGCCCTCCGGGAACACGTAGTTGCCCTGCTCGTCGTAGGAGTCAGCCATGCCGTACTTGGACGGATCGAACTCGTCGGTGTAGTCCTCGTCTGCCTGCTTAACGGACAGGGAGATGCGGCGACGCTCGAGGTCGATGTCGATGACCTTGACCATGACTTCCTGGCCAACGTTGACAACCTGGTCCGGAACCTCCACGTGGCGCTGAGCCAGCTCGGAGATGTGGACGAGGCCCTCGATGCCCTCCTCGACGCGAACGAAGGCGCCGAACGGAACGAGCTTGGTGACCTTGCCCGGGACGATCTGGCCCACAGCGTGGGTGCGGGCGAAGACGCGCCACGGATCCTCCTGGGTTGCCTTCAGGGACAGGGACACGCGCTCGCGGTCCAGGTCGACGTCGAGAACCTCGACGGTAACCTCGTCGCCCACGGTGACAACCTCGGACGGGTGGTCGATGTGCTTCCAGGACAGCTCGGAAACGTGAACCAGGCCGTCGACACCGCCGAGATCGACGAAGGCGCCGAAGTTGACGATGGAGGAGACAACGCCCTTGCGGACCTGGCCCTTCTGCAGCTGGTGCAGGAACTCGGAGCGGACCTCGGACTGGGTCTGCTCGAGGTATGCGCGGCGAGACAGGACAACGTTGTTGCGCTGCTTGTCCAGCTCGATGATCTTGGCCTCGAGCTCCTGGCCGATGTACGGCTCCAGGTCGCGAACGCGGCGCATCTCAACGAGGGAAGCCGGGAGGAAGCCACGGAGGCCGATGTCCAGGATGAGACCACCCTTGACAACCTCGATGACGGTACCGGTAACCGGCTCCTCCTTGGCGTGCAGCTCTTCGACGGCGCCCCAAGCGCGCTCGTACTGTGCGCGCTTCTTGGACAGGATCAGACGGCCTTCCTTGTCCTCCTTGGTGAGAACAAGAGCGTCGATCTCGTCGCCGACCTCGACAACCTCATCCGGGTTGACGTCGTGCTTGATGGAGAGCTCGCGGGACGGGATGACGCCTTCGGTCTTGTAACCGATGTCGAGCAGGACCTCGTCGTGGTCAACCTTGACCACGGTGCCCTCGACGATGTCACCATCGTTGAAGTACTTGATGGTGGCGTCGACAGCTGCGAGGAAGTCCTCTGCGGTTCCGATGTCGTTGATCGCAACCTGAGGGGTGTTAGAAGTTGGCATGTAGTTATGCTCCGAATAAACGTAGGAGATCGTAATTGGACAGTTACGCGTCTCTTGAAAAGCGTCATTAAGCAGCGTAAATACGCAAGGCTTAAGATGGATTCCAATCCCGACTCGCAGCCGTGCCAAGCTCTCCTACAGTAGCCCAGCGCGTCCCGAGTCATAGACACGCCCGTACAACCCTACATCCTCGCAGCTAAAACGGCAAATACGACATGGAAAAAGAATTGGGAAAGGAAGAATGTCTTCAGCATCGTTTTCTGCATCCGCAGCCAATCGTAATTTCTGGGATGATGACGCCGACTCCTACCACGCAGATCATCCCGAGTATCTATCCTCTTTCTACTGGTGTCCGGAAATGCTGCATGAGGCTGAAGCGCAGCTGCTTGGCGACGTCTCCTCCGCTACCGTCCTCGAGCTCGGCTGCGGCTCCGCGCCGTGCACGCAGTGGTTGCAAGGACGCGCGCGCTTTGCGACGGGCTTCGATCTCTCGCCTGGAATGCTCTCCCATGCCGAGACTGGCCTACCGCTCGTTCAAGCAGATGCCCTGGCGCTTCCCTATCGCGATAAAGTCTTTGACATCGCTTTTTCTGCCTTCGGGGCCCTTCCCTTCGTAGCCGACCTTGACCAGGCACTGTACGAAGTTCACCGCGTTCTGCGCCCTCGTGGCCGCTTCGTCTTTTCTGTGCCACACCCCATGCGTTGGGTCTTCCCCGATGATCCACAGGACCTCACTGCACAGCTGTCCTATTTCGAGCGCGCCTACCTCGAGCAGGATGCCAACGGCGAGCTCACCTATGCTGAGTTTCACCGCACGATGGGCGATTGGGTGCGAGCGCTCCAGGTGCGTGGTTCATTTGAAATTTACAACCTCATCGAGCCCGAGTGGCCAGAGGGCCTCGACATCACTTGGGGCCAGTGGTCTCCTGAAAGGGGAGCCATTTTCCCCGGTACCGCCATCTTCGTCTGCGAAGCGCGCTAGGCCGGCACCGCCCACCCTGTTGCGGAGTTTGCCGGCCGCAGCGAACTAAGCTGGCAGCCATGCTTTTAGAACGCCTCGGGATTTTTCTGCGCCGCACGGTGGCGTGGTGGATCGACGCTTTCCTCGCCGCCGCCGTCATCGTGGTGCTCAAGTGGCTCATCAACCTCAGCACCGATGCCGCACTCACAGGCAGGGCGGGCGCCATATATGACATCGTCGCCCTCGCCCTCGTCTTCTACGTCTACCGGGTGTGGGCAGAGGCGACCAAGCAAACCTCCCTGGGCAAGTGGTCGCTGAAGCTGGAGGTCATCGCCGAGCGTCCCGGCATCGCCAGCGCTGCAATTCGCAACAGCTGGCTACTCCTCACCCTTGTTGCACTGACAGGACTCCCCTATGTTGAGGCAACCATTTTGGCCATCCTCGGATTGAGCGTCCTACTGCTGGGACAAACTCCCTTCGATCTCCTCGCCGGGTGCTTGGTGGAGCGCCGCACGCCCACCGAGGACGAGCGCGCGGTGGGCTTGACTTAAATCCCTAAAGCGCTCCCTAGTGCGCTGCGGCATCCCAGTTCTTGCCCACGCCCACGGAGACTTCGAGGGGCACGGTCAACTCGATAGCCTTGTCCATCTCGTGTTCGAGGATGCGCTGGACTTCCTCGGTTTCACCTGTCGCCACCTCCACGACGAGTTCGTCGTGAACTTGGAGGAGCACGCGCGAAGCCATGCCTTCCAAAGCCTTGTCCACGCGGATCATGGCGACCTTGATGATGTCTGCCGCTGTGCCCTGGATGGGCGCATTGAGGGCCGCACGCTCGGCGTTTTCGCGCGCCACACGGTTATCGGAGTTGAGCTCCGGTAGATAGCGGCGGCGCCCGAAGACCGTGGAGGTGTAGCCATCCTTGCGGGCCTGCACGACAACCTCATCGAGATAGCGCTTCACGCCACCGAAGCGTTCGAAATAGCTCTCCATGATCTCCTTGGCTTCACGTGCCGGGATACCTAGCTGCTGCGACAGACCATAAGCGGAAAGACCATACACAAGGCCATAGGACATGGCTTTGACGCGGCGGCGCAGCTCCGGCGTGACCTCATCCACCGGAACGTCAAAGACCTTGGAGCCGACGTAGTTGTGCAGATCCTCGCCCTCACGGTAGGCCTCGATAAGGCCCGGATCAGCAGACAGGTGCGCCATAACGCGCATCTCGATCTGCGAGTAGTCCGCCGTAATCAGGGTTTCATAGCCTTCGCCCACGACAAAGGCCGAGCGGATCTGGCGCCCCGCCTCCGTGCGCACCGGAATGTTTTGCAGGTTCGGCTCCGTGGAGGACAACCGGCCCGTTGAAGTCACAGTCTGGTTGAACGTGGTGTGGATGCGGCCATCCGGCTGGACGGTCTTGATGAGCCCCTCCAGCGTCGTTTTCATCTTCTGGTACTCGCGGTGCGCCAGCAGGTGATCCAAGAAGGGGTGCGGGTGGGTAGCAGCGAGCTGCTCGATTTCCTTAGCCGCGGTGGAATAGCCCGTCTTGGTCTTCTTCGTCTTTGGCATATCGAAGGTCTCAAACAGCACTGCCTGCAGCTGCTTCGGGGAGTTCAGGTTGAGGGAGTCGTCGCCAGCCAACTCACGGGCAGCGCGCTCCTGCTCGTTAACCTGCTCGATGAAGGCATCGCGCTGCGTCTCTAAGACGTCTCGGTCCACTGCGATGCCCGCGGCTTCCATGCGCGCCAGGATGCTCACCAGAGGCAGCTCAAGGTCGGTATAAAGCTCGAAGGAATCAATCTCCTGCAGTTGACTCGTCAACTCTGCCGCGAGCTCCATGATGGCGCCGGCCTGTTCCGCAAGCTGATTGTCATCCAAGAGGGAGAGCTGCTCCGTGGCGGCCCCGAGAGACTTCTGCAGATGGCGCTGGTACACATCCGTCAAGGCGTAGGTGCGCTGGCCCGGCCGCAAGATATAGGCGGCGAGAGCGGTGTCGTGGGCAATTCCTTGCAGCTCGATTCCCCGGCCGGACAACATATGCCATGCCGCCTTTGCCTCGTGGAGGTACTTCGGCGCATCCGATTCCAACCAGGCAGCCAGTGCGGCGTCATCGGCCGCGTCCAGGTCCGCCAATTCAATCTGGAGTCCCTCGAAGGAGGAATCGACGAGTGCTAGTGCGGCGGCATCACCCGCGCCCGGTGTTCCGTCGCCTTGCACGAAGACCGCTACGTGTTCTTTGTCTTCGAGCCACTCAGCCAGCGGAGTGTTTACCACGGTCACCGATACGTCTGGTGCCTCCTCAGCCGCCGCAGCTTCAGCCGCTGCGTCATGCGGTACGGCGTTGAGAACCCGCTCGCGCAGATTCGTGCCGAATTCCAATTCATCGAAGCGAGCTGCCACCTCGCTAGCCACGGCACCCTTAAAGCCGAGGTCCGCCGGGCCGACCTCGAGGTCCATATCCGTCACCATTTGCGTGAGCTGTCGGTTGAGCTTGACCTGCTCGATGCGATCGCGAAAGTTTTGCCCCGCCACGCCCTTAATCTCCTCGGCGTGCTCGATGAGGCCATCCAAAGAGCCGTACTGCGTAATCCACTTCGTGGCGGTCTTCTCCCCTACCTTCGGGACAGACGGCAGGTTATCGGAGGGGTCCCCGCGCAGGGCTGCGAAATCTGGGTATTGCTCGGGGCTGAGGCCATACTTCTCTTCTACTGCCTCCGGGGTAAAGCGGTGCAGCTTGGAGACTCCGCGCATGGGATAGAGGACGGTCGTGGAGTCGTCGACAAGCTGCAAATAGTCGCGGTCACCAGTGACCAGGAAGGTCTCATAATTCGCGCCGGCCTGAGTGGACAACGTCGCCACGATGTCGTCAGCTTCGAAGTTATCGCGCGACAGCGTAGTGATTCCAAGCGTCTCCAAAACCTCACGGATGAGCTCGACCTGGCCGCGGAACTCTTCGGGGGCGGCTTCACGCTGCGCCTTATACTCGGGGAACATCTCCGTGCGGAAGGTCTTTCGCCCCACATCGAAGGCCACCGCGACAAAGTCCGGCTTTTCCTCAGTCAGAATGTTCGCCAACATGGAAAGAAAGCCATACACCGCATTAGTGTGCTGACCGCCCGAGGTGGAGAAGTTCTCTGCGGGCAGTGCATAAAATGCGCGAAAGGCCATGGAGTGGCCATCAATGAGCAGGAGTCGAGGCTGAGAAGTAGTCACCCGGCCCATCCTAACGTGTTGCGCTCAATGACACCGTCGAGGGCCACAGGCAGGCAATTAGGTTCGAATTGGTCCGCTGCGCTAGTATCGTTGCTTGTGCGCCCCTGTAGCCCAATTGGCAGAGGCAACGGATTCAAAACCCGTGTAGTGTGAGTTCGAGTCTCACCAGGGGCACAATTCCACCCCACGACAGAGCCTGTTGTGGGGTGTTAGCGTTTTCAACGGAAAGGAACCCGTCGCCATGCGTCGCACTATCATCGCTGTGAGCACCGCCATTGCCCTCACCGTAGGCGGCACCGCCGCTGCTACTGCTGCCGAATCTAGCGCGGACAAGCAGATATCCACCAAGGTTGAAGGATCTTCTTACTATCAAGAACTGCGCAAGTCCACGGCTTCCTCCAACGATCCTCAGCTGAATAATTTCTACGCAGTGCTTCTCGACGGCCTCGTCGGCCTCACTGTCTTCGCCATCCTGGGATCGATCTACGGCGAAGTATCCAAGCGCCTGCCGATGTAAAAGGCGTATATCCTTCTACTGATTGAATAGTTTGCATAAGCCTGCGTTGAGGTGAGAGAATAAAAAGTCATCTGCTCACCCGCTCTTCCCGGCACGGCAATCCCACCGGGTAGACAGTCAAGGTTACTTTCGGTTTATGCATTATCTTTTCAACGCCATTCGCGGCGCCCTTATTGGCATGGCCGAGTTAGTCCCCGGAATCTCCGGCGGCACCGTTGCGCTCATCGTCGGCATCTATGAGCGCGCTTTGCATAACGCCAATGATCTCATCTCCGGCCGTTTCAAGAAGGTCGAATGGGGCTTCCTCGTCTCCGTAGCCGTCGGCATGTTCGCCGCCGTTTTCGGCTTCTCCACGATCCTCCATAACTTTGTGGAGGGCCAGGTTTCGCTATCCAGCGCGCTCTTCCTCGGCATGGTCGCCGTGTCTATCATCGTGCCGCTGAGCATGATGTCGCGCGTTTCACCCGCGTCCATCGCCGCGCTTGTTATCGCCGCCGTCGCAATCTTCTTCGTCACCGGCTTCACCTCCACCCCAGTGGAAGACCCCAGCCTGATCGTCGTCTTCCTAGCGGCCATGGTGGCTGTGTGCGCGCTCGTTCTTCCCGGTGTGTCAGGCTCCCTCATTTTGCTGACGATGGGACTTTACGCACCAATCATTGGCGCGGTCTCGGACCGCAACATGATCGTCGTGGGTGTCTTCGCACTCGGCGCGGTGTGTGGCCTCGCAGCTTTCGTCAAGGTGTTGAACTACCTGCTGGATAATCACCGCGATGTCACCCTTGCAGCCATGGCTGGTTTCATGCTTGGCTCCCTGCGTGCGTTGTGGCCGTGGGGCGCTGACCAAGACGCCTCCACACCACTGATCCTGCTTATGTTCGCGATTGGTGGCATTATCGTGGCCATTTTCATCGTTGTGGACCGGCGCAAAGCCGCTAGCTACCAAGAGAGTTAAAGCATGAGAAAGAAAACGGCCATCGTGGGCGCTGCCGGGTTGCTAGCATCCGCGGCCCTCTCCGGCTGTGTCACCAACGAGGAGCCGGCGCTGCCGGAAGGCTGGTCCGCGCCCAACGTGGACGAAGTTCCCGAGATTGCCGCAATGTACGAGGACGCCGATGGCGTCCTCACCGTAGGCACGAACCCGCCTTTTACACCTTTCGAATTCAAGGATTCCGACGGCTCAATCATCGGCCTAGAGATGGACTTGGCCAATGCCGTCGCCCAAGTATTGGGGCTTGAATTTCAGCCGGTGGAGCAAGACTTCTCTATGATTCTACCGGCGGTCCAAGCCGGACAAATTGATCTCGGCGGTTCCGGATTCACCGATACCGATGAGCGGCGCGAGAACTTCGATTTCGTCGATATTCTCTACGCCGGCATTCAGTGGGCGAAACTCACCGATGGCCCCAATGAGGTGGACCCATCCAACCCCTGTGGCCTCACCGTCGCGGTCCAGCGCACCACGGTGTCGGAGACCGACGATCTGCGCCCCAAGCAGGAAGCCTGCGACGGCGACCTGACCATTCTTCCCTATGACACGAGCGACAATGCCGCCCTAGCGGTCCTGATGGGGCGCGCTGATGCTCTCTCAGCGGACTCCCCCGTTTCTGCCTGGGCTGTCAACCGCTCAGATGGACGTATGTCCATGGTCGGCGAAATGTTCGACGCGGCACCCTACGGCTTCGCCGTGCCCAAGGATTCTGACCTCGGCCCCGCCGTGGCCGCGGCACTCCAACACCTCATCGACACCGGAGCCTATGCAGAGATACTCAATAAGTGGGGCGTCGACGAGGGCCTCGTCGAGCACGCAATGATTAATGAAAGGCCGATCAATGACTAACTCCTCTCTCCCGGCAGCGTCGGAGTCGTCGGCTTCGACTACCCCAGAAAAGATCGAAGCTCGCCCACTGCGCCACCCTTGGCGCTGGGTCTTCGCTACCCTCCTCGCGCTGCTTGCAGTGTGGTTCATCATCTCCTCGGCACGCAACGAGGCCTTCGGATGGGGAACGTATTTCCAGTATCTTTTCGATACTCGGATTGCCACCGCTGCACTGCACACCATTGCCATTACGATTCTGGCGATGATCATCGGCGTCGTGGGCGGCGCTGCCCTCGCGGTGATGCGCATGTCCCCCAACCCTGTGCTGGGAGGCGTGTCGTGGGTCTTCCTGTGGCTCTTCCGTGGCACGCCAATCTACGTACAGCTCGTTTTCTGGGGTCTACTTTCAGCCCTCTACCAATCCATCAACCTAGGATTCGCGGAGATTTCCCTCACCGAGGTTCTCAATAACGCATTCCTTCTTTCCGTCTTGGGCTTGGGCCTCAACGAAGCCGCATACATGGCGGAGATCGTCCGCTCCGGTATCTCCTCCGTTCCGGAAGGCCAGAAGGAAGCCAGCAAGGCCCTGGGAATGGGCTGGTGGATGACCATGCGCCGCACGGTGCTGCCGCAGGCTATCCGCATCATCATCCCGCCGACCGGCAATGAGTTCATTTCTCTGCTCAAGACTTCCTCCCTTGTGGTTGCCATTCCCTACACCGCCGAAATCTTTGGCCGCGCTACGGATATCTCCGCTGCGCTCTTCGAGCCCATTCCACTTCTGATGGTGGCCGCGACGTGGTACCTGGCCATCACCTCTCTGCTCATGGTGGGCCAGTACTTCCTGGAGCGCCGCTTTGAGCGCGGCGCCACCCGCGAGCTCACCGGCCGCCAGCTGGCCGCGCTAGCGGATGCCGAAGGAACTATCCCCCGCAACGTCTCTGTCATCCCGGAGGTAAAGAACTAATGACCACCCCCATGATCTCCGCGCAGAATGTGCACAAATCCTTCGGCCAGCTCGAGGTTCTTAAAGGAATCGACCTCACCGTCATGCCCGGCGAGGTCACCTGTCTCTTGGGTCCCTCCGGTTCCGGCAAGTCCACCTTCCTGCGCTGCTGCAATCACTTAGAGAAGGTCACGGCCGGCCGACTCTACATCGACGGCGAGCTCATCGGTTTCCGCGAGCGCAACGGCGTGCTCTATGAGATCTCCGAGAAGGAAGCCGCCGCCCAGCGCCAGGATATCGGCATGGTCTTCCAACAGTTCAACCTGTTTAGCCACCGCACCGTGCTGGAAAACATCATCGAGGCACCGGTCCAAGTAAAGAAGCAGAACCCAGAGCAAGCCAAGAAGAAGGCCATGGAGCTGCTGGAAAAGGTTGGCCTCGCGCACAAGGCGGAGGCCTACCCGGTGCAACTGTCTGGTGGTCAGCAGCAGCGTGTCGCCATTGCCCGTGCGGTTGCCATGGACCCGAAGCTGATGCTCTTCGACGAGCCCACTTCCGCCCTCGACCCCGAGCTCGTCGGTGAGGTTCTCCGCGTCATGAAGGAGCTTGCCGCTGATGGCATGACCATGCTCGTTGTTACCCACGAGATGGGCTTTGCCCGGGAGGTCGCCGACACCATTGTCTTCATGGATGGCGGCGGCGTCGTCGAAACCGGCACCCCGGAGCAGGTCTTGGACAACCCGCAGCACCAGCGCACGAAGGATTTCCTCTCTTCGCTGCTCTAGCGCGCTGCACTGCAACCACCGACGCAACTGCCCTAGTTGCCAAAGTTATTGCCTCTGACTCAAGATCTGGCAATAACTTCGTCAACTAGGGCAGTTTTCTATTTGAACCCGTCCAAGACAAAGCTCCGACCAGTTCACAAAGGATAGCTGGCCGGAGTTTTCTGAAGAGAGCTAGCGAAACAGCTAACGCTAGCGGTGGGGTTCTATTCGGTGTCCCTTTCCGTTTCCGCAGTCTCAGCGGGCTCCTCAGAGTCCTCGGCAGAGGCCGAGGCCATCGGGCTATCCGCGGACTGGGCTTGGATGACGTCATCCAGCACCGCGTGGATGTAGGGCGCGGCCTTGTCATTGGAGTACTCCGAGGCAAGCTCTACGCCTTCGACGAGCGCAGTCGCGTTGGGAACATCCGCGTTGAAGAGGATTTCCCATACCGCTACGCGCATGATCGCGCGGTCAACAGCAGGGATGCGCTCGAGGGACCATTCGCTGGAAAGGTAGCGGGCGATGGCGTCATCGATAGCGTCCAACTCTTCAGCTGCGCCGCTGACGATCTCGCGGGTGTACTCAGCGATCGGCGCCACACCATTTTCCGGATCGCGGGCAAGCTCGACGCGGTCCTCCACGATTGCTACCGGATCAACATCGCGAGACTCTGCCTCGAAGAGGATATCTGCGGCTCGGCGGCGCGCACGGTAGCGCGCCGTGTGACGCTTATAGTTAGGCTCTGGCTGGGTCATCTTAGTTGTTAACGCGAGACAGGTACTCGCCAGTACGGGTATCGATCTTGAGGGTGTTACCGGTCTCAATGAACAACGGAACCTGGATCTCAGCACCGGTCTCGAGCGTCGCCGGCTTAGTGCCGCCGCTGGAGCGGTCACCCTGCAGGCCCGGCTCAGTGTGCTCCACCTTCAGGTCAACGGAGATCGGCAGCTCACCGAACAGAGCCTCACCGTCGTGGAAGGAGACCTGGACGCGCATGTTTTCCAAAAGGAACTTGCCGGCGTCGCCGAACTTGTCAAATGGCAGCTCGTACTGCTCGTAGGTCTTATCATCCATGACCACGTAGTTCTGGCCATCGTTGTACAGGTAGGTCATGTCGCGGCGGTCGACGTTAGCGGTCTCCACCTTCACGCCAGCGTTGAAAGTCTTGTCCGTTACCTTGCCAGAGACCACGTCCTTGAGCTTGGTACGCACGAAAGCTGGGCCCTTGCCCGGCTTCACATGCTGAAACTCAACAATCTGCTGCAGCTTGTTGTCGATCTTCAGAACGAGACCGTTCTTGAAATCAGTGGTATCTGCCATGAAATGACTCTCCCAAATTACTTGTAGTCGAAACTATGAAAACAGTGTCTAAGCATACCGTACGCACGGCACCAGCGGAGCGAAGGGGTGCTGGCTACAGCACCTGAAGTTCCTTCGGGTAGGGCGTAATGATCTTCGGCGCACCGGAGGTAATGAAGAGGCTGTCCTCGATACGAACACCGCCCTTGCCCGGAACGTAAATGCCTGGCTCGATGGTCAGCGTCATACCTTCAGCCAACTCGCCCTTCCCGGTCTTTGCTGCGGAGGGGCCTTCGTGCACGTCAAGCCCGATGCCGTGGCCGGTGGAGTGGACGAAGTACTCGCCATAGCCGGCCTCGGTAATGATGTCGCGGCAGGCCGCGTCGACGTCGACAAGCTTCGCGCCCGGCACCGCAGCCTTGACGCCTGCTTCCTGGGCCCGCAGCACGACGTTATAGATCTCGCGGGCGAAGTCGGTGACCTCACCGATGACAAAGGTGCGTGTGCAGTCGGAGTTAAAACCGCGCAGGTGAGCGCCGAAATCAATCGTGACCAAGTCACCCTTGCGCAGCTCACGGTCATCTGCACCATGGTGCGGCTTAGCGGAGTTTTCGCCGGAGGCCACGATGGTGTCAAAGCTCACGCGCTCCGAACCGAGCATGCGCATGCGGTATTCCAGGTCAGCAGCGACCTGTCGCTCCGTGCGGCCAGCAGCTACCTCACCAGCCTCGATGAGCTCGGTAAGCGCCTGGTTTGCCAAAGCGGCAATTTCTTCCAGTTTCTGGAGTTCAATGTTGTCCTTGACCAGGCGAATCTTCTCAATCACCCCGCTGACGGGTACCAGCGTTACGCCTTCGGGCTTTGCCTTCTCCAGACGCTCGAGTTGTGCGACAGTGACATAGTCCGCCTCGTAGCCAACCCGCAGATCATCGGATACCTTTTCCAACAGGTGCGGGCCCACATCGCGGCCAAGGCTGGCTTCGATATCCGGGACTTCCTGGGCAATCTGGGTGGTGTAGCGGCCATCAGTTGCCATGAGCGCGGAGAGATCCTTGCGGAGCAACAAACCGCCATTCGAGCCGGAAAAACCTGTCAGGTAGCGCACGTGCGTCAAGTGGGTAACAATAATGGCGTCAATACGCTGGCCGGACAGCTCGGTCATAAGCTTACGGCGACGGTTGCTATAACGAGTATCGGCTAATGCCATGAGAGAACCACTCCATTCATTTTCAAGCGATACTCCATGATAGCTAATTTGCCAGCAGGTACCCCAGTGCCGCGACGTAGCCATACGAGCCCAGCCCTGCGATAACACCGCGCGCGAGTGGACTGAGGTAAGAGTGTTGGCGGAAAGCCTCGCGTGCATGCACGTTGGAGAGGTGAACCTCGACGAAACCGGCGCCATCGGCTACCTCCGCCAAGGCATCTCGTAGCGCCACCGACGTGTGGGTAAAGCCGCCTGGGTTGATGATCACGGGCCAGCCTTCGTCGGCGGCTCGATGCACTTGCTCGATGAGTTCACCCTCATGGTTGGACTGGAAGAAGACGATCTCTTCCTCCCCCGCCGCGGCGCGCACTTGGCTTTCGATATCCGCTAGGCTTTCGCTGCCGTAAATCTCCGGCTGGCGCTTCCCCAAACGGTTCAGGTTGGGGCCGTTGAGAACGAGGATGGTCATGGTGTGCGCTCCTTAAACTTCAGGGGGTCAGCTGAAACTCTACGAGGCCAGTTGCGCGTAAGCTGCGCGCAACTCCTCTTCTGTGGCGTCTTCTAGGCGGGTTGTTTGCCCAATACCAGTGAGCGCGACGAAGCGGATGCGACCCTCGCGGTTCTTCTTGTCGTGCCGCATGCCGTCGAGCAACTCCTCGAAGTGGCCCTGCTCATAGGTGGTGGGCAGCCCAATCCGGGTGAGGATGTCTCGGTGGGTGGCGACGAGGGTGGCGTCGATTAGCCCCCGAGCGTGGGACAGGTGCGCAATAAACATCATGCCCACAGCCACAGCACGGCCGTGGCGCCACGAGTAATTTTCGCGGCGTTCCACAGCGTGGCCGAAGGTATGGCCGTAATTGAGGGTTTCGCGCAGACCGGACTCCTTCAAGTCCTGGCCCACCACGTGCGCCTTGACGGCAATGGACCGCTCGATGAGTTCAGGAAGCAGGCCTTCCGGTTTGAGGCAAGCGGCGGGGTCCGCTAGATAGTGCTCGATGATGCGTGGATCGTGGATGAAACCAGTCTTGATGATTTCTGCGGAGCCAGCGATGATCTCATCTTCGGGCAGCGTGCGCAGGTGATCCAGGTCGACGAAGACTGAATCCGGCTCGTGGAACGCCCCAACGAGGTTCTTTCCTGCGGCTGTGTTGATACCTGTCTTCCCGCCCACGGCAGCATCAACCATCGCCAGCAGCGTCGTCGGAGCCTGAATAACCGGGATGCCGCGCATCCACGTTGCCGCAGCAAAACCCGCCAAATCTGTGACGGCACCGCCGCCGAGGCCGATGACTGCATCGCGGCGGCTAAACCCAGCGTCACCGAACACATCCCACAGACGTGCCAATACATCAAGCTGCTTGGCAGCCTCGGCATCGGGAACCTCGACCGGGGTGGCCTCGAGGCCCTGTGTGCTGGCTTGCTCAGCGAGTTTGCGGGCAGCTTGGGACAGCGGCGGCTGGTGGATAATCGCCACCTTCGCCGCACCAATACTGGCGGTGCGCTCAATCATCGCAGCACTGAGCCCACTGCCGATCGTGACCTCGTAGGGGGATGGTCCGTTAACCGGAATGGTGTGCATGGGAGCGGCTCCTTCAGCAGCGCTAGTAGTCGTCTTCATTAGTCGTCGCGGGGGTGGAGTGACAATAAGCCAGTGTCTTAGAGAGTCTCAAGGAAGCTCAAAATATCGCCCACCACCTGCTGCGGGGAGCGCACGCCTGTGCGTACCTTTAAATCCGCAACCTTGGTGTAGAGCGGCCGTCGCTCCTCCAAGAGTTGGGAATAACGCGCGAGAGGATCCGCCGACTCGAGAATCGGGCGGCTGGTACCCCCCATCGTGCGGGTGACGCCTTCTTCGGGTGTGATGTCGAGGTAGACGACGGTCAGGCTATCGAGCAAGTCACGGGTCGATTCTGTCAGCACGGCACCGCCACCCAGGCTCACCACCCCGGTGGTAGCCAGCGCCTCGCGCACGACCTCGGCTTCCACTTCGCGGAATTCCGGCTCACCCAGCTCGGAGAAAATCTCGCCGCACTTCTTTCCATAGCGCGCCTCAATGAGGCTGTCGGTATCAACAACGTCGCAATTCAGTGCCCGCGACAGGCGGCGACCAATCGTGGTTTTGCCGGCACCGGGAGGTCCTACAAGGACGACGTGTGGGGAGTTCATGCGTCACCCCACTCCAGTCGGCCTGCCACGTAGTCCTGGTAGGCAGCGATGTTGCGCTTGGTTTCGGCGAGGCTATCGCCGCCGAATTTCTCCAGCACCGCACGCGCGAGAACGAGCGCCACCATCGCCTCTGCCACGACACCGGCAGCCGGTACCGCGCAGACGTCGGAACGTTGGTGAATAGCGGTAGCCGCCCCACCTGTGGCCATGTCGACCGTCTTGAGCGCACGCGGGACCGTGGAAATCGGCTTCATCGCCGCGCGGACGCGCAGCGTCTGGCCGTTGGTCATGCCGCCTTCCAGACCACCAGCGCGGTTAGTCTCACGATCCACGCCATTGTCTGTGCGGACCATTTCATCGTGCGCTTCGCTCCCGCGGCGGCGGGCCTCAGCGAAGCCATCGCCGACCTCGACGCCCTTGATCGCCTGAATCCCCATCAAGGCGGCGGCGAGCTGTGCGTCGAGGCGGTCTTCACCCGAGGTGTGCGAGCCCAAGCCAATCGGCAGGCCTTCCACGATCACCTCGACAATGCCGCCCAGAGTGTCTCCCTGCTTTTTCGCGGTTTCGATTTCTGCGATCATGGACTCTTCCGCCGCCTTATCGCAGGCGCGTACCGGTGAAGCGTCGATAGCCTCAAGGTCCGCGAAGCTAGGATGCGGGCCCTCATACGGTTCTGAGGCACCGATGGAAATGACGTGGGACAGCACCTCGACTCCCAGGGTTTCGCGGAGGAAGTTGCGCGCGACCGTGGCCGCGGCCACACGAGCAGCGGTCTCGCGTGCAGAGGAGCGCTCCAAAATGGGACGGGCCTCCGCGTGATCAAACTTCACCATGCCGGCGAAATCGGCATGCCCCGGGCGAGGACGAGTGAGCGGGGCGCCGCGGCCGGAAGCCATCGCCTTAGCGGTCTCCGGGTCATCGAGATCGAGCGCGTCCGGGGACATGATGGTGGTCCACTTCGGCCACTCCGTGTTGCCGATCATGATGGCAATCGGACTGCCCAGGGTCAGGCCGTGGCGAATGCCACTGAGCAAGGTGAGTTCATCGGCCTCGAACTTCATGCGGGCACCGCGGCCATAGCCGAGGCGGCGGCGAGAGAGCTGGAGAGCGATGTCGTCTTGGGAAACGGGAACCCCGGCGGGCATGTGCTCAATAAGTGCAACGAGTGCCTGGCCGTGAGATTCACCTGCGGTAGTCCAACGAAGCATGCGGACTATTATCACACGCTAGGGGTTCTTTCGGGGGCACTGGGCCGCCTATCACACCGTGTCGGGGTTAAACAGCACGACAAGTGCTGCCGCAATGAGCATGCCGGGCCCGTGCGCGGGTTTCCGATCCTGCGTTATGAATCCCCAGAGCAGCGTGCTCAGCGACGCCCCTACCATCGCGAACGCTACCCCTAGTACTCCCGCCGCATGGGCGGTCACCATGCCCAGTGGCAACGCCAGCTTGAGATCACCCCCGCCCACGCTTCCGGTACGGCTCAGCAAGGCAACCAGAATATAAAGCCCCGGCCATAGCAGCCCAGCTGGGTCGAACCACCACAGCGACAGCACGGCGGCAGGCAAGGTCAGATAGTTGGGCAGGCGTTTGAAACGCAGGTCATAAACGATTAAGGCGCACCCCCACGCCAGGAAAAGCACATCCCCCATGACTGCGCAGCCTACCGTGCGGGGTGCTGCCGCGCATGCTGTTGATTAAGGCAGCTTGAGCGCAGCGTTGAGAGCAGCCAGCATCTCTGCCCGCGGGGCGGTGTGCCCGGTGAATTGTTCAAACTGCGAATAAGCCTGGTTGGCCAGCATGATGTGCCCGCCGACGGTCGGATAGCCATCAGCAGCCGCATACACAGTTAAAGGCGTAGGCCATGGATCGTAGATAACGTCGAACACCGGAGCCTTGGCCAACTGGGGCAGATGCTCTTCCACTACGGCGGAGGGAACAGTGGAGACGATGAGGTCCACCGAACGCGCTAACCCCGCGAGATCCTCGCCAAAAGATGCCGAGTGGAGGGAGAGGCCGAGGGCGTCGCCCAGCGGGCGTAGCTCGTCGAGGCGGTCGGAGCGATTGAGCACGGTGACATCGGTGACACCACGCTGGGCTAGTCCCCACAGGACCGGCCGTGCAGTACCGCCTGCACCGATGAGCAAAGCCGTCGCGGGCTGAGAGGACCCCAGCAGCTCATCGAGTGCGCCCAGCACGCCTTCCGTATCCGTGTTGTCCGCGCGCCACCCTTGCGGGGTGCGCACCAAGGTATTCGCGGAGCCGATGAGCTCGGCGCGCTCGCTCACGATGTCTGCGCAAGCCAAGGCGTCGAACTTCAATGGCATGGTCACCGAGAAACCTCGGTACTCTTCCCCTACCTCGGCGAGGAAGGCAGCCAAGTCGGTCACCTCGAACCTGGTGTAATCCCAGTCCTGCAGGTCCAGCGCATCATAGCCGGCCTTATGGAGGACCGGGGATAGCGAATGCTCGATGGGGCTGCCTAAAACTGCGGCGCGCGGCATCCTATTACTGCTCCTCTGCTGGTGGCTCGCCGGCGCCTTCGCGCTGGCTGTCCAGGATGCCCGAGCGCACTGCATCATCGACGTTGGCAAGGTGCTCATCATAGTTGTCGGTAAAGACCGTCGTGCCCTTGTCATCAACCGTGACGAAGAAGAGCCAATTGCCCTCTGCCGGGTTCTCCATAGCCTGGATGGCCTCCTCCGACGGCGAGGCGATCGGGGAATCCGGAAGACCATCCTTCGCATAGGTATTCCACGGGGTCTCGCGGTTACGGTCCTCATCGGTGGTGGCCAGCTCGACGTCCTCGAGCCCGTAGTTCACAGTGGAGTCCAACTCCAAGCGCATCGGCTCGTCGAGGCGGTTGAGGATGACGCGCGCAACCTTGTCGAATTCACCGGCCGGCGACTCACGCTCCACCAGGGATGCTGCGGTCAGAAGCTCATAGGGTTTCAGGCCAATGGCCTGGGCGCGGTCGACAATGTTGGTGTCGTTGTACTTCTTCGTCGAACGACTGATGAGATCGGTCAGGATCTCCTGGGCATCCATGTTCGGGTCAAGCACGTACTGTCCCGGGGCGATAAGCCCCTCAATACGCTTGGGATCCTCGCCGCGGGCACGGACTTCCTCCACAGCCCAGTCCGGCGCACCCAGTTCAGCTGGGTCTACCGTGGCCGCGATCTTCTCTAGTTCCTCGGCGGATACGCAACCACCCTCCTTACAGGAGACCTGCGAGATCAGGGAGTAAATACCAAACCGGACATCGCCCCCCAGTACGTTAACGTCCAGCAACGTCGCTCCGCCGTGCACGTCGAGCAAGTCCACCATGTTGGCGTCATCAAGCAGTGCCTCCACGGCGGATTTGGCGCTCATCTCCTCTTGGAGACGGTAAAACCCGGGCTTGATTTGGCTCGCGCGCGGATTGGAATTGGCCGCCGAAGAGAAAGCCTCAGGCGTCTTCACCACATTTTTTTCTGCTAGCTCAGGTGCCAGTTCTCCCATGGATGAGCCTTCCGGGACCTGAACGAGCTGTGTTACACCATTGCCTTGTCCCTCATAGTCCAAGGTATTGCCCCCTCCCAACAGGCGGAAACCAATGTAGCCGAGGCCGCCGATGATGAGGACAAGGCTGGCAATAAGCACGGCCATGCCGCGCTGGCGGCGCTTGACGTACTGGGGTTCCATCGAGCGTCCGATGCGTGAAGGTTTACGGCTCACGTACTTCGTCTCCTAGGTTTGAAGGGCTGTGGCCGTTCAACGCGAAATGGCGCGCATCCAGCCAGGATTGCAAAATTTCCACCGCGGCCGCTTGGTCGATAACCGAACGACCGCGTCTCTCTGACACGCCAGAGGCTCGCAGTGCGGATGATGCCACCACCGTGGTGAGGCGCTCATCCACCATGCGCACAGGCGGAGGTGTGTTTATCGTGTCATCTTTTGCCAAGCGGCGGCGGATACGAAACGCGATTTCTTTGGCATGTTTAACACTTGATGAGCCGTTGCCTTTGAGATCACGCGGCAAACCGACCGCCACCTCGACGACGTCATACTCGTGAATAAGCTCAAGCAGTCGGTCGATGTCACCCTTGTCGCGGTCCTTAAACCCGGTTTCACGGCGGACGGTCTCGACCGGCATAGCCAGGCGAGCATCCCGATCGGAAACCGCCACGCCGATGCGGACAGTTCCGACGTCGAGACCCAACCGGCGCCCAGGTCCGGGATCGTCTGCTCCTGGCTTATCGGGCTCTACGGCCATGGTGTTCCTCCTCGTCCTGAGAGTCAGCTACTTCTGCACACCTACTCGTGCGCATCCATTAGTGGGTTTCGAGCTCATCACGGACGGCGTCGAAGGCAGCTTGCAGGCCTTCGGCGTTTGCGCCGGAGCCTTGAGCCATATCCGGCTTGCCGCCGCCCTTGCCATCAACGTAGCCGGAAACCAGCTTAACCAAGTCACCAGCCTTGACACCACGCTCGATGGCGGCCTTCGTAGCACCCACGATGAATGGCAGCTTGCCGCCCTCATTCTCCGATGCCAAGACGACCACACCAGCGACATCACCGAGGCGGTTCTTAATGTCGGAAGCCAGCGTGCGCAGGTCACCGCCGTTCACACCCTTAGGGAGCTTGACGGCCACGATAGTGAAATCGTTGACGGTCTTCGCCGTAGAGATCATGTCCGCAGTCTGGGACATGAGCTGGGCCTTGTGCAGCTCTGCAATCTGCTTCTCTGCGGCCTTGAGCTTCTCCGTCAGCTGCGCGATGCGTTCCGGCAGGTCCTCAGTCTGGACCTTCAGCTCGCGGGACACGCCTTCCACCAGGGCTGCTTCCTTGGAGTAGTAACGGAAGGCATCCAAGCCCGAATAGGCCTCGATGCGGCGCGCACCGGAACCCACGGAGGATTCACCAAGGACAGACACTGGACCGATCTCTGCGGTGTTCTTCACGTGCGTACCGCCGCACAGCTCGATGGAGAAGGGCCCGCCCATCTCCACGACGCGGACCTCGGAACCGTAGTTCTCACCGAACAGGGCCATCGCGCCCATCTCCTTGGCCTTGTCCAAGGAAGTCTCGATGGTATTGACCGGGAAGTGCTGGTCTACCGCCTGGTTAGTCACCAAAGCGATCTCATCGAGCTGCTCCTGGGTGAGCTGGTCGGTGTAGTTGAAGTCAAAGCGCAGGTAACCCGGTCGGTTCAAGGAACCAGCCTGGACAGCCGTCGGCCCCAGTACCTGGCGCAGCGCAGCGTGGATGAGGTGCGTGGCGGAGTGCGCCTGCACGGCACCGTGGCGCCACTGCTGGTCTACCTCGGCTGTTACGCCAGTGCCTAGTTCAAGGCCACCAGCGGTCACCGTAGCTTTGTGGACCCACAGCTTCTTGCCGATCTTCTGCACGTCATTGACCTCAAGGAGGGTTTCACCGGCAATGATCCGGCCTCGGTCGGCGGTCTGGCCACCGGCTTCGGCGTAGAGCGGCGACTGGTCCAGAATTACCTCGACGGTGTCGCCTGCTTGGACTTCAGAGACCTTCTCGCCATCGCGGACGAGGCCGAGTACCTTGGCCTCGGACTCCAAGGTCTCGTAGCCCGTGAACAGAGTCGGATGGTTATCCACCCACTCGCGGTAGAGCGACAAGTCGGCGTGACCATGCTTCTTAGCCTGGTTATCAGCTTTGGCACGGCGGCGCTGCTCGCCCATGGCGGCATCAAAGCCCTCCATGTCCACGCTAAGGCCAGCCTCTTGGGCCATCTCCAATGTCAAGTCGATGGGGAATCCATAGGTATCGTGCAGTTCAAACGCCTTCTCACCGGACAGCACCTTCGGGGTGGCCGCGCGGGAGGTGCTCTTTAGCTCGTCGACAGCTTCGTCGAAAAGCTTGGTGCCCGACTCCAGGGTCTTGAGGAAGGCCTTCTCCTCCGCCACGGCGACGCGCAGGATGCGCTCACGGTTCTCCGCAATCTCCGGGTAGGACGGAGTCATGGTGTCCATGATGGTGTTCATGAAGCGTTCCATGGTCTCACCCTTCGCACCCAGCAGCTTGGCGGAGCGGATGATGCGGCGCAGCAGTCGGCGCAGGATATAGCCACGGCCCTCGTTACCGGGGGTAACGCCATCCAGGATGAGCATCATGCCGGTGCGCGAGTGGTCCGCCACCACGCGGAAGCGGATCAAGTCTTCCTTCGGTGCATCGGGCGTGTATTTCGCCCCGGTGAGTTCCTCGGCAACGTCAATGACCGGGCGCAGCAGATCCGTCTCGTAGACGTTGTCCACGCCCTGCAGGATGCAGGCAACGCGCTCGATGCCCATGCCGGTATCGATGTTCTTCTTAGGCAACGGGCCGAGAATCTCAAAGTTGCCCTTGCCGATGCCTTCGCCGCGCTCGTTCTGCATGAAGACCAGGTTCCAGATCTCCATGTAGCGGTTATCGTCCGCGACGGGGCCACCGTCCTGACCATATTCCGGGCCGCGGTCATAGTAAATCTCAGAGCACGGACCGCACGGGCCAGGAATACCCATGGACCAGTAATTATCCTCCATGCCGAGGCGCTGAATGCGCTCGCGGGGAACACCGATCTTGTTGTGCCAGATATCGGCTGCCTCATCATCATCGAGGTAGACCGTGACCCACAAACGCTCGGGATCTAGCCCCAAGCCGCCATCCTCTACCGAGTTCGTCAACAGGTTCCAGGCGTGGGTGATAGCACCCTCCTTGAAGTACTGGCCAAAGGAGAAGTTGCCTGCCATCTGGAAGAAGGTGTTGTGGCGGGTGGTGATGCCTACTTCCTCGATATCCAAGGTGCGCACGCACTTCTGGATGGAGGTCGCCGTACCGTTAGCAAAAGGCGGGTTCTGCTGGCCCAAGAAGTAGGGCTTGAAGGGAACCATGCCGGCGTTGACGAAGAGCAGGTTCGGGTCATCCAGGATCAGCGACGCGCTGGGGACGGCTTCGTGGCCGGCCTTGACGAAGTGCTGGGTAAAGCGTTCCCGGATCTCATGAGTCTTCACGAGCAAAAGTCCTTCACTGTTGAGAGGTTTCTAGTCAGCGCTCAACTTTACCCGTCCGGTGCTGTGCTTAGCGACGCCGCCCCCGGATGATGTCCCGCAACCTTCCCAGGTACTCGCGCACGCGCTTTTCCGCTCCGTGGTCGGTGGGCTGATAATACTCGGCATCGGCCAGCGTCTCCGGCAGATACTGCTGGGCTAGAACACCGCGTGGATCATCATGCGGGTACTGATAGCCGACGGCGTTACCTAGGCGCTTAGCACCCTCGTAGTGCCCGTCGCGCAAGTGCGGCGGGACGTAACCGCTCTTACCGGCCCGGACATCGGCCTGAGCAGAATTGATGGCATTAATAACGGAATTCGACTTCGGCGCAGTAGCCAGGTGGATCGTGGCCTGAGCCAGCGGGATGCGCGCCTCGGGCAGGCCGATCAGCGCAGCGGCCTCCGCGGCGGCCACGGCGGTGGGTAGCGCGGTGGGGTCGGCCATCCCAATGTCCTCTGAGGCGTGCACGATGAGCCGGCGCGCAATGAAGCGTGGATCCTCGCCAGCCTCAATCATGCGGGCGAGGTAGTGCAACGCAGCATCGACGTCAGAACCGCGAATGGACTTGATGAACGCGGAGACTACGTCATAGTGCTGGTCGCCGTCACGGTCATAGCGCACCACCGCGCGGTTGACATTGTCTTTGAGAATGTCGACGGTGAGCTCGCCACCATCTGGTACCGCCTCAGCCGCAGCCTCGAGGTAGGTCAGCGTGCGACGCGCATCTCCTCCGGCGAGCAGCACCAGTTGGTCCAGAGCGTCTTCCGTTGCGGTGATTCGCCCGGCTAAGCCGCGCTCGCTCGTCAGCGCTCGCTCGGCGAGAGTGCGCAGGGAGGCGTCGTCAAGCGGCTCCAAGTGCAGCAGCAGCGAACGCGAGAGCAGAGGCGCCACCACGGAGAAGGAGGGGTTCTCGGTGGTAGCTGCCACGAGCAGCACCGTCCGGTTTTCCACCGCAGCCAGCAATGCGTCCTGCTGGGTTTTGGAAAAGCGGTGCACCTCATCGATAAAGAGCACTGTGCGGCGGCCCTCAATCAGCTCGCGGCGAGCATGCGTGATGACTTCCCGTACCTGCTTGACGCCGGAGTCGAGGGCGGACAGGCCGATGAAGTTATCCCCCAGAGAGGACGCGATCAGCGAAGCCAGGGTCGTTTTTCCGGTGCCTGGCGGGCCGTACAGGATGACGGAGGCCTCGCCGGAACCCTCGACGAGGCGGCGCAGCGGAGTCCCGGGTTCCAGAAGGTGCTTTTGGCCCACTACTTCGTCGAGGCTTTGCGGCCGCATGCGCGCGGCCAGCGGTGACCCCGAATGAGTCGCAAAAATATCGGGGCCACCCGGCAGGCTTGGCGCTGATTGGTCGTCGCCGAAGAGTGACTCCTGCCCCATCAGGACTCCCGGAGACGGGAGGCCACAGCGCGACCGAAAGCGGCAACAGTCGAGCACCCATCGTGCTTACACTGCGCGGCAAAACGTGAGAGCGCTTCGAAAGTTTCATAAAGGTCGCGCCGAATCAAGAGCTCATCCTCGCTGAACGGGCCGTGATCGGAGCGGCGCAGCAGCGAGCGACGCGGGTCACGATAAATCTCGGCGTTACCCTCCGCCAGTGCTACTACCCCTTCAATCCCACCGGCATACATGGTGGTCACGCTCGACAAAGCCCAACCAATGAGACAAGCGACTATCAGCTCATGCAGTGTTTTCTCATCCGCCAGCTGCGGCCACACGTCGACGACCCGGCGCTGCCAGGCTTGGATGAAGACGTCCGCCTCAGAATCCGTAATCGGGCGGCTGAAGAGGAACTGTGGGAAGCCGGCGACAACGCAGGCTACATCAAAGCCCACGTTGCGAAAACCGGCCCACTCATAATCCAGGAAGGTCAGTGTTGTCCCCACGATGATGTTGTCTGGGGACAGATCGAAGGGCGTAAAAGCGCGGTTGCGGCCAGAACTAAAGCTCTGCATGGCGGTGCGGGCTAGTTCGCGGACGTGCTCTGGTGGCTCCAGTCCTGCTTCGCTGAGGATGTCCGCACCGATCAGGATGGAGCTTTTCAGAGACTCATCCCGCAGGGCTTGGTGCTCGGCGTATTCGGGATGCCGGCGCAACTGCCGGTTCAGCAGAGCCTCGTAATCCTCTTCGCGCCCAGCCGTGCCCGCGTGCATTTTGCCCAGCGCGCCGCCCAGGGACCTGAGCAGCTCTCCGCGTTCTTCGTCATTGCTGCGGGCAAGAGTGTCCGCCAGGGTGTCGCCATCGCCGGCGTCAGACAGCACCAAGATGCGCTTCTCGACGTCGTGTGCGAGCAGTACTGGGCCTGGGCGAACCTCTTCGGACAACGCTGTGGTGAACTGATAGGCCACCACCTCACGCAGAAGGGCGGCGTCATCAATGGTGTGCCCGGTGACTGGGTTGTACTTGATGACCACCGAACGATGCGGGAAAAAGGCACTCGGTGACGTGCGGGCACGAAGCACCACGGCGTTGCCCGAACCAGTGAGTTGCTCGACGTCACTAAGCTCAGGCTCCCCGCCAAAGCGGCGCGAGAGCATCTGTGAGGCTTCCGCCACCACGGCATCCGCCACAGATTTTTTCTTGGACTCGTGTCCCATCGGATTCACTTGCTTGCCTGCTTCCACATATCGAAGGCCCAACTACATCACCGAGTTGAGCGACCTAGGACTCCTTCCCTGCCTTGTCGCCCTGAGCGGCCTTGGCTGCCTTCTCCGGCTTGAAATCCACGCCGGTCTCCTTGCGCTGCTCGGCAGGAATGGTGCCCGGAGCATCGGTCAATGGATCCACGCCGCCACCGGACTTCGGGAAGGCGATGACGTCACGAATGGAGTCGAAACCGCCCAGCAGGGAGACAATGCGGTCCCAACCGAACGCGATACCACCGTGCGGCGGGGCACCAAACTGGAAAGCGTCGAGCAGGAAGCCGAACTTTTCCTGTGCTTCTTCCTCACCGATGCCCATAACGTCGAAGACACGCTTCTGCACGTCCTGGTCGTGGATACGGATAGATCCGCCGCCGATCTCGTTGCCGTTGCAGACGATGTCGTAGGCGTAGGCCAGCGCCTCACCCGGGTTCTCGTCGAAGTTGTCCAGATACTCCGGCTTCGGCGAAGTGAAGGCGTGGTGTACCGCAGTCCACTTGGAGTGGCCCAGAGCCACGTCGCCGGAGGCGGTGGCATCAGCGGCAGGCTCGAACAGTGGTGCGTCCACAACCCAGGTGAAGGCCCAGTCGCCGTCCTTGATGAGATCCAGCTTCTTTGCAATCTCGCCGCGTGCTGCACCCAGAAGAGCGCGAGAAGACTTGGTGTCACCAGCCGCGAAGAAGATGGCGTCACCCGGCTTGGCGCCGACGTGCTCAGCAATGCCCTCGCGCTCGGCATCAGTAATGTTCTTGGCCACTGGGCCGCCCAAGGTGCCGTCCTCAGCGATGGTGATGTAAGCCAGGCCCTTCGCACCGCGCTGCTTTGCCCATTCCTGCCACGCATCGAACTGACGGCGCGGCTGGGAAGCTCCGCCTTCCATGACGACGGCGCCAACGTACTCGTTCTGGAACACGCGGAAAGTGGTGTCCTTGAAGAACTCGGTGCATTCCACGATCTTGATGTCGAAGCGCAGGTCCGGCTTATCGGAACCGTAGTACTTCATAGCGTCTGCGTAGGTCATGCGCGGAATCGGTGTCTTGATCTCGTAGCCGATGAGCTTCCACAGGGCGGAGATGATTTCTTCCGCGAGAGCGATCACATCGTCCTGATCAACGAAGGACATCTCGACGTCGAGCTGTGTAAACTCCGGCTGACGGTCCGCGCGGAAGTCCTCATCGCGGTAGCAGCGAGCGATTTGGTAGTAACGCTCCATGCCGGCCACCATGAGCAGCTGCTTAAACAGCTGCGGCGACTGCGGGAGTGCGTACCAGCTGCCCGGCTTGAGGCGGGCGGGCACGAGGAAGTCACGAGCGCCCTCCGGGGTGGAACGGGTCAGGGTCGGGGTTTCGATTTCAGTGAAATCATGGCTATCCAGGACCTGGCGAGCGGCGCGGTTAGCTGCCGAGCGCAGGCGCAGAGCCTCGTGCTGGCGCTCCCGACGCAGATCGAGGTAGCGGTACTTCAGACGAGTCTCTTCGCCGACCTCACCGGAGGAAGAAGGATCATCGATCTGGAATGGCAGCGCTGCAGACTTGTTGAGCACTTCCAGATCCGTAACGTTGACCTCAATCTCACCGGAGGCCAGGTTCGCGTTAGCGGAACCCTCCGGACGGGGCTCCACCACGCCGGTGACCTTAACGCAGTATTCGGAGCGCAGATCGTGGGCGCGCTCAGCCACCTCGGATTCACGGAAAACCACCTGGGCAACGCCGGAGCGATCACGCAGGTCAATGAAGATAACACCGCCGTGGTCGCGACGGCGCGCCACCCAACCCGTCAGGGTGACGGTCTCCCCCGCCATCTCTTTGCGCAGTTCGCCTGCCAAATGTGTACGCAGCACTCTCGTTCAATCCCTTCTCATCGTTGACGCTCGCACCCACACACGCCACGCGTAGACAGCACGCGCCGAGGGATGCAAGAACTTGAACGGCCCAAGTCTACCGCCCGCACCAGACTTGCTCAGCGCTGGGGTAAACACCGAGCGCCGCCGAACGTCGAGCACTGGTACCCCCGCTTGACGCAGCTCCCCTCATCACACGCACATCACCGCCCGCATATGGCAAAATCTGGACCATGACTTTCAAATCTGGCGCCAACTTTGATGGCAAGCGAGCAAGCTCCGGCGGCGGGGGCCGCGGCGGCATGATCGCTACCGGCGGCGGCATCGGCTCCCTCCTCCTCATTGGCCTCTATCTCTTGCTTGGCGGCGATCTTGGTGACATCACCGAAAGCAGCCCCCAGCCCGACCAAACCCAGGTCGGCCCAGAGGAAAGCGGAGAGGATGCCTTCGCACACTGCCAAACTGCCGAGGACGGCAATAAGTACGACGACTGCCGCGTCATGTTCGCCGCCCAGTCCGTCGACAAGGTCTGGGCCCAGCAGCTGCCGGATCAGGCAGGCATCGAGTACGTCGAACCCGGCCGCGTCATCTTTAACAACACCACCATGTCCGGCTGTGGCCAAGCCTCCGGCGCCACCGGGCCGTTCTACTGCCCGGCCGATGAGTCCGCCTATTTCGACACCGCGTTCTTCGATCAGCTCCGCAACTTCGGTGGGGATAATGCACCTCTGGCACAGATGTATATCGTCGCCCACGAATTTGGCCACCACATTCAGAAGCTAGAGGGCACACTCAGCTTGTCCAATTACAACGAACCCGGCGAGGACTCCAACGCAGTGAAGATTGAGCTGCAAGCGGATTGCTATGCCGGACTGTGGGCACACTACGCCGACAAGGGTGAGGATGCTTTGCTCGAAACGATCACCGAACAGCAGGTCACCGACGCCGTCAACACTGCCCGCGCCGTGGGCGACGACAACATCCAGCGCCGCTCTGGCGGCGAGGTACGCCCCGATACCTGGACACACGGCTCCTCTGAGGACCGGGCACAATCCTTCCTCGCCGGATATAACAGCGGAAAGATGGAGCAGTGCGACACTTTGGGTCGAGGCGTATATAAGTCTTAATACCGAGCGTCAAAAATGTTGGTGTGTCCACCGAAAGGCCACACCACCCCCAAATGTGCCACAAAATGTGCAGATTAAATTCAAATACATGAGGTGTTTACCTGCCGGCAATCTTGATGCTTTACCCTGATCAAGTTCCCGCCGGTTCGTGGTGGGATCCGCTCTGTCTTTAAAAACATAAAAGAACTGTGCGTGATGTCATCACCTGCACCGCAGCAGGTACGTTAATCCCCATCATTATTGACGCTTTTACCTTGCCCGCGGCAGCCCGCGCTTCCTCATCACGCAGCGTTCTCTTCATGAAAGGAACGACGTTTTGAGCACCGCCACGCCGACGATGCCTGATCTCGAAACGATGAATGGTAAGAACAAGGACTGGATTTGGCACTTGTTCTTCGGCGCCATCACCGCTGTTACTCTTGTCCTCTTCATCATTTGGGGCAACGGAGAGGTTGCTGAGGGCGCTAACAAGATCGTCCTTGTTACCGCGATCATCTTCGCCGTATTCATGGCCTTCAACATTGGTGGCAATGACGTCGCCAACTCTTTCGGTACCTCCGTGGGTGCGGGAACCCTCTCTATGAAGCAGGCCCTCGCTGTTGCGGCGGTTTTTGAGGTATCCGGCGCGATCCTCGCCGGCGGCGAGGTTACCGACACCGTCCGCTCCGGCATTGTGGACCTCGACGCCATTGACGGGCTCGACCCCATGGAGTTCGTCTACATCATGATGGCGTCGCTGCTCGGCGCTGCCATCTGGCTGCTCGTCGCTACCCGCATGGGCTGGCCGGTTTCTACGACCCACTCCATCGTCGGCGGTATCGTCGGCGCCGCGCTGACCGTCGGCTTCGTCACCGGCAAGGGCGGAATGGACATGGTGCAGTGGGGCGGCATTGGCACCATTGCTTTCTCCTGGGTACTTTCACCAGTTCTTGGCGGTGTTGCCGCTTACCTTCTGTTTAGGTGGATTAAGGCTTCCATCCTCGTCTACAACGACGCCGCAGACGAGCGTCTGCGCGACATCAAGGTTCGCCGCGCTGAGCTGCGCAAGGAGCACAAGACCCGCTTCGAGCGCATGAACGAGCTGCAGCAGATTTCCTACACCAACGCCATGGCCCGTGATGCCGCCCTCACCGCGGAAGATGATTACGATCCAGAGGCGCTCGAGTCCGACTACTACCGAGATTTGCACAACCTCAACAAGGATCTCGAGGACGTCAACGCGCACCGCGCACTAGAGAACTGGGTCCCGCTGCTGGCAGCATTGGGCGCTGTTATCATCTCCGCGATGATGCTCTTCAAGGGCCTCAAGAACACCGGCGTTGACTTCTCCACACTTGAGAACCTCCTTGTCATGGGCATGGTAGGTGCCGTGGTCTGGATGGCCGTCTTCATCTTCGCCCGCTCTCTGAAGAAGAAGTCCCTGTCCCGCTCCACCTTCCTCCTCTTCTCTTGGATGCAGGTCTTCACCGCCTCCGCCTTCGCGTTCTCGCACGGCTCGAACGACATCGCCAACGCCATCGGCCCCTTCGCCGCCGTCTTCGATGTCCTGCAGACCAACCGGATTTCTGACGAAGTCACCGTCCCGCTGCCGGTCATGGTGGCTATGGGCATTGCCCTCGTTTCTGGCCTGTGGTTCATCGGCCGCTTCGTTATCCAGACCGTCGGTTCCGGCCTGACCCAGATGCACCCCTCCTCCGGTTTCGCCGCTGAGCTGGCTGCCGCTGCCGTTGTCATGGCAGCCTCCCTCCTAGGCCTCCCGGTTTCCTCGACGCACATCCTCATCGGTGCTGTCCTTGGCGTCGGCATCGTCAACCGCGCTGCTAACTGGAACCTAATGAAGCCCATCGCCCTCGCATGGGTCATCACCCTTCCAGCCGCCGCTGCCATCGCTGCCGTGACGGTCTCCATCCTGCGCGTCGTGTTCTAGTCTCAACACAGCACACGCACAAAGCGTCGCACCCAGCCGCCGCGAGTCTCCCGCCACCTTGGGATACTCGCGGCGTCTTTGTTTTCTCTTCCCTCCAGCAACCACCGGGTTTCAGAGCCCCCGTACACTGGGGCTCCATGAGCGATAACTCCCTGGCCAGATTCTTTTCCGCCTTCAACGACATTGAGCAGTTTCTCCGCCAGGCCGTCGGAGCCAAGAACTCCGATTCCTTCTGGTGGATTGTCGACCGCGCACACGACAAACACCTGCTTAGCAAGCGCCAGGCAGAGCAGCTCAAGGACTTTGGTAATCTACGCAACGCCATCGCCCACGGCCGCTATTTCGACGGCGAACCCATCGCCACCCCGCACCCACAAGTGCTAGCGCAGTTAGAAAACTTGCAGCGGCTTCTCACCGATCCGCCCACGGCGCAGTCCTTACTCGCCGACCGTGAGGTCACCACCCTTGGCCCCGATACCCCGATCATGGACGCCCTCCGGCTCATTAATAGGACCGGTTATTCGCAGATCCCGATTTACGATTCCGGCGCTTACCAAGCCCTCCTCACGACCAATGTCATCGCCCGCTGGGTCGCAGCAGATTTGGGAGACGATGGCGTGATCAACGCGGCGTCGATTAGCGCCGTTCTAGAGTTTGCAGAGAAGAAGGACAGGGCCGAGTTCCTCCCCCGCACCGCCAGTGCGCAAGAGGTCATCGATGCCCTCACCGAACCCGCGGCGGACGGCACGCATCCTAGTGCTGTTCTCCTTACCGAGCACGGCAAGCCTTCGCAGCGCCCGCTCGCCATCGCAACGCCAGCGGATCTTGCAGTCTTGGTCGACGCCCTTGAGTGGGAATAATTACCCGGCTAAACTTTGTTGACATGTCACAGAGAGGAGTATGGCATGCAATTTGGAGTCTTTAGCATCGGTGATGTCACGCAAGATCCCACCACCGGTCGCACCCCCACCGAGGCCGAGCGCATCCGCGCTATGACAGAAATCGCCCTCAAGGCAGAGGAGGTGGGCCTCGACGTCTTCGCCACCGGCGAGCACCACAACCCACCCTTCGTCCCGTCCGCACCCACCACCCATCTGGCCTACATCGCGGCGCAGACGAAGAACCTGCACCTCTCCACTGCCACCACGCTGATCACCACCAACGACCCCGTCCGGCTTGCAGAGGACTACGCTTTTCTCCAGCACCTGGCTGACGGGCGCATCGATCTCATGTTGGGCCGCGGTAACACCGGTCCGGTTTACCCGTGGTTTGGCAAAGATATCCGCGAAGGTATCCCTCTGGCGGTGGAGAACTACCACCTGTTGCGCCGCCTGTGGCGCGAACCGGTCGTGACCTGGCAAGGAAAATTCCGCACCCCGCTACAGGGATTCACCGCCACACCGGCGCCGCTCGACGGTATCCCGCCCTTCGTCTGGCACGGCTCTATCCGTTCCCCACAGATTGCCGAACAGGCGGCCTATTACGGCGATGGTTTCTTCCACAACAACATCTTCTGGAACAAGGAACACACCGCGAAGATGGTGAGCCTCTACCGCACCCGCTACGAATCCTACGGTCATGGTCGCGCGGATCAGGCCATCGTGGGCCTCGGCGGGCACGTCTTCATCGGGTCTACCGAGCAGGAGGCGAAGGATTTCTTCCGCCCCTACTTCGACAACGCTCCGGTCTACGGCCACGGCCCTTCCTTGGAAGAATTCACCGCACAAACCCCGCTGACGGTAGGCACGGTGGAGCAGGTGGTAGAACGAACCCTGCAGTTCGCCGACTGGGTGGGCGACTATCAGCGCCAGCTCTTCCTTATCGATCATGCCGGCCTCCCGCAAGAGGTGGTGCTGGAGCAGATTGAGATTCTAGGGACGCAGGTCGTCCCTGAGCTGCGCCGCCGCTTTGAGGAACGCCGCCCGGATCATGTACCTTCTGACCCACCAACGCACGCCACGCTCGGTAGTTATGAGCCACACGCGTTGGTCAATCCTGGAGAGGAGAAGTAGATGCGGTCACTCGTTGTCGTTACGGCCGGGTTGTCATCGCCGTCCTCGACGCGCGCGCTTGCCGACGCCCTCTCGGCCGCCACCTCCGCCCACGTCACCGCGCGGGGCGAAGGCACCGACATCACCGTCGTGGAGCTCCGGGACCTCGCGAGCGAGCTAGCTGAAGCAATGACGAACTGGGTTTCGCCCACGCCCCGCCTTAACGCGGCTCAGTCCGCGGTGCTGGATGCCGACGGCCTCATCGCGGTCAGTCCCGTGTTCCAGGGCAGTTACTCGGGACTGTTCAAGATGTTCTTCGACACCTTGGAGCCGCATTCCTTGGAGGGGCTTCCTACCCTCATCGCGGCCACGGGCGGCTCCAGCCGTCACGCCCTAGTGTTGGATTATGCCCTGCGCCCACTACTCAATTACCTGCATGCCACGGTGGTCCCCACCGGGATCTTCCAGGCCACGGAAGACTTTGGCACTGCTGAGGGCGCGCGCAATGAAAAGCGCATCGAGCGCGCCACGGGCGAGCTCGCAGACCTCATGGTGCGCCCGCTCGACCGCGTAGCTGGCCTTGCCGGCTCTCTCGGCGAACCGCACAACACACACCAGGGTTCTACCGGGAAGGCACCTGATTCGGGCTCAGGGGGATTCCGCGAACTCCTGTCCCGCCACGACGGCCAACCGGGCTAAGCAACTACTGGAGGCGCTCGGTACTATCGTAAGGCGTAACTTATCTAACGCTTCTAAGGAGGTTTAACCCCCCATGACAATTAGCGTGACCGACATCTTCTCGATCGGTATCGGTCCCTCCTCCTCCCACACCGTGGGCCCGATGCGTGCTGCTAAGGCCTTCCTCGAGACCCTTGAGCAACACCCGGCAAAGGTCCACATCGAACTGCGTGGCTCTTTGTCCGCTACCGGCCGTGGACACGCTACGGACCGGGCCGTCATTCTAGGCCTCGCCGGGTGGGATCCGCTCTCCGTTCCGCTCGATGCTGAGCCACGCGCAGATGCCTTCATCCCCACCGAGGGCAGCATCAGCGGCCCAGCAGGTGAGGTGGAATACAGCATCGAATTCAACAACGAGCCGGTGCCCGAGCACCCGAACTGCCTCATTTTCACTGCCTGGGACGAAGACGGCTCCATCCTCGCCGAGAACGCGGAGTATTTCTCCGTCGGTGGCGGATTTATCCTGTCCCGCGAGGAGTACAACGCCCAGCTCGAAACCGACACTGGCGTTCCGGCCGGTGTCGCTGCGGCTACCGCCGAGGACACCGTTCCTTATGAATTCCAATCTGGTGAGCACCTGCTTCACCTGTGCGCTGCCAATGACATGGCGATTTGGGAGATCGTTGCGGCGAACGAGGCTGTGCTTCACCGCGACGAGGGCGGTCTCGACTACGTCTACCAGCACCTCGATCTCGTCTGGGACATCATGCGCGAATGCGTGACCGAGGGAATTTCCACCAAGGGAATCTTGCCTGGTGGTCTCCGCGTCAACCGCCGCGCGCCGCAGATGTACCAGCAGTTGTTGGCCAAGCAGGACGACGAGTCCTGTGGCTTTTCCGCGATGGAATGGGTAAACCTCTACGCGCTCGCCGTCAACGAGCAGAACGCCGCCGGCGGCCGCGTCATTACTGCGCCGACGAATGGCGCCTGTGGCATCATACCGGCGGTACTCCATTATGCCCGCGACTTCATGGCGGACTTTACGCGCGCCGATGCTCGCCGCTACCTGCTCACTGCGGGTGCCGTGGGCATCATTATCAAGTCCAATGCCTCCATTTCCGGCGCCGAGGTGGGCTGCCAGGGTGAGGTAGGCTCCGCCTCCTCTATGGCGGCGGCCGGCATGGCCGAACTGCTTGGGGGGACTCCGGAGCAGGTAGAGAATGCTGCCGAGATCGCGCTTGAGCACAACCTCGGCTTGACCTGCGACCCGGTCGGCGGCCTCGTGCAGATTCCCTGCATCGAGCGCAACGCCATCGGTGCCGTCAAGTCCATCAACGCCGCACGCCTGGCCCGCATGGGAGAGGGAACGCACCACGTTACCCTCGATAACGCGGTACGCACGATGGCCGAAACGGGGCGCGACATGCTCTCCAAGTACAAGGAGACCTCGCTCGGTGGTCTAGCGAAGACGATGGGCTTCACCGTCTCCCAGGTGGAGTGCTAAACCAGCTGACGAAGCTGCTTGACGACGTCCCCCACGGGGACGTCGTGCTGCTCGTGCGCGCGCAGATCCTTGAGCGCCACGGTGCCAGACTCTAGCTCCTGGTCACCGAGGACGAGTGCGAAGCGGGCGTTGGCGCGATCAGCGCCCTTCATCGCTCCCTTGAGGCCGCGGTCACCGAAGGACATGTCCGCGGAAATACCGGCCTTGCGGAGGTCATCAATGATGCTGACCATCTTCTTCTTTGCCGCAGCGCCCAAAGCAACGCCATAAACGGCCACGCGCTCTTCGACGCCGTCGAGCTCCACGCCCTCGGCTTCCAGGGCCAAAACCGTGCGGTCCACTCCGAGGCCGTAGCCGATACCGGACAACTCCTGTCCGCCAAGCTGAGCCATGAGCCCGTCGTAGCGGCCGCCGCCGCCAATGCCGGACTGCGCGCCGAGGCCATCGTGGACGAATTCGAAACAGGTCTTCGTGTAGTAATCGAGACCGCGGACCATGCGCGGGTTGATGGTGTAGGGCACGCCCATGTCATCGAGCAGGCCAGTGACCGTCTCAAAGTGCTCGCGGCACTCGGCATTGAGGTGGTCGAGCATCAGGGGGGCGTCGACAAGCTGCTCCTGGACTTCCGGGCGCTTGTCATCGAGCACGCGCAGCGGGTTCAGCTCCGCGCGGGCCCTGGTTTCTTCGTCTAGATCCAGCTTGAACAGGAACTCCTGCAGCTTCTCGCGGTAGGCCGGGCGGCAGTCGTGGTCACCCAAGCTGGTCAGCTCAAGGCGGAATTGGCTCAGGCCTAGGCTGCGGTAGGAGCGATCCGCCAAGGCAATGATCTCTGCGTCCAGCGCCGGATCATCCACGCCGATGGCCTCCACTCCGACCTGCTGCAGCTGGCGGTAACGGCCCGCCTGCGGGCGCTCGTAACGGAAGAAAGGACCATAGTAGTTCAGCTTGACCGGCAGTTGGCCGCGGTCGAGGTTGTGTTCAATGACCGCACGCATGACACCAGCGGTGCCTTCTGGGCGCAGTGTCACGGAACGATCGCCACGATCGGCGAAGGTGTACATTTCCTTGGACACAACATCCGTGGACTCCCCCACACCGCGGGCGAACAACGAGGTGTCCTCGAAGATAGGGAGCTCGATGTGTTGGAAGCCGGACAGGTGTGCCTGGTGCACGAAGGTGTCGCGCACCTTGGCAAAGATGGCCGATTGCGGCGGGACGTAGTCCGGCACACCTTTGGGCGCGGACAGGGCTTTGAACTGCTTCTTATCACTCACGCCCTTTAGAGTACATCCCCCGCTGCGCGTAGAAACGGATTAGTCGCGCGTTCACGACGCATAGTCGTGGTCGGGCCATGGCCCGGCAAGATAGCAAGGGAGTCATCGAGGCCCCACACCGGGCCGCGCAAGGAACGCTGCATCGCGGCGTGGTCGGAGTGCGGCAAGTCGGTGCGCCCGATGGAACCCTTAAACAGCACGTCGCCCGTCAGGGCAACCTCCTCAGCCACGAGAATGACGCATCCGGGCGAGTGACCTGGTGCATGGAGCAGCTTGAACTCAAGGCCAACCAGATTCAACGTTTCTCCGCCGATCAAGTCGCGACGGTCCGCCACCTGCTTCATGGAGGCGGCAGCAAAGAGCATCTGCGATTCGGGGGACACACCGGAGCCATCCACAAGCATAAACGCGTCATCTGGGTGGATGTAGACCGGTAGGTCGAACTCGGCGGCATCGCGCGTGTGGTCAATGTGGCCGTGGGTGAGCACGACGGCCTCAAACTCCAAGGACTTCTCACGCGCGAGCTGCTCAAGCTTCTCGCGCGTGTGCATCCCTGGGTCCACGATGAACGCCCGGGATCCGTTAGCCACCACATAAGTGTTGGTTTTATAAGGCCCGGCGGCGAAACCGTAGATTTCGGGAGCGGGCATTACTTGAGCGATGCCAAAGCTGCGTCGTAGTCCGGCTCAGTCGTGACCTCCGGAACCAGCTCGGTGTAGGTCACCTTGTGGTCCTCGTCGGTGACGATGACCGCGCGGGCGAACAGGCCCTTGAGTGGGGACCCCTCTAGCACGAGGCCCAGCTTATCCGCGAAGTCAGAGCGGAAGTCAGAGGCGCTGACGACATTCTCAATGCCCTCAGCTGCGCAGAAACGCTCCTGTGCGAACGGCAGGTCACGAGAGACAGACAGAACAACAGTGTTCTCCAGTCCAGCCGCCTCCTCGTTGAACTTGCGCAGCTGCGCCGCGCACACACCAGTGTCGACGGATGGGAAGCATGAAACGACGAGGCGCTTGCCGGCGAAGTCTGCCTTGGTCAGCTCTGCCAGATCGGTACCGACAAGGGTGAAGTCCGGCAGGACCTCACCAACCTTGGGCAGCTCGGCGTTGGTTTCGACGGGTTCATTCTGAAAATTCGTTGTAGCCATGGCACCCAAGCGTACTGACGCGCGGGGCGTCGCGCCATGATGTAGGACGGTGCGGTTAGGATAGGTGAGTCGAAAGTTGTGAACCACCACTGTGGAGGAAACATAGGTGTCTACTAACAGCCAGCGCTTGGATGATGCGCTCAACCAGCTCGATCGCGAGCTGAAGTCCCGCGACCGTAAACAGAAGAGCCGCCCACTTGGCGTTGTTGTGATGGCAGCCGTCGTCATTATTGCCCTCGTCGGCGGAATCTGGTTCTTGGCTACCCGCTCGTCGGAGGAAGAGGAGATTCAGGCCGAGGAGAGCTCGGCCGCGGAGACCACAACCGAAGCCCCCACCGCCGAGCCTTTGATCGGCAAGCGTGCCACACCGCTGGGTGACACCGTAACGTGTGAATACCCAGAAGCAGGTGACGCCTCCCGTGAGGTGCCTACGCCTAACGGCAAGGACATTCCAGCCAAGGGTGAGGTGACCGTCAACTTCGCCACCAAGCAGGGCGACATCGAGATGACCCTCGACCGCTCCCTAGCTCCGTGTACCGTCAACGCAATCACGGACATGATTTCGGCCAAGTACTATGACGACACCGTGTGCCACCGCATGACCGATGGCGGCATCTTCGTTCTGCAGTGTGGCGACCCGACCGGCCAGGGCGCCGGTGGACCAGGCTTCCAGTTTGCCAACGAGTACCCCACCGATGAGTCTGACGATGCCGCCAAGGCACAGCCTGCCCTGTACCCGAAGGGCTCCATCGCGATGGCCAACGCCGGCGAAGATACCAACGGTTCGCAGTTCTTCATTAACTACAAGGACTCGACGCTTCCTCCCTCCTACACCTACTTTGGTGATTTGACGGAGAAGGGTCAGAAGACCATCGACGCTATCGCTGCTAAGGGCGTCAAGGATGGACAGTCTGACGGAGAGCCCGCCGAAGAGGTGCGCATCACCAAGGCAACCATCGAGGGATAAGTTTTACCCCCTTTACGGTGACTAGCCCCACTCGCGTTCAGCGAGCGGGGCTATTTCTTTACCACTCCGCCCCACCCCGCCCGGTACTAAGAATTTCTTAGCCTTGAGCAGTTCATTTGGCAAACCACTCACCCACCACAGGCACCTCTGTTTAATATCCGCAGCTCACATACGGCGGCCAGCAGATACACAGACTCACCAACTAATTGCCAAATCTCTTGCAAATCGCACAATGTCTCAGTAGCATCTGTGAGGTCTTTGAAATTCCCGAGATCTTAAGGAACGAGAATGAAGTTCTTCTCCCGTAAGGCCCTTGTTGCTGCCGCTACCGCTGCAACCGTTTCCCTGTCCGGCGTGTCCGTTGCTTCCGCTGAGGACACCGCAGTCGTAACCAACGAGTCCGCAGACTCCGAGACCACCACGGACAACAACAAGGAGACCGACAACTCCGAGTCCACCACGGACAACAACAAGGAGACCGACAACTCCGAGTCCGAGAACGACAAGGAGAAGGAAGAGGAGTCCTCTTCTTCCTCCTCCAACGACTCTGAGGGTTCCTCCATCACCGACATGAAGCCGTCTGAGATCCGCGACTGGATCGCAGTCTTCACCGCCATCATCGGCGCTCTGGGCACCGTCTTCGCCTTCTACCAGAAGAACTTCGCTCCTAACGCGAAGTAATTCGGTTTCTCTTTCCACCCTCTCCAAAGATTAGGACACTCCACCATGAAGTTCTTCTCCCGTAAGTCCCTCGTTGCCGTTGCTACCGCTGCGACCATCACCTTCTCCGGCACCGCTGTTGCTTCCGCTGCTCCGGTCGAGAACGATAGCTCCTCCGCTGCTTTCTTCGCTCTCTCCTCCGACGATGAGGGCAACGTCAGCCCGAAGGAGATCCGCGAGTGGATCAAGGTTATCACCTCCATCATCGGCGCCATGGATGACGCATTGCGTCTCGGCGACAAGCTCGCTGGCAACTAAGCCGCAAGCACGTAAGTCTCCTCCCGCGTTCAACGCGCCGGAGGAGATTTTTCGTTTTGCGGGCTGGCCATCCCCCGTTTGAGGCTTAAGGGACATTTCGTGTGGATTTGCGGCGTGTCGCATTAAGGGACATTTCGTGTGGATTTAGGAGCGTCCGGCCCAGCCTTTTCTTATGCCTAAGCTGGGGTTCCATTCGTTGTCGATGCCGGTGTCGAATGTGGCAGGTCGCCCGTCTGGGTGACCGCGCCGTTTGAGTTCTTCTTTTGCCCAGGCTGCGCGTGCTGCTTTTTCTCCTTGGCGTCCGAAGTCTTGTTGCTTGGCTAGCTCCAGTGGCGCTACGGGGTCTTCGGTGTGGGTGTAGAGCCACCAGTCCATGGTGATGCGTTGATGCTCATCGAACATGCCCCGATGGTTTCCTGCTAGGTCTTTGAGCTGTTTGTTGATGCCGCCTTCCAGCAGGTTTGTGGTGGCTTTTAAGTCTTGTGTGACACCTTCAGGCGGGTCAAGGAAGGTAAATAGCTGTTCGGCGTGGATGAGCTTTTCTAGCCGCTTTAGAGCCCTGCGGGCGTTGCGGTGGGTGTACCACCATTTCTGGTTGGGGCTGACCCATTTCGGTACTTGGCCTGCTGGTATAGCACTGCGGTAGGTTCGCTCTTTAAGCCAATCAGCAAAGGTGATGCGGGTGTGGTGGACTGCAGCAGTAAATCGCGCAGCATCTTCACGGTTGTGTACTTGGACGAGCATGTAGCCCAGTTTCCGGATTGCTTTATGGGCTGGGTGAATCGGGTTGCGGCTGATATCGGCGAAAGTGTTGCGCTGGACGTGGACTAAGCAACGCTGGATGGCAACGTCGGGCCATTTAATGCGCAGTGCCTTGAGTGCTCCGCCTGCCCCGTCGGTGGTGACGATGAGTGGTTGCGCGATTTTGTCGAGCAGTTTCAGGTACTCGTATGAGCTTTCACGCAGGCACCAGTGCCAGGCGATGACGTGTGTTTCGGTGCAGGCTACCAGCAGGCATTTCTTGTGGAAGTAGGTGCCGTCGATAAAGACCTGGTCGTAAACACGATAGGGGTCAGTAGACGTGGGTACGGTGATAAACCACAGCAGCTTGAACCACCGGGTTAAAGTTCGTCTGGTTACCCCTAGGCGTTTGGCTAAATGGTCTGCGGATTCGCCGGAAAGAATCCAGTCGATAAAGATTTTGAAGTGCCGAATCTCGCTGGTGTGTGCGCGGGTATTAATCGATGAAACGTTGCACTGAGGACACAACCAGCGCTGGGTTCCTGCCGCGGTCTTGCCGTTCTTAACCAGTCCGTGGCCGCACATGTCACACGACGGCCGATTCCTATTAGCCATAGGAATTGGCCTTACCGCACCAGCAGCAGTCCTCCTATCACAGACCTAGGACTATCCGGTGTTGATTTCACAGATCGGGTCGTTGGAACCGATTCAAAATCAAGATCACTGCATTATCCCAGGCTGCCCCGGGAATCCGTATCGGTTCATCCACACGAAATGTCCCTTAAGCCCCGTTTGACCGTTACTGCCCTAGACACTGCTGCCCTGGACGTGCTGCCTTAGTTGCCAAAGTTTTCCCTCCCGCCCCGGGGATCGGGCTATGTTTTCGTCACGTAGGGCAGTCTGGTCCCCACCCCATGAGGCTCGCGCTCTCGTGTGGAATGGAGAAAGGTATCTCGGCACGTCCTTCAGGACTCCAACCCTCACAGTGGTTAGCAGGTCTAACAGCTGGCGAGAATCTATTCGCTATCCTTTTGCGAGTCTTCTTCGACTTCTTCGATGCGCTCGGCGCCGAGGATATCCTTAAACACTGAAGCGTCGACAAGCTGGCCACGGCGGATGACCGAAATCTGACCAGTCGGTTCCAGAATCATAAGCTGGACGTCGCTACGCCGTCCGAGCCCCGCCTTGCGCACAGCGGAATTGATATCCCTCTCGGTGATGTGCGCAAAATGCATGTTGTCCTCTTGCAGTTCCCCCTTGTACACCAAAAGGACCGGTTTTCGGTCAATGAACCTCGACCACCTCACCAGCTGTCTGAAGGTGCCGAAAGCGGCCTCCAACAACATGAGCGTAAACAGTCCGATGATGCCGGCGGCAAGCGTGGGCGGGTTGCCTACGATGACGCGTCCCGAAACCGCACCAAACATAATGATGATGACAGCATCTGAGGCCGTGATAGACGTCAGCACCCGACTACCGAAAAGCTTGACCAAGAGCATGAAAGCCAAGTAGATGCCCAGCGTTGCGAACATCACCACCGGGATGCGGTGAGGCTCGATGCCGAGCTGATACATTGCCTCGCGTCCAAATAGCCTCAGTGTATCCACAGCTTCCCACCATACCTTCCGCATGCGAAAAGCCCGCACCTCAGTGCGGGCTTTAGGAACGAGACTGACTAGATGTTGAACTGCTTGCGCAACTGCTCAATCATCTGCTGTACCGGAGCCGGTAGCGCGCCTGCCGGCAGGTTAATAGCGCCAATCACAGCGGCAATGGCAGCGGCAATCGCTACGGTGATCCCCACGCCCAGGCCAACGGAGGACGCTACATCCTTGTTGGAGCCGTTATCCTTCGGATCCTTCGGGTTCTCTGGGTCCTTCGGGTCCTCGTCGTTACCCGCGCCCTCAAGGGTGATAGGCAGGACAGCCTTAGTACCAGCATCCGTGGTGATGGACAGCTTCTGCTCGCCCTCTAGGCCCTCCGGGATGGTGAGCTTGACGGTTGCGCGGCCACGCTCGCCAAACTGCTCATCACCCGGCTGTGCTGCGTTATCAATGCCTGCCTCAGCCTTAGCGTCACCCAGTGCAACGGTGACCTTCTTAGCCTGCGGCTCCTCAGCGTTGGAGTAGTTCAGGGAAGACAGGTCAATGGTAATCTCGCTGCCCGGCTTCAGGTCCCCCTCAATGTGAGCACCGATCTGACCCTGGCCGGTGCGGACCTTGGACTCTCCGGACGCAATGTAGTCAATCATCGCCTGGGTGTCCATGTGGCCAACGTCATTGCGGTTCTTGATGGAACCGGGCTCGAAGAAGCCATCGCCGCCTGCTTCCGTATCGCTGGATGCGAGGAAGGAGGACAGAGCAATGCTGTAATTCTTGTTCGGGTCAATCGGTTCACCGTTAATGGTGACGGACTTAACACGCTTGCCTTGCTCAGCCTTCTGGTCGTAGACAACGGTGACATTGTTGGACAGGCCTAGAGCCAGACGTGGGCGGGACTGGCCAGGCTTCCACTGGTTTTCCAGTGCGGTGATGAAGTCAGCTCCGCTGACCTCAGCGGTAATCACGGAGTTTCCGAAAGGCTGAACAGCAAAGATGTCCTGGTATGTAACGTCACCTTCCTTGAGGTCGGCGCGCACACCGCCCGCGTTCATGACGCCAATTTCGATGTCCTTGCCCGCCGGCTTGGCTAGAGCGTAGCGCTGACCTTCCGCAATGAAGTTGTTAAGGGTGGACTCCACACCGCGGTTGGAACCGGTGTCCTTGCCCTCATCGGAGCCGCGGTACATGGCCTTCTCGGTGGTACCAGCAGTCTTGGCACCCTCAATCTCCGCTACTTTCTTTGCTTCCTCGACGACCTTAGCTACCTCGGGGTCGTCTTCGAGGCCCTGCAGCTGGGCGAAGACCTCTGCGTCGGCCACGTCGTACTGCTTGAGATCAATCTTGGTGATCTTCTTCTCGGCCTTGTCGAAGGTGATGTCGGCGTCGTTAAGCACCTTGCCGTACTCGTAGCCCTGTGCCCAGTACAGCGGCAATGCGCCCTCACGGGCAACCTCGCCCTGGGTCTTGACGTGAGTATCACCGCCAAAGAGGATGTCCACATCCTTGTTGAAGCCCTCAGCGAACTGCTGAGCATCCTCGTGCATGAGCGCCACAACAACCTCGGCCTCGCCGGATTCCTTCAGTCGGCTGGCTTCCTTATTGGTGGCCTCGACCGGGTCGGAGAACTCGACGCCCGGGATGGACGCAGCAGACACCTTGTACTTGGTGTTCTCAGTGACGGTACCAACGAAGCCCACCTTCACGCCGTCTACCTCCTTGACGAAGGAAGCATCGAGCAAGGGCTTGCCATCCTTGGTGACGTTGGCGCCCAGGATCGGGAAGTTGGACTGGTCCTTGATACGGCCCATAAGATCCTTATCGCCCTTGTCGAACTCGTGGTTGCCCACGGCCGTGACATCGAGATTCATAGCATTGAGGGCCTCGTTGGTGTACTTGTCCTCAGAAATCGCAGACACGAAAGCGGAACCGCCAACGTTATCACCGGAGGAGGTCAAGGCGTACTCCTGGTCCTTGTTGACGGCCTTGATGAGCGCAGCCATGCGAGCAGCACCCATCTCGGAGTAACCAACCAGTTCCTCGGTTTCCTTATCAAAGTTTTCGGCCAGCTCAAGGTGGCCGTGGAAGTCGGTGAAGTTGGTGACGGAGAAGGTCACCTGGTCGGCCTCAGCGGCGAACGCAGGCGCGCCAAAGACGGCAACGGCGGTAACGGTGGTGGCGGCCAGTAGCTGACCAAAGCGACGGAAATTCACGTGGTACTCCTGAAGATGAGAGGTATCTTGTCCACGTGTTTATAACGCATCCATCACGGTGGCGCAGGGCTTGCTAACGCCACCACCAGCACGTTTACTTTATATCTTTCTCTTTTTCATTACTATGCAACCTAGAGTTCAGCCATACGCCCCCGGTTGGGGGTGGTGGTTTAGCCGTAGGCTTCAGTTCGCCTAGGCGGTGACGCGATAGACGTCGAAGACGCCTTCGGTATTGCGCAGCGTCGTCATGAGCTGTCCCAGCTGCTTGGTATCGGACACCGAGAAAGTAAAGCGAACGGTCGCAATGTGGTCATCGCCGCGATTGGACGTCATCGACAAAACGTTGAGGCTCTGCTCGCTGAAGATACGGGTCAGCTCAAAGAGCAGGCCTTGGCGGTCGATGGCCTCAAGTTGCAGCGTTGCGGAGAAAGCACCGGAAGACTTCGGCCCGCCGGCCCACTCCACCTGCATCATGCGCTCCGGCTCGGACTTCAGCTTTTCTGCGTTGGTGCAGTCCGCTCGATGGACCGACACGCCACCGCCGCGAGTGACGAAACCAAAGATGGCGTCTCCTGGCACGGGCTGGCAGCACTTCGCCAGCTTGGCCATGACGTCTGGGCTGCCCTCCACCAAGATGCCCGTACCAGTTGCGGAATCTTTCGTGTGCTGCGCGCGGGAGTTCTCCAGCTCACTCAGCGGGGTGCGCGAGGCCAAGGCATCGACTGCATCGTCTTGGTCCCCGAACAGGGCCATGAGCTGGTTGGCAACGTGCTGTGCCGACACGTGTCCTGCGCCAATAGCGGTGTATAGCGCGTCCACGTCGGGATAGTGCAGCTGCTCAGCCACCTGCTTCATGGAGCTGGCGGTGAACAGACGGTGCATGGGCAGGCCGCCGCGCTGCACCTCTGCGGCCAGGGCATCGCGCCCGGCTTCAAGATGCTCTTCACGGCGTTCTTTGGCAAACCACTGTCGCACCTTCGTCTTCGCCCGGGGCGACACCAGGAACTCCTGCCAATCCCGCGACGGTCCTGCGTTAGGGTCCTTGGAGGTGAAAATTTCCACCTTGTCACCGGACTTGAGTTCAGACTCTAGGGCCACGAGCTTGCCGTTAACCTTGGCGCCGATACACCTGTGCCCCACCTCGGTGTGCACAGCGTAGGCAAAGTCTACGGGGGTGGAACCAGCAGGCAGGTTAACCACGTCGCCCTTCGGCGTAAACGCAAAGATCTGCTTGGCGGTCAGGTCATAGCGCAAGGAGTCTAGGAACTCGTTGGGATCAGCTGCTTCCTTTTGCCAATCCAGAAGCTGGCGCATCCACGCCATCTGGTCGACTTCTTCCTGATGGCCGGAATTCTTGCCCTTGGTTTCCTTGTAACGCCAGTGCGCCGCCACGCCGAACTCCGCGTTATAGTGCATCTCGTGCGTGCGCACCTGCACCTCAAGGGTGGATCCGCCCTCCGCAATCACGGTAGTGTGCAGCGATTGGTACACGCCGAAGCGTGGTGAGGAGATGTAGTCCTTGAAGCGCCCCGGAAGAGCCTGGTACAGCGAGTGCACCACGCCGATCGCCGCGTAGCAGGAATTAATATCGTCGACAAGGATGCGAATACCAACGAGATCAAAAATCTCAGCGAAGTCACGTCCGCGCACAATCATCTTCTGGTAAATCGACCAGTAATGCTTCGGGCGGCCCATCACCTCGGCCTCGATGCCATTAGCCTTCAGCGCTTGGCTAACCTGAGCCTTGATCTCTTTGAGCGCTCGATCACGCGAGGGAGCACGGTCGGCCACCATGCGTACGATTTCGTCATACTTCTTCGGGTACAGGATGGCGAAGGCCAAATCCTCAAGCTCCCATTTGACGCTGGCCATTCCTAGGCGGTGAGCCAGCGGCGCAATGACGTCGAGAGTCTGGCGTGCCTTCTTCGCTTGCTTCTCCGGTGGGAGGAAGCGCATCGTGCGCATGTTGTGGAGGCGGTCGCACACCTTGATAACCAACACGCGCGGATCGGTAGCCATTGCCACAATCATCTTGCGGATCGTTTCCGCTTCCGCAGCGGCACCGAGTGCAACCTTGTCGAGCTTCGTAACACCATCGACAAGTCGGGCCACCTCAGGACCAAAATCACGAGTCAGATCCTCGAGCGAGTAGTCGGTATCCTCCACCGTGTCATGCAGCAACGCTGCTGCGACGGTCGTGGTGTCCATACCTATTTCCGCGGCGATGGTGGCCACTGCCAGCGGGTGTGTAATGTATGGCTCACCGGATTTGCGGAATACACCTTCGTGCAGCCGCTCCGCAGTCGCGTAAGCGTTGTTGAGTAGCTCCGCGTCAGCCTTCGGATGAAACTCCCGGTGAATGGACATCAGCGGGTCGAGCGCCGGATTGATCTTTACTCTGCCGCCCGTGAGCGAACGAGCCAGGCGGGCGGACATGCCGCGGACGCCGCCTGGCCGCCATGCAGTCTTGTCCTGCTTTTCAGTCGTCATGTCTGCCTCCGCGAAGTAGCTTAGGCATACAACCTTAGTCCTTTGTCCCCATCTGGTTGAGCACAATCAGCGGAGAACCTTGCAGGCGCTCGCGGCCCTCCAGTCCCTGAACCTCCAGAACCACAACATTGCCCACGACCTCTGCTCCTGCGGACTCCAGGAGCAAGGTGGCGCCGTGGAGTGTGCCGCCGGTGGCGAGGACGTCGTCGACAAGCACAATGCGCTTGCCCTTGATGTCGATACCGCTGTTAGGGATCTCCAGCGCGGCGGTACCGTACTCCAACTCGTACTCCTGGGTCAGCACCGGTGGTGGCAGCTTACCTTTCTTGCGGATGGCCAAAATACCTACTCCCAATTTGTACGCTACGGCGGAGCCCAGAAGGAATCCGCGCGCATCGAGGCCACCGATCATGTCAGCGCCGAGCTCTTTACAGGCCTCAGCCAAGCCATCGACAACGGCGGCGAAGGATTCAGCATCGGCCAACACCGGGGTCAGGTCCTCGAAAAGGATTCCTTCCTCTGGGAAATCCGGTACCAGACGCACCTTATCCTTCAGGGCTTGTGCTGCTGCGACGTAAATCTCGCTCACGACTCTTCCTTTGTTTCGGTTGCTTCATTTCGGGTATAGCCCCAGCGGTCGAGATTCCACCCGATACCCGCAGGGCCAGTGTAGGGCACCACGCCAGTCACAGCGCGATCAACAATGAAGGTTCGGGGCTGCGCGGCGATGGGAATAGACGGCAGCTCCTCCCATAGCTCTTGTTCCAGTGTGCGCAAAGCCGCAGCGTATTTCACGCTGGCGATGGGCGCGGAATACTCCCGCATCGGGTCTACGGCTCCAAGGTAGACGTCGATCTCCGGCAACCCCGTCGAGGGGTCGGCGTCCAATTGGGCACGAGAGACACGTTCCCCGGAACGATCCTCCACCGTAATCCCGGCTGGTTCGCAGGCTGCGCGTAGCTCCTCTACCATCGCTCTATAGCGCGGGTTAGGTGCCAGGTATCCGACCCCGACCGTATAGCCAGCGAGGCCAGATGCTGTGGCGGTGTCTACAGGGACTGTGGTGAGCGACGCCATTTGTGATGCCACCGAATCACTGGTGCTCACTGTCCGCACGGAGACGGCGGGTACCTCCACGCCGGATTCCTTTGCGGAGACATCTGCCATGCGTTGTGCATCGACGCAGGCAGCGAAAGCGGCGCGTGCCCACGGCTGCGCGAAGGTGCCGGCTTCGGAGAAAACCAAAGTATCGGTCATGCCTCCCGCAACGGAGTTAACGTCGACCGGTTTTCCTTCTGCGTCCCGATTCAGCCACGACGGTGCCGCGGTAGGTGACTCGGCCACGCGCAACTCGTCCGAGGCCACAAATGCAGCCGCATCCGCCGTGTTCGGCAGCATGACGATCTCCTTCAGCGACGGCTTGTCGCCGTAGTAGTTGTCGTTGGCGGTGAGTACGATGGCGCCGTCGTCCTCGACGCGATCAATGCTGTAAGGACCAAAGGAAATCTGTAGCTCGGGATCGAAACGGCCTGGTTCGGTAGAAAACCCCTCGCGCCACGCCTCCGCCACAGGCTGCAAGGTCGTCACGTCGTAGGCGTGAAGCGCCGCGTTGAGCTCCTCCATGCTGAGCTCTGCTCGCTTAGCTAACGCGTGGGCGGGCACCACCGTGCCCGGCCCAAACAGGTAGCGCCAGCGCGAACCAGCATCTGGGTTAAACCAGACGGTGAACTTCTTACTATGCGGTGCACACTCCATCTCGGCTATGTCTTCCGCCAACGGGAGGTGGGAGCCAAAGGTCTCGCTCAACTGCCCGGCGATATACGCCAAAAGGTAGTCATCACATGTGACAGGTTCTCCGTCGGCAAAGCGTGCCTGCTCCGTGAGCGTGAAGTCCACACGAGCGCCGACGCCCTCGCTCTCGGCCGGAACGTACTCAGCATCTGCCAGATCCGAGTTCGGAACCATCTGCCCAGCCGGGCCTGGCACGTACAACGCAGGGAACACGCGGCTGGCAAGCTGCGCGGCGCCCGCAGCTTCGCCCCAGTCAGAAGCCGCATTGCTGGTGGCGATGCGGGCGTCGCTCAGTACTGCGAAGCGCGGCGGCGGGACATCCTTGCCTGCCCTGTCCTCCTTCGCTCCACACGCAGAAACGGTAAGAGCAACAGCGAGCAGTGCCGCAACTGATGAGGCGCGCACGATTTAGCGCCCAGGACGCCAGGACGCGCCACCGGACTCCTCGCCGCGCGGCTTCGTTGCGGGCTCGGAGGCCGTGGATGGGGAAACTGCTGCCGGGGATACCACAGTGCGCGCAGGCTTCGGTGAATCATCGTCGGCGTCGTCTGCGTCCCCGCCTTCCGCCCGATAAGCGGCGACCTCAGCGTTATGCTTCTTGACGCTCTTGCGCTGGTTCGACAATGTCACCAGCAGCGTCGTTGCGAGGAAGATGGAAGAAAAGACGCCTTCGATAACGCCGATGAACTGGACCAGAGCCAGATCGCGCAGGGTACCGATACCCATCAACCACACAGCGACGACGAACAAGGCGATAATCGGCAGCGCGGAAATGACCGAGGTAGAGATAGAACGCATCACGGTCTGGTTGATGGCCAGGTTGGTGAGATCGGCATAGGTCTTCTTACGCTGGCCCTCCAGCCCACTCGTATTTTCATCTACCTTGTCAAAGACAATGACGGAGTCGTAGAGGGAGAAAGTAAGCACAGTCAGCAGGCCGATAATGACCGCCGGTGAAACCTCAATTCCAAAGAGGGCGTAGATACCAGAGATGAAAACACCGTCAAAGATAAGGGCGAGGATAGCGGCAAAGGCCATATCACGCTGCAGGCGAACCGCCACGTAGATAGTGGCGAGCACCAGGAAGACCGCCATGGCGATGACCATTCGCTTGGTAATCGAGGCACCCCACGATTCCGATACCGTCGAGGAACCGATCGCGTCCGGGCTGGGCTTGCCGTTTTCATCCTTGACGTGGAACTCTTCGAAGATGGCCTGGCGTGCCCGATTCACCTGATCCTGGGACAGGCGCTCGGAGGTGATTTCCAATGTCTCCGAGGAACCGGCGCCCACAATCTGCACCAGCTCCGGTGTGACACCGGTGGCATCCTTGAAGGTTTCCTCTACCTGCTCGGTGCTGAGGTCTCCCGCCGGCATGTTGAGCTTCGTACCGCCTTCAAAGTCAAGGGACAAGTTAAAGCCGCGGAGCGCAATGGCCAAAATGGACGCGATGAGCAGCACGCCGGCGATGGTGTACCAGGTTTTGGCCCGGCCCACGAAGTCGAATCCGCTGCCGTCCACGTAGAGACGGTCAAAGCGGGAAATCTTGCGGTTAGTGGTTTCGACAGCCATGTTTACTTCTCCTCATCCGCAGCGGTAGCAACGGGGTTCTTGGCCGGTTTGGCATAAAAGCCGCGTTCACGGCGCTCCTCCACAAGGTTGTAGATGCCACCAAGGCCATTCATGGATGGTTTAGCGAAGGCCGGGCGGCTGCCGAGGAGCTGCATGAGCGGTGCCATGATCAGGAAGGATACGACGAGGTCGAAGATCGTGGTCAGCCCCATGGTGAAGGCAAATCCCTTGACCGCACCGATGGACAGGAAGTAGACCACGACGGAACCGATCAGGGTAACTGCCTTACCCGTGACGATCGTTGCACGGGAGCGTTCCCAACCCGTGCGGGTAGCGGAGCGGAATGTGCGGCCGCCCAAGAGCTCATCCTTCATGCGCTCGTAGTAGACCACGAATGAGTCAGCCGTGGCGCCGATACCGATGACCAAGCCCGCCATGCCAGACAGGTCCAGCGAGTAGCCAATCCACCGGCCCAACAGAACCAGAGCGCCATAGAGCAGGACACAGGTGGCGATGAGCACCAGCAAGGCCACGGCGGACAGTGCGCGGAAGTAGTAGATGGAATACAGGGAGACCAAAATCAGGCCGACAATACCCGCAATAAGCGCTGCCTCAAGAGCTGCCTTACCCAGTGACGGAGGCACGGTTTCCACCGTTCCGCCCGGCTCGCCGTTAGCGCCCGTAAAGGACAACGGGAGCGCACCGTAGCGGAGGTTGTTGGCCAAGTTCTGGGCTTCTTCCTGCGTGAAATCACCCGTGATGGACGTGGCAGAACCCACCGGAGTCGCACCCTGGATAACCGGTGCGGAAATAACGGCGGAGTCAAGAGTGATGGCCACCTGCTTCTGCAGGTACTCCTGCGTCAGGGTGGACCACGTCTGAGAGCCGTTGGGGCCGTCGCCAGTCTTGAATGCGAAGCTGATCTCCATCTGGCCGGTTTGGCCGTTGAGACCGCCCTGAATTGGGGATTGGGTATCGATTTCGTTACCGGTCAGGCGGGTACCGTGTGGATCCTCAATGCCATCCAGCAGCGGAGCCGGCATCAGGATATAGGGCTGCTGGTTCGAGTAGTCACACGCCACGAGCGGCTTTGCCGGATCGTCCGTGCCGGCCAGCGGATCGGAATCGGCATCGCACCGCATCAGGCCCAGGGCCGCGGTTTGAACGGTGGGATCCTCGGACTGACGGTCCTTGAGAAGAACCTCGTTAACCTGGTCGCGACGTTCGGTTTCTTCCAGAGAGTTTGCTGGGTCCGGAAGCGGCTTTTCGCTCACGGTCGGGGCCGGAGACTTCTTCGCGTCCTTGTTTTCTTCCTTCTTATCCTCACCCTGGGCAGCATCGGCGCTCTGGTTAAGCGCGTCGTGGATAGAGGCCAGTGCGTCATTCGCCTGCTCCGGTGCCACGACGCCGAACTTGACCCAGCGGTTCGCCATATCCGTCATGGTCTTTTCAAGCTTGTCCAAGTCCGGCATCGGCTGTTCACCCACTGGGCGGAACAGCAGCTGCGAGGTTTGGCCTACAGCCTGCGCCTGGGAAGCGTCTTCGCCCGGCACCGTAATGACCAGGCTAGAGCCGCTGATAACGACCTCAGAGCCGGAGACGCCCATACCGTTGACACGCTGCTCCAGGATGTTGCGTGCCTGCTGCAGCTGATCCTGGGTGGGGTCTTCGCCCTGCGGAACGAGGGTTACTCGCGTACCGCCCTGCAAATCAATGCCGAGCTTGGGAGTCGGCGATTTATCGCCGGTTAGGAAGATAAGGGCGTAAACCACAATGACGATGAGCACAAAGAGCGCCATTGCTCGTCTGGGCCATTGCCGTTGACGGCTGCTAACGCCACCACGTTTCGAAGCGGACACAAAGATCTCCTGTGTTGTGAGGAACAGGGCTAAAAATCATGGGTCATGGCAGCCACTGCCACGCACGTGCTGAGTGTCGCGGCGCCACCATGACTAAAGCACAGTCCATCATCGTACGTCATGGACCGGCATAATCCTTAACAGGTTTAAGGTGAGGCACCCGCAGTGTGACGAGTGCAACTTGTTTTAGAGCTTCGGAAAGCGTTCGTCCTCACCCTCCTCCGGCTCAGCCGCTGCTTCGTTCTGGGAAGCAATCGGCTCCGCGGAGCGCACGATGGCCATGGTGTCGAAGGTCATCACCGTGCCGTCCTTGACTCGCAAATCAACCTGTTCACCGCGGGCCTCCACCACGGTTCCGTGCAGGCCACCGGCCGTAATCACGTCTAAGCCTGGGCGCAACGAGGACTGGAGCTCCTTCATCTGCGCTTGGCGCTTGCGCTGCGCGCGCATGGACATGAAGCTCGGCAAAATGACGAGGACGGCGAGAACAAGGAGAAGAATAAGTTGGGTTCCGTTCATAAAAGGCCAGTGTGCCAGACCTGCCCGCCTCCCGGCCAATTGCCGGGACGATTAGAAGAGTGTCCCGCCGACAGTTCCTTCGGGCGCCTCAAGGCCCAGGTGCTGCCAGGCCGCTGCCGTGGCAACACGGCCACGCCCGGTGCGGGAGATCATTCCGGCGCGCACGAGGTAGGGTTCGCAGACCTCCTCGACGGTTGACGGTTCCTCGCCCACCGCAATAGCCAACGTATTAACCCCCACGGGTCCACCGCCGTGTCCCTTAATGAGGGCCTCGAGCACCGCGCGGTCAAGACGGTCCAGCCCACGTTCATCAACGTCGAAGACCCGAAGCGCTGCCTGGGCAGCTGCCACATTAATGTGCCCATCTCCGTTGACCTCGGCATAGTCGCGCACACGACGCAACAGCCGGTTAGCAATACGCGGCGTCCCGCGCGATCGGGAGCCGATCTCCACCGCGGCATCCTGGTCGATATCAACCTCCAAGATTCGCGCTGCTCGGGTAATCACTCGGGTGAGGTCCTCGGTATCGTAATACTCCATCTGCGCGGTGAAACCGAAGCGGTCACGCAACGGACCAGTCAGCATGCCCGCGCGCGTCGTCGCTCCCACCAGAGTAAAAGGTGGGATTTCCAGCGGGATGGAGGTCGCCCCAGGGCCTTTGCCCACGATGACATCGATGCGGAAATCCTCCATTGCCATGTAGAGCATTTCTTCCGCGGGACGGGCGATGCGGTGAATTTCGTCGATGAAGAGCACGTCACCTTCCATGAGATTCGACAGCATCGCGGCCAAGTCTCCGGCCCGCTCCAGTGCGGGGCCGGACGTCATGCGCAGGGAACTTCCCAGTTCTTGAGCGATAATCATCGCCATCGTGGTCTTGCCCAGCCCAGGCGGGCCGGAGAGCAACACGTGATCCGGGGTGACACCACGGTTTTTCGCGCCATTGAGCACGAGCGATAGCTGTTCGCGCACCTTGGGCTGGCCGATGAATTCATCGAGGGATTTCGGGCGCAGTGAGCGCTCAATATCGTGCTCGCCTTGTTGCTCTGTGGCGTCCACATCCTGGTTACGCTGCGGAGGCGAGGTTAAATCCATCCCCTCCGGCAGCTTAAACTCAGTGCGTTCTACATCTGACATGTCGTCCACTCTCCCCTATTTTTTGGCCCCGAGTTGGTTGAGGGCTGCTCGCAGCACCACCGGCGTCGCCGCATCGGGCTGCTCAGCCACTACCGATTCCACCACCGGTCGAGCCATCTTGTCTGTAAAGCCCAACCCAATAAGCGCCTCAACGACATCCTCCACCACGGGGCCGGCAGCCGCAGGGGCGGAGGCCGCAGGATCAGCACCGTCCGTGGGTGCAAACGCCTGCACCTTCTCCTTGAGTTCTAGGATCAAGCGTTGCGCCACGCGCTTTCCTACCCCCGGGATTTTCTGCAGCCGTGCAGCCTCCTCCCCCGCAATTGCTTGGGCCAAATCACCTGCGCTCATCACGGACAACGCGGCTAGAGCCAGTTTGGGCCCCAGCCCAGAGACCGTCTGGAGGACGTGAAACATGTCGCGGTCATCCTGGCTGGTGAACCCGTACAGCGTCATCGAATCTTCTTTCACCACGAGCGTGGTCATGACTCGGGCTTCCTCACCACGCTGGAGCGTGCCCAGTGTGGCTGGGGTGGCCAGCACCTTGTATCCCACGCCGGCGCATTCGAGCACGGCATGATCAAGCTGGATGTCGAGGACAGTTCCGCGCAAAGATGCAATCATTAATCAGGTTCCTTGGTTCGAGTGGATGTACCACATAGCTTAAGAGGTCGTCTTCGCTGCCCGAGAAACGGACGCGGTGCGTGGTGAGGTGCCGCGCACACCGCTCGTTCGTGCCCCAGCCCCCACGCCAGCACTCGGATCACCCCCGCTCATCCATGCCAGGGCCGGCGCACGCCAGCAGTGGCAGACAGCAAGGGCCAAGGCATCCGCAGCGTCCGCTGGCTTAGGCGACTCGCTGAGCCCCAGAATTCGGGTGATCATGGCGGTCATCTGCTTCTTATCAGCGCGCCCGTTGCCCGACACCGCCTTCTTCACCTCCGAAGGGGTGTACATGTGTACTGGGATGTCGCGCTCTGCGGCTGCAAGCACCAAGACGCCGACTGCGTGCGCGGTCTGCATCACCGTAGATACCTCACCGCGTTCGAATACTCGCTCGAGCGCCACGACATCCGGCTTATAGTCATCCATCCATTCCCGGACCGCAACTGACAGCCGCTTAAGGCGCTCTCCCAGCTCCTTGTCACTGGGCGTACGGACGACGCCCACGGCGATGGGAATGACCGCGCGCCCACGTCCGGCTTGGACAACAGACAGGCCACAACGCGTCAGACCGGGATCAATCCCCATGACGCGCAACCCCTCCAAGTTCACGGCTGCCTCCTCGCCCTTTTTATTCTCACCCTATACAACCACTTGTTTATCTAGGAACAGTGTACACACATGTGTTCTAGTGCAGGCAGTCCCCCGAGCCGAATACGCTCCCTCAGATCGTGGGGCGTAGAGTGGCGCGCATGTCTCAACATCCTAATGGCTTTTCTGAGTTCATCCGTTCCCGCCATTCCGCGCGCGCGTTCCTTCCGGACCCCATCCCCGCAGAAGTCATAGAGCAAGTGCTGATCGACGCCCAATCCGCCCCCTCCAACTCCAATACCCAACCCTGGAATGTGCACTTGGTTGGCGGTACGGCATTGCAGGACTTGAGCGCGGCTCTCATTGCTGAGTTCGATAAGAGTGGAATCAATCCGGATTTCACGATTGACTACGGTCAAGGCGTTCACCCGCAGCGCTCGCAGGCGTTAGCAGCCAAGATGTACGGGCTCCTCGGTATTGCGCGCGAGGATAAGGAAGCGCGCACAGAATTTGTCCGTGAGAACCTTCGCTTCTTCGGCGCCCCACACACGGCTCTGCTCTTCATTCCCCCAATGGGCGATCGTATCCGCGCTGCCTTTGATCAAGGTACCTATGCAGAGAATTTCTTACTCTCGCTCGAGGCTCACGGGTACCACGGCGTCCCGCAAGGCATGATTTCGCTCCTCGCCCCAACCGTCCGTGAATTCCTCGGAGTGGACGAGGAGCACAAGCTTGTCACCGCCCTGACCTTCGGCATTGCAGACGAGTCCAGCCCTGTGTTCAACACATCCCCGGGCCGTGCACCATTGTCAGAGACGGTGACTGCTCATGGCATGGAAGGCCTCGAGCTCGACTAGTCTTCTTAGTCCTCGCCCAGCTCGGCGAGGACCTCTTCGCTTAAGTCCATGTTGGTGTAAACGTTCTGGACATCATCCGAATCCTCGAGAGCATCGATGAGGCGGAAGATCTTGCGGGCATCATCTGCCTGCAGCGGCACCTCAACGGAAGCACGGAAGTCGGTATCGGTGTCATCGACCTCGATATCGGCAGCCACGAGCGCCTCGCGCACGGCGGGGATATCACCCGGTGCACAGGTAATCTCAAACTTCTCGCCGTTGTCGTTGACCTCTTCAGCGCCGGCTTCCAACACAGCGAGCAGGACGTCGTCCTCACTAAGCTCGCCCTTTTCCACCAACACCAAGCCGGTGCGGGCGAACATGTATGCGACGGAACCGGACTCGCCGAGGTTGCCGCCGTTCTTGGACATCGCGGTACGAACATCAGTGGCTGCACGGTTGCGGTTATCCGTCAGACACTCGATGAGCATGGCAACACCATTCGGTCCATAGCCCTCGTACATTACGGTTTCCCAATCGGCACCGCCGGCTTCTTCGCCGGAGCCGCGCTTGCGGGCGCGCTCAATGTTGTCGTTAGGAACAGAGGCCTTCTTGGCCTTCTTAATCATGTCATCGAGGGTGGGATTCGCCGCCGGGTCACCGCCGCCGGTGCGGGCAGCCACCTCGATATTCTTAATCAGCTTGGCAAATTCCTTGCCACGCTTGGCATCGTTCGCCGCCTTCTTGTGCTTCGTTGTTGCCCATTTAGAGTGGCCTGCCATGTCATCCCTTTCGATGTGGCTATATAAAAAGCTTGTAGAAACTGCTGCAATTATACGGCCTTGTCCTGGATCCACCGGAACAGGGGTCCGCGCGTGCGTCTCGCACGCCGTGGTGCTGACCCCCGGTGGCTAAACGTTTTGCCAATTCCCGTTGGCGCTTGAGCCTTCGGCGTCCGGATGCAGGATGCGCGTCAGGCCCTCCTGCATCGCCACGGCCAGTAGCTCGCCGCGCTGATTGAAGATCTTGCCCTCTGCTAGCCCCGTCCCGGTTTGTGCTGACGGGCTAGACTGCGAATACAACATCCACTCATCCACTCGAACTGGCCGCAAGAACCACAGAGAATGGTCCAGGCTGGCTAGCTGAATCCTCTCGCCCTGGTGCGGAAGCAATGCTGTACGAATCAGCGTCATGTCCGACATATACAGCAGCGCCGCCTGGTGGAGAGACTGGTCGGCAGTGGTAAGAAAGTCACCAGTGTTACGGAACCAAATATTCCTAAACCCGGCACCGGTGGTTTCCGCGGCAATCGCGTCGCGGTCCGCATCCGGGACAAGCCGCACGTCCCAGTCTTCCCACTCTTTCAAGATGATTCGGGTGGAATAGGGCGAGTCCTTAATACTCTCCGGTGGCGGCACCTGCGGCATGTCTGCTTGGTGCTCTGGACCACTGTCCCCTGGCGCTTGGAAACCAGCGCTGAGCATGAAGATCAAGCGTTCGTTTTGAAAGACCCGTACGTGTCGGTGCGCAAAAGAGCGGCCATCCCTAATCCGCTCGACCCGAATGGTGGTGGGAGCGCCAGAATCGCCCGGCCCCACGAAGTAGCAGTGCATGGAGTGGGCAAACTTGTCGTCAACGGTGAGCTGCGCCGCGCGGAGCGCCTGCGCCATGGTTTGCCCGCCAAAGGTGCGCGTAATAAGCGATGGAACCACAGGGCCGCGGAACTCGTCGTCGCCGATTCGCTCGAGGTCGACCGCCTGGGCCACCGTTGCCATGTCTTGCTCCCTTCCTTGTGCGTTGTGGCGTTCGCCGCGATATGGCGCCCGCCACACTAACCCCGACTATCCTACTCACGTGCTGATCCACCCCCGGAGGTTGCGTACTATATTCCGCATGACTTCAACCACGCCGCACAGCGTGCACCGCGTAGCCGCTTACCTGGAAATGGTCACGTGGGGATTGCTGATTCTCTCGATGATCCTCAAGTACTCGGGCACCACCGCAGCACTCACCCCACTTGCGGGAGGTATCCACGGCTTTGGCTTCCTGTGCTTTTTGCTCATGACGGCCCTGGTGTGGATTAACAACCGATGGCCAATGGGCATCGGGATCCTGGGCCTGGTTGTCACCGTGATTCCCTTCGCAGCATTGCCTTTTGCGCTGTGGGTTTCGCGGCGCGGGCTCGTTGCTGGTCCGTGGCGGTTTAGCGATGACGCGGAGCCGCAGAGTTTCTTCGACAAGCTCTTAGCCCAGGCCGTGCGCCACCCCGTCCGCACCGCGCTCATCGCGCTGCTCGTCGTTGCCGTAGTGTTTAGCATCCTTCTCTTTTTGGGCCCACCCGTCGACGTCGAATCCGCCATTGAAAATAATCGCTAAAGTCCCGACTATCTGGGCTGGATGGGTGCTGGCACGCCTTTTCCTTATCTACCTACTCGTCAACGAAACGGGGCCGCTCGGGGATGTCCGGTACTACCTCGCGGGCGTATACGGAGATAACCCCCGTGACATGACGGAATATCCCCAGGTGGGAACCTGGCCCAGCGTCCTCCTTGCGTGGATTACCGGCGACGACTTCGAGGCCTATGCCATAGGCTTTACGGCAATGGTGCTGCTTGCCGACGGCGCCTTCCTCGCCCTTCTCCTACGCCATCACCGTTCCAACCCCGGGGCATATAGCGCCGGATGGTTTTGGGTGTTCTTTGGCACGGCGGCAGGCCACGTTTTCGCGTGGCGGCTCGATCTCTATCCTGCCTTGCTGGTTGCCGGTGCGGGCGCGCTTCTGGCTACCCGCCCGCGGCTCGCCTCAGCTTTGTTGGCGTGGGCCACCGCCGCGAAGCTGTGGCCGGGGGTCCTCGCTGCGGGGCTCGTCGGGAGAGCAAACTCCCGCGATACCTGGCAACGGCTGGCCGCATTCTTTGGAAGCCTTCTTGCCCTGTGCCTCGGTGTAGCAGCGATGACCAGCGTGGATAGGGTTCTATCCCCGTTGACGTATCAAGGTGAGCGCGGTCTCCAGATTGAGTCTCTAGCCGCTACGTGGTTCGTGTACCAGGCGCATCGCCATCCTAATGTGTGGACGATGGGATACGCGGCCTCGAAGAGCTATGAGATCTCCGGTCCCGGCGTCGACACGGCACTCGCTATCAGCACCATCGCGACGGGCGCGGCCCTCGTGTGGATCGTGGGCGTAGCATTCGTGCACTTTCTACGGGGGTTCTGGAGCCCACATTCCACCGTGGTCTTTTTCATCGCGGCGATTCTGCTTCTCATCGCAACGAATAAAGTCTTCTCCCCGCAGTACATCGTGTGGCTCGGGCCGATACTAGCGGTGGCGCTTCGCTCCCCCGTCCCCAAGTCACCCGCCGGGCAACGGCAGAGGGCCGCCGATATCAAAGGGGTCCGCACCATCATGGCCGTCCTCGCCGTGGGAACAGCGGCTTTGGGAACCGTCATCTACCCCTATGGCTATGACTACATCTGGTTCTATGTCGGTGAGGACCCCAACCCGGTGCGTGCCCTCGTACTGCGCAACCAGCTCATCCTCGTGATGGCTGTACTGGCTCTCTACTGGCACCGCCTCGAGTATCGCGCAGCGCGAGCAGCTCACATGTCGATCTGACTTAGTTCGAAAAACTCAGGCAGCTTCGCTGTTCCCCCCAAGCGCAGCAGCTTGACAGCGGGGCGCAACCGCAACGCACGAATATCGCTGACTGCTTCGTTGTAGAAGCGGTGAGCTAGGTGAATGCGCCCTTCGGCGTCGGCAAGCAAGGCCGGGCGTGATTCAAAGCGCTGCTGGATGGCTGCGGACAACTCCCGCTCCCGGGTGGCACGCTCATCGAAATTCCCCTGTGCTAACTCGGTAGACTCCGCCCGCGCCGCAATGCCCTCGAGCTCCGGCGCCAGCGCGCTCACGACCGCCGCACGGCGGTCGAGCGTGGACTCCAACTGCGCTAACGCCGCATCGGTGCGGATGTGGAGGGAGTTGAGCCGCTGTGCTGTGTACAGGGCCCACATTCCGAGCACAATCGCCAGAGCAAGGATGATGACAACTTCGATCGGCATTTAAGACACACGCACCTTTGTTCCGTCCGCTACCGTTTCATAGACGCGCATTACGGCTGCGGCCACATGGTCCCAATCGTATTCGCGAGCCCTCTCCATTCCCGCTGCGGTCAAGGCGTGCCGCTTGTCGGAATCACTCACCACATCGTGCAGCACGCGGGCTAGATCCGTGGCATCACCGTTACGGAACAAAGCACCGGCGGGTGTGTCCGAATCGACGTTGCACACCGCGGCGAAGGCCTCCAGATCTGAAGCCACGACCGCGCAGCCGGCGGCCATCGCCTCAACGAGGACGATGCCGAAACTTTCGCCTCCAGTATTGGGAGCCACATAGATATCGGCGCGCCCGAGGATGGCTGCTTTCTCGGCATCGCTGACCCGGCCCACGAATTCAACCCCTGGGGCGCTTCGCGGGTGCCCTCCTCCCATGACCGTCACGCGGACGGGCTCTGGGAGAAGCGTCAGGGCCTCGAGAAGAATGTCCAACCCCTTGCGCGGTTCATCGAGGCGTCCCAAAAACACGATTTCAATCTCCGAATCGCGTCGCTCACGCTCAGCCCGCTCCCGCTCGAGGGCATACACGGAGGTATCCACGCCATTGGGGATAAGCACGGGGTCACCGCCAAGCTGCTCCACCTGCCAGCGCCGCGCCATTTCCGAGACCGCGATCCCGCCCCGGACCTTTTCCAGATATGGGCGCAGGAAAGGCTTGGCTAGGGTCAGCGCGAGAGAACTGGAGGCGGATGCATGGTACGTCGCCACGATCGGCCCGCGCGCCAGTGCCAAGGCTGCCATGGAATAGCTTGGGGAGTTCGGTTCGTGAATGTGGAGGATGTCGAAGTTGCCCTCGCGGATGAAGCGCTTGATGTTGCGGCGCACGTGCGGGCCGATGGACAGGCGGGCCACGGATCCGTTATAGGTGATCGGCACCGCCCAGCCTCCCTTGCGCACGAAGCTGGGGACCTGCGTGCTTGCCGACGCCGGCCCCAGCACCTCCACAAAATGGCCCTGTTCAATAAAAACAGTAGCTAGGTCAAGGATGTGGGCCTGAACGCCGCCAGGTTCGTCGAAGGAATAGGGGCAGATGATACCGATCCGCATGATGTGTTCTGCCTTTCTATTTCTTCGCGCGCGCCGCCCGCCGGCGTTCTACGTCGGCGTTCCAATGCGGCTGCAGCATGTGCCAATCCTCTGGATGCGCTCGGATGTTTTCTGCGAAGCCTTCTGCGAGCCGCTGGCAGGTCTCGTGAAGAGTGGTAACTTCCACCTCGGGGCTGACGGACAAGCCCCATTCCTTACCATCGAACCATGAGTGCACCACGTGGAGGGCCGCTCCCGTCTCGATGGCGAGTTGGGCGGGGCCTGCGGCAACGTTGGCTTCTTCGCCCATGAAGTCTACCGGCACACCAGTGCGTGTGAGGTCACGCTCGGACAACAAACACACCACGCCACCGCGCTCCAGGGTGTCTTTCAAACGCGGAAAAGGCGAGGAACTGCCGCCGGTCAGCGGCAAGACGGTAAAGCCAAGGCTCTCGCGGTAGTCCACAAAAGCGTCGAAAAGCGCCTCGGGTTTTAGGCGCTCGGCCACGGTGGTGAATCCGCCATAATGACCCACGCAGAAAACACCCGCCATGTCCCAATTGCCGGAGTGTGGAAGGGCGAAGATCACCCCGCGGCCCGATGCCACGGAGGCGTCCGCGTGCTCCTTGCCGCGCAGCCCTGCCAATAGGCGTTTCTGCAGCTCGGGGTCCGAGTGGATGGCAGGCAAGCGAAAGGCCTCGAGCCAGTAACGCATGTAGGAACGCATCGAGTCACGCACCAGCTCGCGCGTCACGTTTTCGGCGCCCACCACGCGGCTGAGGTTGCGGCGCAGCTGCTCCATGCCCTTGCCATTGTCGCTGGCCAGATCCGCGCCGCGCTCAAACAGCCAGGCAGCCAGTGGCTGTGGGAGAAAACGTACAACTTTCCAACACGCGATGTACGCGGCGGCCGTCAGGCGTTCACGATCCACTAGAGCCACGGTTGAGAAGCCTTTCTGTGCGGGCCGGGGTCGGGTGCCGGCTGAGCGGAGCGATTACTTAGGCTAAAGATCCTTCTTGAAACGCGCTTTAGTGTCCTGGCGCGCCGCTTGGCGCATGCGCTGGTAAATGGTGAAGACAGAACCGACAGCTAGGAGCCAGAGCGAGACTTCTAGGGCATAAGGAACCCCCAGTCCCTCCAGACCCACGCCGCCGAGGCCCAGAATCAGGCGCTCGGGGCGCTCGACGAGTCCGCCGACCATCTTAAAGCCGGAGGCCTCACCGCGCGCCTTGACATAGGAAATGACCTGGGAGCTCACGAGCACCACCATGCAGGCGGCGAAGTTAAGCGGGTGAGCATTGTCGACGTACACCATCCAAAAGGCAATCGCTGCGAACAATGCGCCGTCGGTAATGCGGTCACAGGAGGCGTCGAGAGTAGCTCCGAAGTTGGAACCGCCCGTAGTCAGGCGTGCCATGGTGCCGTCGAGCATGTCGAAGGCTGCGAAAAGCCCCGAGAGTAGCGCTGCGGCGAAAAGGTGGTCGAGCGGGATGAGGATGACCGAGATAGCAATGGTGACAATCGTCCCCACGATGGTGACGATATTGGGGGTCAGGCCCATCTTGAGGAAGAGCTTGGCCACTGGGACCACAACCACGGCGGCGGGCTTGCGCCCATGAACACTAAGCATGCGCTTCTCCTAAGATGATTCCCTCGGCGGCGAGCTCTGCCCACCCCTGCGCCAGCAGGGAGCGGGTGTCCTTGAGGAGCTGCGGCAGCACTTTGACGCCGTCCACGATAGTCATGAAATTAGAGTCCCCGCTCCAGCGCGGAACAATGTGCATGTGCAGGTGCTGCCCCACCGATCCACCGGAGGCGCGCCCCAGATTGAATCCAGCGTTGACGGCATCGGGGCCGGAGACCTTCTTCAGAACCCGGATGGCTGCTTGGGCAAACTGGAAGAGCTCACGGGATTCCTCCTCGGTGAGGTTTTCCAGTTCAGATTCTTGACGGTACGGAATGACCATCATGTGCCCAGCATTATAGGGATAGAGGTTGAGAACACAGTAGACAAGCTCGCCGCGGGCCACGATGAGCCCGTCCTCGTCCGACATCTGTGGAATCTCCACGAACGGATTGTGGGCTTTCTTCGGCACGTCGCCGGCGCCGCCCTCACGCTTGATGTAGCTCATGCGGTACGGCGCCCACAGGCGCTCTAAGCGGTCGGGGGTTCCCAGGCCGGTATCGACGTACTCTCCCACTCTGTATGTTCTCCCTTTCTAGCCTCTGCCTAGATGCATATGCACCTAGACGCGCTCGGCGATGCTGTCCTTGGTCGGTTGTTCGTTATTGCGCTCACGAACCCACGCCTCGATGACGTTGATTGCCGCCTCAACCGGCACACCGTTGACCTGGGTGCCGTCGAGGAAGCGGAAGGAGACCGCACCCGCTTCGACGTCACGCTCACCGGCCAGAAGCATGAATGGCACCTTGCCGGTGGTGTGGTTACGGATCTTCTTCTGCATGCGGTCATCGGAGGTATCCACGTCAGCGCGCAGGCCGCGTGCGCGCAGCTGTGCACAAACTTCCTCGAGGTGCGGGGCAAAGGTATCAGCGACTGGAATGCCCACCACCTGGTGCGGGGCCAGCCACGCCGGGAATGCACCCGCGTAGTGCTCTAGGAGCACGCCAAAGAAACGCTCGATGGAGCCGAAGAGCGCACGGTGAATCATGATCGGGCGCTGCTTGGAGCCATCCGACGCCGTGTACTCGAGCTCGAAGCGCTCGGGCAGGTTGAAGTCCAGCTGCACGGTGGACATCTGCCAGGTACGGCCGATGGCATCGCGAGCCTGAACGGAAATCTTCGGGCCGTAGAAGGCCGCGCCTGCCGGGTCCGGGACCAGCTCAAGGCCGGACTTCTCCGCTACAGACTGCAGGATCTTCGTCGAGCGCTCCCAGATCTCATCCGAGCCAACGTACTTGTTCGGGTCTTTGGTGGACAGCTCAAGGTAGAAGTCATCCAGGCCGTAGTCCTTGAGCAAGGAAATGATGAACTCCAGAACCTTGGTCAACTCTTCTTCGAGCTGCTCCGGGGTGCAGTAAATATGCGAGTCATCCTGGGTAAAGCCGCGAGCGCGGGTCAGGCCGTGGATAACGCCAGATTTCTCGTATCGGTAGACCGTTCCGAACTCAAAGAGGCGCAGCGGCAACTCGCGGTAGGAACGGCCGCGGGAGGCGAAGATGAGGTTGTGCATTGGGCAGTTCATCGGCTTGGCGTAGTAGTCCTGCGGCTGCTTGGTGCAGTTGCCATCCTCGTCCCACTCACCGTCGAGCTGCATCGGCGGGAACATGCCATCCGCGTAGAAATCCAGGTGACCGGACTTCTTGAACAGGTCTCCCTTGGTCAGGTGCGGGGTGGACACGAAGGAGTAGCCGTCAGCGATGTGGCGGCGGCGGGAGTGTTCTTCCATCTCCATGCGCACGGTAGCGCCATTGGGGTGGAAGACGGGGAAACCGGAACCAATCTCATCCGGGAAGGAGAACAGGTCCAGCTCAGCACCCAGGCGGCGGTGGTCACGCTTTTCAGCTTCTTCCACCATGGTCTTGTAGGACTCCAGGGCCTCCTTGGATTCGAAGGCGGTGCCATAAATGCGCTGCAAACCAGCCTTGGACTGGTCACCGCGCCAGTAGGCAGCAGAGGAACGCGTCAGGGCAAATGCCGGGATGTACTTGGTGGTCGGCACGTGCGGGCCGCGGCAGAGATCGAACCACTCCACCTCGCCGGTGCGCGGGTTGACGTTGTCATAGTGGGTCAGATCTCCGGCGCCCACCTCGGCGGCCTCATCGGAATCTGGGTCCACGTTGCCCTTGTCCTGGACCAGCTCCAGCTTGAAGGGCTCGTTGGCCAATGCCGCCTCAGCCTCCTCGGTGGTGGCATAGACGTGGCGCTCGAAGCGCTGGCCGCCCTTGATGATCTTCTTCATACGCTTCTCAATGGCCTTGAGGTCCTCTGGGGTGAAGGGCTCAGCGGTCTGGAAGTCGAAGTAGAAGCCATTCTCGATGGCCGGGCCAATGCCCAGCTTGGTGCCGGGGAATTCCGCCTGTACTGCCTGGGCCATGACGTGTCCGCAGGAGTGGCGGATAACGGCGCGGCCATCTTCCTCGCAGGCAGCAACCGGGGTGAACTCGGCGTCCGTGTCCGGGGTGTGGGAAAGGTCGTAGAGGGTGCCGTCGGCGCCGCGGACGACGACAACTGCTTCGGGGCCCTTGTTGGGCAGCTCATGCTCGCGCATCGCTGCTCCCACGGCAGTCCCGGCCGGGACCGTGATCGGGTCGTAGTTCACCGGGACTGCTGGAATCATTTCCGCCATGACTTGGTGCGCTCCTTTGCGCTCACGCGCCACTCGACATACCTGGCCGAGCAGCACTCATCGAGAAAGTTACAGCGGCTTAGTCTACCCCTCTTAACTGCGTATGAGCGACTCGCCCCAGAAGGTTTCGCCTTCAGTTCCGGCTGGCATGAAGTACACGGCCGAACCAATGTGGGTGATCCACTCGTTGAGCCGATCAGCTTCGTCAAGGCGCGCCTGAATAGGCTCGAACTGGGTCGTAGGGTCCTTCTGGTAGCAAATAAAGATCAACCCGGCGTTGCTGAGCTCACCGCGCTGGGTGGTCTCCGGAGTCGGCGGCAGGTTGTAGTTATACGGGCGACGCAACAGTTTTTGCTCTGGATGCTCCGCCGGCGGATGCGCTCTGGCGACATGAGAGTTCTCATCAATGGCTTTGAGCCCAAACTCGTTGCGGGCGTCCAAATCCACCGGGTCGAACTCGTCCTTAGCACCTATAGGAGCTCCGGTATCGAGAGTGCGCCCAGTCGAGTTCTCACGTGCTGCGCGATCAAGCTGCTCCCATGTGTCCAGGTTCATGTGGATGCGGCGTACCACCATGGCGCTGCCGCCGGCGAAGGGGCCATCTTCGATCCACACCTGCTCGTTGAAATCTTCATCGCTGCGGGGGTTGACCGTGCCGTCTTTCTGCCCGAAGAGATTGCGTGGAGTTGCTCCCTTCGGTGCCGAACCATAGGCATGGCTGAATCCCTGCTGAATCCACGCAACGTCGGCGTAATCTTTGCCTGCGCGGGTCATATGCCGCAACACGAAGGCGGCAGTGAAAGGATCATCGCTGCAGATCTGCAGGACGATATCCGTCTGGCCCCATTCCGGGCGGAGGTCATCATGGTCAAAAGCCTGGATATCGCGCAGCCAGCTGGGCTTGGCGACGTCCACCGTGTCGAAAAATCCCTCTCCCCAACCGCACGTGACGGTGAGGTTTGCTGGGGTGGTAGACAATTCGGGTTCGAGGCTGCCCAACGGGTTCTCACCGGTGCAGAGGCGACGGGCGTCCTCCGTCCACAGGCGCATCAACGCGGCCGCGCCGCGAGCGGTGGTGTCCTTCTTGAGGTTAAAGCCCACCAGCTCCACGTGCGCCTGGACCGGAGTTTGGATGCCTGCTTGGTGCTTGCCGTCGAAGGCGACGATATCGCCACCCATGGTCTCCTCGCGGTTTTCCGGGCCTGTGCTTCCGGCGTCCCCAGCCTGCGCTGCGCGAGAGGCATCCGCGGAGGCATCCGCAGATGCCTGTCCAGGTTCATCCCCTTTCGCACAGCTTGCAAGCGCTACCGCGCTTGCCGCCACAGCACTTCCGGCGAGCAGTCCACGCCGACTGACAGGTTCTGCGAACCCGCTCATCTTTGATTTCTCCCTATCTCGTGAGAACCGATTTCTTGCCTACCTTGACCCAGAGCACGCTGGTTTCTAGTGGGCGTGCTCTTCTTTCTTCATGTCAGACATGTCTGCGGATTCCGAGTGGTCCATGTGCTCTGCATGGTCCATGGATCCGTGGTCCATATCGCCGTGGTTCATGTGGCCCATGTCGCCGTAGTCTTCATCGCCGGCACCAATGGTGCGCACCGGGATGTCACCGAGTTCGATCGTGGAACCGTCGGCAAGCTCCAGCGTCAGGGTTGCGGTCTCACCGGCCATGACGGGCTCGGTCACGCCCATCAGCATGAAGTGGAAGCCACCCGGCGCGAGCTCAATGGATTCGCCGGCAGGGATATCGAAGCCGCCTTCCTTCTCCTGCATGACGCCATCGACAACCTCATGGATCTCATAGTGCTTCGCCTTCACCGAAGAGCTGAAGCCAACCACGTTGATGTCCTCATCAGTGTCGTTGCGGAGCGTGCCGAAGATAGCGGTCATATCGGAGTCCTTCTCCATCGCACGCACGACAGCGTCCTCAAAGGTGACCCCGGACTCAGCAGAATCGGAAGCCGACGCACTGGAGTCCGCTCCCTGTTCTGCACTGCTGTCAGCGCTGGCCGCAGCGCTCGTCGCGGTAGCTGTCGAGTCCTCCTCGCTCGGCGAGCAACCGGCCAGGCCGAGGCTGACAGCTGCGACAGCCACCACGGAGGTACGGAGGAAGGAACGGGATTTCAGCATGGGACATGCCTTTCTGCAGTAATTACATGAAGGGGATGAAGTGGATTGGCTCGCGCGTCATCGAGGCCCTGTGTGACCTAGCCCTCGCCATCGGCGCGACGAGTTTTCGCCCCGAAGGCGAAGACTGCCGCACCGACGACGAGAACTGCCCCGATACCAATGATCCATTTAGCAGCTGCGGGCAGGGAGCTCAGGGGGTCCTGGGAGTCCTCTGCACCGCCGTCTTCCGCGGCAGCATCCGCGTCACTTTGGCCAGAGGCTCCAGACGACCCATTGCCTGCCTCCCCTCCGGCAGCACCGGAAGCCACGCTGAACGGCACCGAGCCGAGTGTGGAGTGACCGTCGGAGGAGGTAATGCGAAAACCTACTTGGTATTCGCCGTCACCAGGTTCGATGTCCTGGGGAACCTCAATGGTGAGGTTTCGTCCGTCAATGGTGGGTGTGGCATCAAAGAGCACGTCGCCGGAAGTTGTATCACTCACGGCGAAAGTGTTGAAGTCATCCCGAGGAATGCCAGAGAACTCCAGCGTGATTTCACGGGGGAATTCTTCCAGCGGTGCGTCACCTACCACGTTGCCGCCAATAACTGAGTCATGTGCCGCGGCTAGTGGCGCGGACAGCCCAATCACGAGGCTCGCGGCCCCAGCGGCGACTACTGTGGTGACCTGACGCAACTGCATTTCTTGGATGACTCCTTGATGGCGTGATGAAACTTTTGATTGAAGGTTCCCTCATCCTATCGCTGGGAGGGATCTCCTAGCCAATCCTTAACCCCACGTGGAGTGCGTGGGGTTATCAAGTAGTCGTTGCACGCGATAGAAAAGTTCCCTATGCCTACTCAAGCCGTCATTCTGCCGTAGTTCCCGCAGGTAGCACTAGTGTCTACGCCCGCGAAGAAGGATGACCACCAAGATGATGACGGCAAGCGCAATGATGCCCAAGGCTGCGGCCAAGAGAAAACCTAGGGTGCCAAGGCCCAAGCCTTTATCCTCGTCGGAGCTTGCTGCTTGGTCCGTCTTGTCTTTCGCTCCTTCTTCATCGCTCTTTGGGGCCTCAGTCTCGTCCTTAACCGGCTCATAGATGGGACCTTGGATTGGGTCTCCCAAGACCTTGGTGGTGAGGGCGTACTTCATCGTGGCTCGCTTGCCGTTAAGCACGTCATCTTCTTTATTGGAATCCGATCCCGCATCCAGAGTAACTAGGACATAGTAGTCACCCTCTAGCCAGTTGGCGCGAGCTTGCGCTCCGTTGGGGGCACTGTCACCGAAGCGATTCGTATAGGCTGTCGGACTCTCCGAGTGGGTACTGGCTTCATCGCCTTCCTTTGGCCACGTCATGGATTCACTCTTACCGGCACGCTCCCGCACGGGGTTGAGGATCTCCACATTCATGTGCGTGTACTGTAAAGCATCCTCATCGGAGACCTCCCCCACCTTTAGGGCAGCGGCTAGCTGCTGACCTTCCTTCATGGGAACTTTGAAGACTTGCGCCTCACCGAGCACGATGTCGGTCTCGATGGTGTTTCCGCTTTGCAGCTCAGTGGCATCGGCGAACCAGCTGGCCGCGCGGACCTTCTCTGCTCCTTCAAAATTGGCGTGAAGTTCTCCCTCTATTTCGCTGTCCAGCCCGCTGACTAGGTCATCAATGTTGGTCACTGGGTCGATTCGACGAACAAGGATCTCCACATCTAGAGGCTCATCGGCCTTATAGGTCATCGCTCGCATCGCGGTTAAGACGATTTCATCGTCAGGGCATTTCTCGGAGCCCATCTCCCGGGTAAAGGCACTCGCGCTAGGCAAAGCATCTGAGCGAATGGAAGTATGGAAAGAGTCCTGATCGGCTGTGCACTCAATGGAGCCTTGTTCACCGCCATGATTTCCGGTTGGTGGCTCGGCACCGTCACCGAAGAAAACCTTCATTCCGAGACTTCGCGGCCTCACCACCGCGCCGTCCAAAGTCTTGTATATTGACGCTACATATCGCTCCCCTGGCTTGACGGGGATAGACCACGACTCAGCGTGAAAATCCTTGTGAGAGTCCTCGCCGCCGTTCGGCGGGGCATCCAGTTGCGCACGGAAGATGAAATCCTCACCAGACTCCCAGCGTGGAAGCGGCGTTGGTTGACTGATATCTTCGCTGCCTTCAATCTGTTCGACATCGGATTGGTAGATGTCCGCAGCGCGTCCGGCGGCCTTCTTAATCATCGCTGCCAGGGAATCTGCATCCCCGGCATCGAGATACTCGCCGCCTGCGGCATCTGCAATGCAGGAAAGCTCCTTGCGGGCTTCCTCGTCAACATTGAAGCCAATGGTGTTGATGACGAGATCAACGCCCTGCTCGTGAAGCTCTTTGGCTACTTCACATACTGGCGGCGGCGCACAGGTATCAATCCCATCCGATACAAGGACGATCGTTCCGTGCTGACCGCCCAACTCCTCGGCGGCCTTCTTCAGGGAATCACCAATCGGGGTATACCCCTTAGCTTGAAGGTCATCGATTGGCCCAGTGAAAGAATCCCCCACGTCCTCCTTAGGCCCACTCACCACGTGGATATCACGGCATCCGGCTTCCTGATTCTCAGGGGCTTCGTCGACCGTGCCACCATACGTGACGAGTCCCAACGGAATGGTGCCGCCGAGTTCGGAGACGAACTTCTTCGTTGCGTCCTTCGCGGCATCAAGGCGGGTCTGCCCGCCAGCATCCTGGACATTCATAGAGCCCGAAGAGTCGAGCACAAGCATCGTCGCACCGCTCTGTGCATCTGCTGAATCTCCACTCGGTGCAGACCCGGAGTCAGCCGCGGACTCCGAACTAGGCTCTTCGCTGCGCGTGACGCCCGTTGGATTCTGTGCAAACGCTGGCACGGCTATCGCGCTAAGAAATGCGAGAAGCGCAACGGCGAAAACGGCGAAAAAGGTGCGTACTGCGCTCTGCCTGGAAGGCAAAAACGGGGCGAATGCTCTCATGATGTCCATTTCTTTGAGATGACAAGTCTGTGAGAAACATCATAAATGGCTGGCGAAAAGCTCGGCCACCGACGGGGAAAGGTCCCCTTCCAACACGCCCCCCACCTCAAACCTGGACATCTCCCAGGCAAGCTCCCGGGCAAACTTATCCAACCTGAGCGTTCACGGTAAACAAGGCCTCAAAAATCTGCGATTTTGTGCCACTATCTACCGTGAATGACCCCGAACCCAGGCAAACCCTTACCCCCAAACGCAAGGGCGAAGAAATTGAAAAAGTGCCCCTCCATAGTGGAGGGGCACTTTCGCCGGAGCGGATGACGAGACTCGAACTCGCGACCCTCACCTTGGCAAGGTGATGCGCTACCAACTGCGCTACATCCGCGTGACGAGCTCTCGCTCGTCGCGGGCTCCAAGTGGAAACCCTGTGCGCGATACTGGGATTGAACCAGTGACCTCTTCCGTGTCAGGGAAGCGCTCTCCCGCTGAGCTAAACGCGCTCGCAGCGCCCTGCGTTGGGCGCCAGCTTTTGAGGTGGAAACGGGAATCGAACCCGTGTGCACGGTTTTGCAGACCGTTGCCTCACCACTCGGCCATTCCACCGTGGCGATACCGCCTCACACACTACATGTGCTGGAGCGGATGACGAGACTCGAACTCGCGACCCTCACCTTGGCAAGGTGATGCGCTACCAACTGCGCTACATCCGCATTCGAAACCAGGCCCGGTTTCTAGGACAAAGTCCTTGTGCGCGATACTGGGATTGAACCAGTGACCTCTTCCGTGTCAGGGAAGCGCTCTCCCACTGAGCTAATCGCGCATATGTATTTATCAAGACCCTCCACTCACTTATGCCAAAAAGTTTGGCGTCAAGAAGGTCTTGGAGCGGATGACGAGACTCGAACTCGCGACCCTCACCTTGGCAAGGTGATGCGCTACCAACTGCGCTACATCCGCATTGCACGTTCCCGGCCGGTATGCCGTGGTGCGAGAAGAAACTTTATCGTGCGCCGCCGTAGTTTCCAAATCCGCAGCCCACGGCACTAATCCCCAGACTCCCCAAAGCCTGCGGATTACATCAGTGTGATTGAGACTGCGGTTACAGCGAGCGGCAGCGATGGCAACAGGAAGCCCTGGACCGACCCCACCACGACACTAACACCCACACAGACAGTTTAAAGCGCGTTTGAGCTGGACGATTAGGGGGTTACCACACGCGCGGTGTACCTTAAGTGCTGCACCGAGGTTCTATAGCTCAGTGGGAGAGCGTTCCGTTCACACCGGAAAGGTCGCTGGTTCAATCCCAGCTAGAACCACCATCATAACTGCAGGTCAGAGACCTCCGGCATGAGGTACAAGCCTTCGCGTGGATACTATATGGATTATAAATCTACATTCATGGTTTCTCGCGGGGCGTTTTCTCATTGTGCCTCATCTTGGCCACAAGGGCTAGACGAAAACCTCAACGCGTTGGGGACACGGCACGGTTACACAAGACTGCATGACATTGAACCTGTCCCCCTCGCACACTTATCCGATTGCTCCATAAGGGTTCGATAGCAACAAGTGCAGGAATAGGGTGATTTTGTGCGGTTGCCAAAGTGTGGCCCGGCCTGGGCGGGCGCCTTGATGGGTACCTCGATTGCATCGACTTTGTCGGGGTTGCATGGTTTAGGCGTAGCGCAGTTCGTCTTCGCTTTTATCGCAGCGGTGCTGCTGGTGATTTTTACCGCGGGGACGAAGAATGAGCCTCCCCGGCACCAGAACATGGCGGCGTGGGGCATGTACACGATGGGGCTGCTGGCGTGCGGCTCGGCATGGACCGCGTTGACTGGAAGCAATGCCTTCCAGTTGGCAAGTTGGTGGATTGGTGCACCGCTATCGGTGGTGGTCTGTTTGTGGCAGCTATGGGGGTTGTTCAAGCAGCCGCACCTCTACGACAAGCCCGCTTTTCCTTGGGGCCTGGCACTTGTTTCTCCCATGGTGGCGGCGACCTCCGCAGGTCAGTTGGCTATGAACCACGGGCAGTTCTACCACTTTGCCGGCGAGCTATGCTTCTTCCTCACGTTCATCACCGCAATTCCACTATTCGCCTACTGTTACTGGTCCCTTGTACAACGCCGAGAAAGGCCGCGCGGGGCAGCTGCAGGTACAGCGTGGATCCCGCTCGGCGTGGTTGGACAGTCAACGGCAGCCTCGACACTGCTTTTTGACGCCCACCTCTACGGCATCATCATGTTCATCATTGGAGCACCCTGCGTCGCATTCGCAATGTACTGCTTCTACCGAGCGGTCTTCGAGTGGACTCCCTACAGCCCCGGCTGGTGGGGCTCGACCTTCCCGGTCGGAACACTGTGCCTAGGTTCATGGAATGAAGGCTGGCACCGGTTGTCCTTCGTTCTCTTGGTGCTCTTATTGCTCCATTGGGGAGCCTGCGCGCTGCGCTTCGGCACATGGCGGCTCCAGCGCGCCTAATGGCATGAGATCCACTTCCCCAGGCAGTAGCCACCCTTTGCGGTACCGTGGGGCGCCATGAGTGACACTGCGCTGATAGAACGCCTACTGGGGCCAGACCGAGAAGGAATCCGCTTGATTGCGGTGAGTACGCTCCACGGCTCCGCCACCATCGATGGCACTTCCGGTCCCATGGGTAACGACACTGACGCCGAGCTCTTGGCGGCTTTACGCGAGTGGTCCGATATTGCCGTCGTCGGCTCAGCCACGGTGAAGGCGGAGGAATATGGGCCGTCGACAAGCACGCGCCTCGCCGTGCTTAGCCACTCCCTCGATTTTGCCGGTTTCGAGGATTTCATTGCAGCAGGCCCCATCGTGCTTACCCCGGCAGAGCGCGCGTCTTCGCCCGAGGCACAGCGCTTGGCCGACGCCGGCGCCGAAGTCATCAGCACAGGTACCGGAACCATGAGCGAGGCTGTTTCAGCTCTTCACGCTCTAGGCGCGCGCCGCATCAGTTGCGAAGGTGGCCCATCCGTTTATTCCGCCTTTATCGCAGAAGGCCTCGTCGACCAGCTTTATCTGACGCTCGATCCGCACCTTTCCCCTTCCGTCGAAAAGCCCGTCGTCGACGGCGAGGCCACCTCCCCCGCGCTCAAGCTCGAGCTGGAGAACGTCGACACCGTCGACAGCACGGTGTTTCTGCGCTACCGGCGCGCACAAACCCCGTAAACTTTGCTGCCGTGACTTCTCCGGCTCCCTCATTCCCAGCTTCCGCGCGACTGTGGACGGCCGCCGCGTGGCCCGCCGCCATCGTCTTAGTCCTTCACCGCGTGTTCGTGCTCGCTGTTAACGGCTCGGTGACTGATGACTTCGGCACCGTCTACCGCGCGATCCGGAGGTTGTGGGAAGGCAACCCGGTTTATGAACAGAACTATTCCTTCGTGGAACCGCTCTACCTGTATAACCCAGGGGCCACCGTCCTGCTGTCTCCCTTAGGACTCGTGTCTGAGGAACACGCGCGCATCGCCTTCATTCTGGCCAACGCCGCTGCCATCGTCGCTGCCTTGGCTCTGCTGACCCGCTTCGTAGGTCACAGCCTGCGGGGCCCGCTGTTACCGGTGAGCATCGCCGCTGCCTTCGCTACCGAATCAGTCATCAACACGTTGGTCTTTACCAACATCAATGGCTTGTTGCTGCTCGCGATGGTGGCGTTTCTGGTCTTGTTGGACAAGCACGGATGGGCCGCCGGGCTGTGCATCGGTCTGGCAATTCTGGTCAAGCCACAGTTTGCCCCGCTGCTCTTCCTCGCCTTGGTGCGCAAACGCTGGCTCACCTTAGGTCTGGGTGTAGCTGTACCGCTGGTAGCCAACCTTGCAGCTTGGCCGTTCGTCCCCGGCGTGGAGGGCTTCCGCGCCAACCTTCTTCCTTACCTGTCCACCACGCGCGACTACGCCAACGCCTCATGGCCGGGCGTGCGCGCTTACTTCGATCTCCCCGGCGTCATCTACTACCCCATCTGGATCCTTTTCGCGGCGCTAGCCGCAGTGGCGATCCTCGGTCTGCTGCGCTGGCGCGACAGCGAGCCGACCTTCTGGGCGCTGAGCACCAGTGGCGCCATCATGGTCGGGATCTTCTTTCTTTCCTCCCTGGGTCAGCAGTACTACTCCATGTGGCTTATCCCCATGCTGTTTACGGTGGTGCTGGGCCGCGCAGTGTTCCATTCGTGGGGAGCATGGCTCGCGGCATTTTTATTCTTGGCGCCGCTCGAGTGGACGTCGACAAGCATGCCCACCGCCGCACACTGGATGAGCGTCTTCATCGCCACCATCGGGTGGGGCCTGCTCATCGTCGTGACCGCTGCCTCCGTGGCCGGCTGGTGGAGCGCGGAGCGAGGCACTAGCCCCAAGCCTCAGGCGAGCGATAAACTCCCTGCATGACTGATTTCAAGCTCATTGCCGATACCGAATGGCGCCAGCGCCTGAGCCCTGAGGAGTACCACGTCCTGCGCGAGGCCGGCACCGAGGCACCGCACGTCGGTGAATACACCAACACCACTACCGAAGGCGTGTACTCCTGTCGAGCCTGCGGCGCCGAGCTCTTCCGCTCCACCGAAAAGTTTGAATCGCACTGTGGCTGGCCGTCCTTCTTCTCCCCCTTGGCTGGCAACGCCGTCATTGAGCGCGAAGATAATTCACTGGGCATGCGCCGCATCGAAGTGCTGTGCGCCAACTGCGAGTCCCACCTAGGCCACGTCTTCGAAGGCGAGGGATACGATACGCCGACGGACCTGCGCTACTGCATCAATTCCATCTGCCTCAACCTAGAAGAAAAGCCGGTCGAGGACTAAACCCTCAACCGGCTTCCGGCGCTATAACGACCCTTTAAGGCAAAATCGCGATGAGCTCAGCCACATCCTTCACGCGGCGACCGGTGTGGAAGGGAATCTCCTCGCGCACGTGGTGGCGCGCCTCGGTGTAGCGCATGAGGTACATCAGATCCACGATGCGGTGCAGTTCCGGGGCCTCAAAGGCCAGGATCCACTCGTAGTCACCCAGCGCGAAGGCCGGCACGGTGTTCGCGCGCACGTCCGGATAATCACGCGCCTGCATGCCGTGCTCCATGAGGATGCGGCGGCGCTTTTCCTCGTCCATGGTGTACCAGTCGTAAGAGCGCACGAAGGGGTAGACGGAAATCCACTCACCGGGCTCCTCGCCCATGATGAAGGACGGCAGGTGGGACTTGTTGAACTCCGCCGGGCGGTGCAAGGCGTTTCCTACCCACGTCACCTCAGAGACCTGGCCCAGGACGGTCTCGCGGCGGAAGTCCGCGAAGGCCTTCTGGATGTCGGCGAATTCCTCAGCGTGCCACCAGATCATGAAGTCAGCGCTCTCCCGCATTCCGGACAGATCGTAGATACCGCGCACGGTAACCACGCCTGCTTCCTCGAGCTCAGAGAAGAACTTCTGCGCCTGCGCGACGATCTCCTCGCGCTCAGTGCCCAGCGCCCCCGGGATGACCTGGAACACCGCGTGCTGCGAGTAGCGCTGGACCTTGTTGAGCTCGGCGAAGTTGACCTTCGACATGCCTCTCTCCTTTTTTCAACCGACAAAGTTTCTTATCCATCATAAGTTGGAGACGCCCTCGCGCGCCACTAGCCTTTCGGCGCGCCTTCCACCGCCACACGGGCGGAGCTTATACCTTGATCCCCGTGAGCAATTCCGACGTTTCTTCGCGCAACCTTGCAGGGGCACCGACCAACCTGCACGATCGCGCCGCCGCCTCTCCCGCCGAATCGCGCCCCGCAGAACCGAGCACTCCGGCTGCCTTCACGGAGGCCGTCGAGTCCCTCCACGCTGCGCAGCTGCGCCCAGAAATCACCTTGGGCACCATCCGACCCCCGCAGCGACTGGCCCCGTTCAGCCATGCCATTGGCCTGGAGGTTGAGCGTCACGAGCAGGAGGAGGCTATCCCCACCGACTCTGAGGGTGATGCCTTCGGCCGCCTTATCCTGTTGCACGACCCAGGCGCTGAGGAAGCCTGGGAAGGTGCGATGCGCCTGGTGGCCTACATCCAGGCAGACTTGGAGGATGCCGTAGCCGGAGACCCGCTGCTTCCCGACGTCGCCTGGGAGTGGCTCACCGAATCCCTCGACGTGCGCGAGGCAACACACACCAACCTCGGAGGTACTGTCACCTCGACTGCTTCGGTGCGCTTCGGCGAGATCGGAGGCCCGCCGCGAGCCTATCAGCTGGAAATGCGAGCTTCCTGGACCGCAGCCGACTTGGATCTTGCCCCACACGTCGAGGCTTTTGCACAGGTGCTTTCTCTCGTCGCAGGCCTGCCGCCCGAAGGCGTCACCGAGCTCGGGCGCTAACATGAGCGAACTGCGCCAGGTCCCCGTCGACGGCACGCCGAAAGTCCTGCTTTCTCCCCGTGAGTTCCAGGCGGGTGCCGCGCGCCTGGCCGCGGGGACTGGACCCTTCGCCATTGATACCGAACGCGCGTCGGCCTACCGCTTCGATGACCGCGCCTTTCTAGTGCAAATTCGCCGGGAAGGCGCAGGCACGCTTTTGTTTGCCCCGGAGAATCGTCGGCATGAACTGAGTTCCGCGCTAGCGCCGGTGCTCAACGGTCAGGACTGGGTAGTCCACGCCGCTCCTTCCGATCTTCCCTGTCTGGCCTGGCTGGGGCTACACCCCGGAACACTGTTCGATACCGAACTCGCCGCCCGCTTCGCCGGTTTTGCACATCCCAACCTGGGGGCGATGGTGCTGGAGCTGTTCGACGTCGAACTGGAAAAAGGTTACGGGGATTCCGATTGGTCCCAAACCCCCATTCCCCGGACATGGCGCAACTACGCGGCGCTCGACGTGGAGCTGCTCAACGAGCTTGCTGTGACGTTGCGCGACATCCTTGCGGAAGAAGACAAACTCGACTGGGCCTTTGAAGAATTCGACCGGATCGTCGACGAGCACGCCGGGATTACCGGCCCTGAGCCTCGAACATGGCGGGAGCTGAAAGGCGTCTCTTCGCTACGCACACGCGAACAGCTCGCCGTGGCTCGCGAGTTGTGGCAACGCCGTGAATCCATCGCACGTTCCCAGGACATCGCCCCCAACCGGGTGCTGCCGCACCGCGTGCTCGTGGACATAGCGCGCCGCGTGCCTCGCACCCCGCACGACATCAATCAGATTAAAGGGTTCCCCCGCCGCCGCGGTGGGGCTACGTTGCGCTGGCTCGATGCCGTCACGACTGCGCTGGATAGCCCGCGCCAGCAGTGGCCAAAGCCGCTGCGCAGCCCCCGCCCGGTGCCCTCCAAATCAGTATTTAACCGGGATTTTCCCGAGCTGTGGCAGCTCTACTGCGAGATCCGCCATGACTTCGAGGACCTCGGTGACGAACTGCGCATGAGCTACGAGCTGATCCTCAAACCCAGTCTGATACGTACAGCGGTGTGGGCAGCGTTCGGGCCAGAAGGCGGCGTCGCGGGGGAGATCGCAAAAGATGCCGATATCCCCGATTTCCTGCGTTCTCAGGGCGCGCGCGACTGGCAAGTCAAGCTGGCCACGCCGCTCTTGCAGCGCGGGTTAACCCGGATGCGCTCTACTCCCCCGCGCTCTTAGCAGACTCCTCAGCATCGCGTGCAGCTACCCACTCACGCACTGAGTTCGCGATGCCTTCCGGGGTCAAGCCAAAGTCCTCGAGGATTTCTCCACGGCTGGCATGCTTGGGGAAGCAGCCGGGTACGCCGAGCCTGTGTACCGGAGTGTCCACATCGGCGGCGTCGAGGGCCTCGGCCACCATGGACCCCACACCGCCCCGCAGGATGCCATCCTCCACCGTCACCACGAGATCGTGATCGGCCGCCAACGCGATGATGGATTGCGGTACCGGTACCGGCCAGCGCGGGTCCACGACGGTCACGTTGAAGCCTTGGGCTTCGAGCAGCTCAGCTGCACCCAGGGAACGCGCGCTCATGGCACCGACGGCGACGATAAGCACATCAGTAGCTTCCTCCGCAGAAGCAGCGGCATCGGAATAGCTCAGGATGTCTACCCCGTCATCGAGCCGCTTGAGTTCGTCGCGGTCATCAAGGAGGTTGCCCTTGGGGAAGCGCACCACGGTCGGGCCATCCTCGATTGCGATGGCTTCGTTAAAGAGTTCCCGCAGGCGGGCACCATCGCGCGGGGCGGCGATGCGCATGCCGGGGACGATGCTCATGAGCGCCATATCCCACACACCGTTGTGTGAAGCACCATCAGAGCCCGTAACACCGGCGCGGTCGAGGACAATGGTCACTGGCAGCTTGAGCAGCGCAATGTCCATGATGACTTGGTCCACCGCACGGTTGAGGAATGTAGAGTACACCGCTACCACCGGGTGCATCCCGGCCAGCGCCAGACCGGATGCAGAAGCCATGGCATGCTGCTCAGCGATGCCGACATCAAAGAAGCGCTCCGGGAACTCCTCCTGGAAGGGGGTTAGCCCCGTCGGCCCAGCCATGGCGGCAGTAATGGCGACGATGTCCTCGCGGGCGTGGCCGGCCTTGATCAATTCTTCCGAGAACGCCGCGGTCCACCCCGGTTGCTTCTGTCCCTTGGATACACCGGTGACCGGGTCGATGGCGCCGGTGGAGTGCATCTGGTCCTTCGGCTCGTTGACCGCAGGAGCAAAGCCATGCCCCTTCTCGGTGACCGTGTGCACGATGATGGGACCGTCATAGTCGCGGGCGTAGCTCAGCGCCCGCACAACTGCCTCAATGTCGTGGCCGTTAATCGGGCCAATGTACTTGATGCCCAGCTCCGGGAACATCTCCGTGGGCATGACGGTCGACTTCACACCCTCCTTGACCGCGTGCAATGCATCAAAGGTGCGCTCGCCTACCCAACCCATGGACTTGAGGCGCTTCTTGCCCAGCGCCATGAACTCGTCGTATCCGTGCTGCGCACGAATGCGCCCCAGATTCTCTGAGAGGCCACCGATCGTCGGCGAATAGGAACGCCCATTGTCATTAACGATGATGACAACGTTGCGGTCCTTGTCGGCAGAAATGTTGTTGAGGGCTTCCCAGCACATGCCGCCGGTAAGGGCGCCATCGCCCACGACCGCCACGGCATTGCGGTGGGATTCACCCCGAATCTTGAAAGCCTTGGAGAGCCCGTCCACCGTGGATAGCGCTGCCGAGGCGTGCGAGGATTCGGTCCAATCGTGTTCTGACTCTGCGCGATCCGTGTAGCCGGACAAACCGCCCTTCTGACGCAGAGTATCGAATTGGGAGGCGCGGCCCGTGAGCATTTTGTGCACGTAGGACTGGTGTGACGTGTCGAAGACGATGGGATCGCGCGGGGAATCGAAGACGCGATGGATCGCCACCGTGAGCTCCACGACGCCCAGGTTAGGGCCTAGGTGGCCGCCTGTAGCGGACACCTTCTCAATAAGGCGCTGACGGATTTCCGCCGCGAGCTCAACCAGTTGCGTCTTGCTCAGGGCTTTAAGATCGCCTGGTGATTGAATGGAATCCAGAATGCCCATAGAGCTTGCCTTAAACCCCTTCATCGATCGTTTTCTTCTTTACCACCGTACCCGTTGACACGCGTGACGCGTCAATCATTGCCCGACCACTCCCGCGGCGCCCCCTGTGCGCCCTAGGCCAGTGGAACCAGGAGTGCCAGGGTTTCAAAGTGATGCGTTCCGGGGAAAGCATTCACCATGGCGAGGCGCTTCGCGCGGTAACCATGCTCCGACCAGGCAGCCAAGTCCCGGGCGAACGTAGCGGGATCGCAACCGATATGCAGGATGCGTTGCGGCTTTGCCGCGGCGACAGCGGCCACCACGTCGTTACCAGCACCGGTACGCGGCGGATCCAAAATCACCGACGCCGGCTGCGGAAGCTGGCTGGCCACCTGCTCCACCTTGGCTGTGCGGAAGTGCACGTCAATGCCTGCGAGTCCCGGCTGCGCTGCCGCTGCTGCTCGCGAATAGTCGACGGAATACACGGTTGTGTGCCCGCCCTGGGGCGCGGTGACCTCTGCGAGCGCGGGAACGAACAGGCCAACGCCGCCATACAAATCCCAGGCCACTGCATGTACAGCGGACTCGTCCGCTGCCTCAGGTTCACCGCCGTTCCCGTGGCCTTCTGCGCCGAGCCACTCGCGTGCAAGGCTGGTGTAAACGTCCGGTGCTCCGACGTGCGCCTGCCAAAAAGCGGTGGGCGGGAAGCGGAACTCGTGGCCGTCAGCACGCTGCACCACGTTCTCAGTTGGCGCATCAATGACCTCTCGAATGGTCTCGATTCGCCGCCCCCGCGGCGCCTTCCGGGTTTCCACGACGTGCCTATTGCCGTCGCTATCCATGACCGCGATTACCTCTGCACCTGGATTAAAGGTACGGGCATCAGGCCCCACTAGGCCGTCGACGAGCCCCGGAATCAGCTGGCTGCACGCAACGTCGGTGACGAGCTCCGTGGAGCCACGCTTGCGCAGACCAGCACGGCCCTGCTTGTCGACGCCCAACCGCACCCGCGTACGCCACCCGCGATGCGGTGCCACATCGATGGTCTCGACGTCGGGAGCATCCTCGATGTGAGCCACGCGGCGCAGCTGATCGAGCAAGACTGTGACCTTGATGTCTGGCTCCGCCGCGGGATCGAGCTCAGCGAAGTCACAACAGCCGGCGCCACGCTGCGCGGCCGGGCACGCAGATTCGACACGGTAGGGCCCAGGTTGTACGACGGAACTCAGCGCGGCTTCCACAAAGGACTTCTTCACCTTGGTCGCAGTCACCGTGACATGGTCGCCGGGGAAGGCTCCCGGGACGAAGCACACGCGCCCGTCGGGGGCCGCCCCGATTCCGACACCGCCGTGCCCCATACGTTCGATGGTGGTGTCGAATGACTGCCCTTTGCTCAGGCTTCCGGCAGCGGCGCTCTGATCTTTCGCGGAGTTGTGATCAGTCGCGGTCATGGATCTTCTCCTTAGAGTTGTCGCCGCCCTGCGACGTAGTGTCGCCGCCCTGTGCTTCCTCCACGGCGGCATTCGCGCGGCGCACCATCCAGATAGTGAGGAGGGTGACAATACCCGTTAACGGCCAACCCATGAGAATGCGGACGATACCAAGCGTTGTGGTGGCATCGGCATCGTAGAGCGCGCGTTGCACCGCAAAACGGGCGATGAACACCGTCGCCCACCCGGCGGTGGCATAGGCATAGGAGCGTCGTGCTCGTGGCACAGTGCGCCACCCCATGTCCTCACCGTTGAGGCCTTTCCATACCACGCCGACAAGCGGCCAGCGCAGAATAATGGAAACGACCGCGACGATGAACAGCACGAGCGACATCCAAATTCCGTAGAGGAAATAGCCTTTGGCATCCCCGGTAAACCACGCGATTCCGGCGCAGATGGCCACGCCCAGCAGACCAGAAAAGGCTGGTTGCAGGGTTTCCTTGCGGGCCAGGCGCCACAGGCTGATAGCCAGCGCCACGCCCAGTGCCGCAACAAGCGCCGGCCCCAACCCCCAGACGTTGTTGACCGGAATGAGAACCAGCACGGGCAGGGTCGCAGACACGAGCCCGGTCAGCCCACCCATCTGGTCGAGCAACGACGGCTCCGGATCAGCTTCTGTCGACACCGTCTCTTGTTCCGCCGCCATGTCGGCGCCAGGATTCGAGGATGGCTCAGGGGCAGGTTCAGTAGCGCGCTCGGCGCTATCGTGGTCATGCGCAGACGCCGGGGTGCGGTAAGGCTCGCGCTCTTCGGGAGTAGGGCTGGTCACGTGCTTAAGGGGTCCTTTTCGGTAGTGCCGGAGGGGTCTGGACCGGCAGGCTGAAGTGCGCTACTTGTTCTCGTTGTCTTCGAGGTCGCGCAACTGCTCGCGGGCCTGGGACTCCGCGGTCTTCTCTGTATCCGTGGCCGTGTCCGCTGCCGCTGCACTATCCGCGCTGTCTGCCTGCGCGGCCTGCTGCTGGCGCTCCTTCAGCGCCTGCTGAACTTGCTCAGCCAGCTGCTGCGGAAGCGTGACAGGCAGGGAGCTGCCAGCCAGGATGGGATCCTCACCGCGGTAGACAAAGGTGCGGGCAACGACTTCGCGCCCTAGCTGCGCCAATTCCACTTCCTTGCCGGCAGGTGCGGCCAGGGTCAGGCGGTACATCCACCGCGGCCCCTCTACACCAATGATGCGTATGCCGCCTTTCTCGCTGCTGCCAACGATCTCAGAACCCCACGGGCCATCCTCCGGGTGGGCAGCGAAACCATCGGCTTCCAAGCCTTTGATGATGTCCTCCGCAGACTCCGCCCACTGCCCCGGCGTGCGCGGCGCGGCAAAGGCCACTGGGGTCATACGGCCGTGTGGGGTGAGAATGTGGAGCATGCGCGGGCCTTCCTGACCCATCTCCACTTGGACCTGTGAGCCCTTCGGCAGCGGGATGCGCAGTGAGCCCAGATCCAACAGGCCTACGGAGAAGTCCTCAAAGTTAAACTCAGCGATGTCGACATTATCGCCATCGTAAGGACCCATGTCGCCGTTGATGGCATCGTGAGCCACCGCCTTCACGGCTAGAGAAGCCTGAGCATCATCTTCATCCTCACGGACAAGACCAGCGGTTGGCTCGGGGTCAGCCTCAGCGGCGCCGTCATTTGCGTTCTCCGCTGCCGGGTTCACTGTGGTGGTGTCCTCGGCCACGGCCTCGGCAGCCGCCTCATCCTGGTGGACGGCAGAGTTCTTCTTCTTTTTTCCAAAAGGCCACATCGCCATTGTTTACGCCTTCCTCATTCCGTGTCTGCTTTGTTGAACTTAGTTAACGCCGGTTGATCCATACCCGCCGTCGCCACGAGCGGTGTCATCAAGTTCCTCGACTTCCTGGAAGCCCACCAGCTCCACGCGTTGGACAATCAACTGCGCGATACGCATTCCCCGCGTGACCTCAAAGGTCTCCTCTGGGTCGTGATTAATGAGGCATACTTTAATCTCACCGCGATACTCGGCGTCAATGGTGCCGGGGGTATTCACGACGGAAATGCCGTGCTTGGCCGCCAGGCCCGAGCGCGGGTGGACCAAGCCTACCGTGCCCATCGGCAGGGCAAGGGCAATGCCCGTACCGACAAGAGCGCGCTCGCCGGGCCGCAAAATAACGTCGTGAGCAGCGTAGAGATCCGCGCCCGCATCGCCGCCGTGAGCGCGATGCGGCATCGGAAGCTCCTTATCAAGGCGCTTGACCTGAATGTCGCCGAAGGGACTAACTGGATCTACGAGAGGGTGTTGCTCATTCACGCGGCCCAGCCTACCTTGTCCCCTCCATCCCCAACCGTCAGGGCCGGAAGCCGCGTCGGCCTGGCAGCCGCGCCTACTCTGCGTGTTGGGCTCTCCCCTTCCCCGACGGCTAGACTCGAAGGTCATGACTTCGAGTTCTTCGTCTGCTTCTCCCTCGGCACCAGCCGCTTCCCCAGTGATCCTCTACCGTGAGCGCCAATGGGTGCCGTGGTACTGGTGGCTGATGGCGGCCTTTGTTGTAGCGATCTCCACCGCCACAGTCAGCCTCAACCGTGGAATCATGTGGGTCATCGTCCCCGCCATCCTGCTCAGTGCCATCGCCGCGTGGGTCCTACTGACATGGTCCAACACGGTGGTGCAGGTGGAACAGGATGCCGACGGCACACGGTGGCTCACCGTCAAGGACGCGCAGCTGCCGAACGATGTTGTCGCCCGCAGTACCGCGGTGCCGGCCACTGCACGCCGCAACGCGCTCGGTCCACAGCTCGATCCGGCTGCCTTCCTCGTCACACACGGCTGGGTACCCGAACACGTCATGCTCGTCCTCGATGACCCCGAAGATCCAACGCCCTACTGGCTCATCGGATCCACCAACCCCGAAAAACTCCTCGCAGCCTTTGTCCCCGAGCAGGCCGCAGCAGCTACAAGGCGCAGCAATTAAGGCTTGAATTAAGGCCTCAGCCACGCCTCGGTGAAACTGGCCTGTTAGGCGCAGTCCATGCAGACTGGCTCGCCGTCCTCTTCATGGTCAAGGCGCTTGTTGGACTGCACCAAGAAACATACAGAGCAGGTGAACTCGTTTTCTTTGCGCGGAACGACGGTGACGTTGAGCTCTTCACCGGTCAGGTCCACTGACGGCGGTTCGAAGGCCTCGACGATTTCTCCATCGTCATCCATGCCATTGTTGTCGTTTTCAGCCGCCTTCAGGCCCTCGAGGGAATCGGCCTCGAGGTCGTCTTCAGCGCGGCGACGCGGTGCGTCATAATCCGTGGCCATAATGCTTGCCCCTGTGAGTCAGATCGATAGGTATGTGTATTTATCGACGGCATCCTAAACCAGACTGGCCTCTGTGTCACACTCGCCCCGCCGTGGGGGCACCAAACCCTGCACTATCCTACCCCCTATTACGCCTCCTTCACCCCTGTGACCTGCTAATTCCAGCCCTTTAGCGAGCCGCGAAGATTTCGTCACAATGTGCACCTACCTCCAGCTCAAGGAGCACGTCACGCACCGGACACCGCAGGGCATTACCGACGCTACCCTTTTCATCGCTGAGATCGTGCCGCATCATCGCGCGAGTGCACATAGACTGTCGGTATGACCGCCCATGAATCACAGCACCAGGACACGAAACCGAGCCCGCAGCACGAAGGCCACGCCTTCGGCATCGATGTTGGAGGCTCTGGCATCAAGGGTGCCGAGGTCGACCTCGCAACGGGAGAGTTCGTTGGTGACCGCCTCAAGATTGCTACTCCCCAGCCCGCAACGCCGGACGCCGTCGCCAAGGTGATTGCCCAGATCATCGAAGAGAAGAACTGGGACGGTCCCGTCGGCATTACCATGCCAGCGGTGGTAAAGGACCAGGTAATCCGCAGCGCGGCAAACATTGATAAATCCTGGATCGGCACGGATGCACAGGAATTGTTGAGCTCATACCTCGACGTTCCTTTTACCGTGCTTAACGACGCCGACGCGGCCGGCCTCGCCGAGGTGGCTTATGGCGACGAGATTGCGCGCTCCGGCCCCGTCATCTTCCTCACTTTGGGCACTGGTATTGGTTCCGCTTTCCTGCTAGATGGCCAGCTTTTCCCCAATACGGAGATTGGGCACCTCATCGTTGGCGAGAAGGAGGCGGAGCACCAAGCTTCTTCAGCCGTCAAGGACCGCGAGGGGCTCAAAACCAAGCAGTGGGCGAAGCGCGTCAACCGAGTGCTCCACGAGTATGAGGCCCTGTTTAACCCTTCAGCCTTCGTCATCGGCGGAGGAATTTCCCGCAAGTTTGACAAGTGGGGAGAGCACCTCCGCATTGAAACGCCGGTCGTTGCAGCTCAGCTTCGTAATCGCGCCGGTATAGTAGGCGCAGCCATGGCAGCACAAGAAGGTATTCGCCCATAAGGCAACCGGGGGCCAGCATTTCCGAGTTGACCCCAGTCACCGCCTAGTGCAAGAAATGATCTATACTGGGCTGTCGATTATCCAATATCCAGCGGCGCGCCTCCCCTGCTCATCTCGGAGGCGAGCTAGCATCGGGGACTAGTCGCGACTAACTTGCGCGTCCCCATAGTTTCCACTCAGAGAGCAAGTCGAAAGGGCGTACGTGGCAGCCACTGATTCTTCAGACCAGGTACTCGGCGCGGGCGAGAGCACCTCCGAGGCATCTGCACCTGCACAGAAGACCGCCAAAAAGACGGCAAAAAAGACCGCTAAGAAAACGGCCAAGAAAACCGCGAAAAAGACAGCCAAAAAGACAGCCAAGAAAACGGCTAAAAAGACGGCCAAGAAGGCAACAAAGAAGACCACCCGCAAGTCTGCACAAAAGGCCACAAAAAAGGCGGCCAAGAAGACTGTGCGTAAGTCAGCAGCCACAAAGGCAACGTCGCCTGAAGCTGCCAAGTCTTCCGAGGATCTCGCCGAGGATCAGACCGACGAGTTGGACGCCGACACCACTGACGATGCCGATATCGATTTCGATCCGGACAACGCCGAGATGGATGATGAAGACGAGTTCGGCGACGACGATGATGACCTCGAGGGCGACGACGCTGATGAGGACGAGGACGATGGTTCCTCGGTCTGGGACGAGGATGAGTCCGCAGCCCTGCGCCAAGCCCGCAAAGATGCGGAGCTGACCGCGTCGGCAGACTCTGTCCGCGCCTACCTGAAGCAAATCGGTAAGGTCGCCCTGCTCAATGCCGAGCAAGAGGTCTCCCTCGCCAAGCGAATCGAGGCTGGCCTCTACGCTCAGTACCGCATGGATGAGATGGAAAAGGCCCGTGCCGAAGGCGACAAGGCCGCCAAGCTTTCCCCCATGGAAAAGCGTGACATGCGTGCCATCGCTCGTGATGGCCGCAAGGCGAAGAACCACCTTCTCGAGGCAAACCTGCGTCTCGTGGTGTCCTTGGCCAAGCGCTACACCGGCCGCGGCATGGCCTTCTTGGATCTCATCCAGGAGGGCAACTTGGGTCTCATCCGTGCTGTTGAGAAGTTTGACTACACCAAGGGCTACAAGTTCTCCACGTATGCCACCTGGTGGATCCGTCAGGCTATTACCCGCGCGATGGCAGACCAAGCACGCACCATCCGCATTCCTGTGCACATGGTCGAGGTCATCAACAAGCTGGGCCGCATCCAGCGAGAGCTGCTGCAGGATTTGGGCCGCGAGCCCACGCCGCTGGAGCTGGCGAAGGAAATGGACATCACCGAGGAAAAGGTGCTGGAAATCCAGCAGTACGCTCGTGAACCCATCTCCTTGGACCAGACCATCGGTGATGAGGGTGACTCCCAGCTGGGTGACTTCATCGAGGACTCCGAGGCTGTCATTGCTGTCGACGCGGTCTCCTTCACCTTGCTGCAAGACCAGCTGCAGGACGTGCTCACGACCCTGTCTGAACGTGAAGCCGGCGTGGTTCGCCTGCGCTTCGGCCTCACCGATGGCATGCCGCGCACTTTAGACGAAATCGGCCAAGTCTATGGTGTCACCCGCGAACGTATTCGCCAGATCGAGTCCAAGACCATGTCCAAGCTGCGCCACCCTTCGCGCTCCCAGGTGCTGCGAGACTATCTCGACTAAGCCCGCGGACACGACAATGGCGGCGAGGAAAGATTTCCTCGCCGCCACTTTTCTTTCTGTATGTTCCAGGGCTCTGGGGTTCCTAGCGGCTCTAGGGATTGAGTCCCATGACCACCATCATGGCCATGGGAACGAACGGTGCGATACAACTCCAACAGAATCCGATGATCATCCCGGACACTGTGATGCCGGTTCGCCTATGCTCCGGGCTTCGCCCTGATCCGAGGATGAGCGCCACGATCCCCAGCCCCACCGCGCACCAACCGGTAAAGATCGTCAGCATCGACGACAAGAATCCCACTGCACCCCACAAGAGCGTCAGCACGATGATGACGAGTGGCGGAAGCACCGCCAGCCCCAGTACCCACGGCGCGAGGGGATTCGGCGTGGAAGGGTGTTCTATCGGAGACGTGTACGACCCCGCAGAGGAGTAAGGGGAAGTATTCGGATAAGCCTGTACGTAATCGGGCTGGTTCATGGATTCCCCGCTTTCAAGAGAACTCAACTAGGACGCTGCCTTTTACCCTATTCGAAGGCAGTGGGAGCGTCCTTCCGTACGGGGGACAGTGCCCGCACGCTTCTAACCGTCGAGCCCCAGCTCGATGGCCGTGGCAATCCGGTCGATGACTTCCTTATCGGAGATATCTCCGCTAATGGTCACCGATGCGCCCTGGCAAACACCGAGCGACATCAGCATCATCGCGGAGTCTGCCTCTACTGCCTCACCGTTATAGGTAAGGACGATATCGCCCTCTGCTTCAGCCGCCATTTCAGCGATCTTGGACGCGGGACGAGCATGTAGTCCTGCTTCATCGGCAATGGTCACAGTCAGCGAGTATCGATGTGGATCTTCCTCTTGGTCTTGCTCGCGCACAGTCCCGGGATCAGCAGGCTGCTGAGGAGTGAAAGCCTCGATAGCTCGTCTAGCGGCGTCAGCAACTGCCCCCAGATCATCGCCTTGCTGGGCGGCGGTTGCCGCAGCGATAGTGGCCTCGACCAGTGGGGCATCAACGAACAGTGCTTGCTCTTCGTCCAGAAACTCCAGAACCGATTCGACGGTCATCGTTGCCGAGCCCAAGTCCGTGAGCACAACAACGCTGAGACCTTGACCTATGGCGTGGCTGATAGCGCCTTCGATGAAGTCATAGGACGTTCCGATACTGCCGTCTTCCAAGCCACCTGCAGGAAGGATGGTGACATCGGCGGCCATCTGGGCGGCGAGCTCAGCCAATCCTTCTGCGAGCTTCGCGGAATGCGAAACGAGAACGAGTCCAACGCGCGGCTGTGCCATGCTCTACGCCCCCTTCCCAGTAGTGTCGGCGGCGTCAGCAGCCGCAGCGAGGAAAAGCGCCGAGGAGGCGGCACCCGGATCCTTGTGCCCGGCAGAACGCTCGCCCAGGTAGGAAGCGCGTCCCTTAGTCGCAACCATCGGGATAGTAGCGTCCGCGCCGGCTGCGGCCGCGTCGGCAGCCGCGCGCAAGACCTCGGCGGGGCTCTGTGCGGCATCGGCGGCGTCGCGGGCAGCGCGCGCCGCTGGCGCCCAAGCATCGACCATGGTCTTCTCCCCTTCCGTTGCTTTGCCGCGGGTCATGATTCCCTCGAGGGCGGCCTCAATAAGCGCAGCCGTCGTAGAAGCATCAATGTCACCGGTGCCGGCGGCCTTCGCCGCACGCAAGAAGGCGGTGCCCAACAATGGGCCGGAGGCTCCGCCGACGGTGGACATGAGAGTCTTCGCGGTTAGTTTGAGTACATCAGCGACCGTTGAGTCATCCGAAGAGATATCCGCAGCAACCTTGTCGACGACGGCGCGGAAACCACGGTCGACGTTTTCTCCATGGTCGCTATCGCCGATGGCACGGTCGAGCTCGATGAGCTCCTCACGGTGTTCACGCGCGGCTTCGGCACAGCTTTTCATCCATTCCTGTGCCCACGCGCTTGAAAGAGTTTCAGAATTCGTCATAGTTAGATTGTTACATTCCTTGGCGTAGTGCGGAGGTGTGGCAGGGAGCGTCGAAAAGCGCGAGATCCTCGTCGTCCGCTCGCATGACGGTAACAGAGCACCCAGCCATGTCCAGGCTGGTGACGAAGTTACCCACGAGGGAGCGCTCAATGGCGATGCCAGCCTGCTGGAGACGCTGGGCCACGCGGCGGTAGACCACGTACAGCTCAGAGGCCGGGGTGGCGCCCATGCCATTGACGACGACGATGGTGCGCTCCCCCTCGCTCAGCTTAAGATCTGCCAAGACGGGGTCGAGTAGGTGATCAGTAACGTCATCGGCAGAAACCAGTGGAATTTCCTTGCGGCCCGGCTCGCCATGGATACCCACGCCGAGTTCGACTTCGTCTTCCCCAAGGTCGAAGGAGGGCTTGCCCACGTGCGGCACCGTGCAGGCGCTCAGTGCCGCGCCCATGGTCGCGGTATTCTCCACTACCTTCTTAGCCACCGCTGTCACCGCAGCAAGATCATCGCCGCGCTCGGCTGCGGCACCTGCCAGCTTCTCTACCAACAAGGTTCCTGCCACGCCGCGGCGTCCGGCGGTAAACGTAGAATCCTCCACCGCGACATCATCGTCGACGATGACCTGGCTGACCTCAATATCATCGAAGTCAGCCAGCTCGGCTGCCGTATCAAAGTTGAGAACATCGCCGGTATAGTTCTTGACGATGTAAAGAACGCCCGCCCCAGCACTTACCGCTTCGGTGGCTGCTTGGATTGCATCCGGTGTAGGCGACGTAAACATGGCGCCCGGCACCGCCGCGTCCAGCATGCCGTAACCAACGAAACCCGCGTGCAAAGGCTCGTGCCCAGAACCACCACCGGAGACAATAGCCACCTTGCCGTGTTCTTTCTTCTGTGCGCGGGCAACAAACAGCGGTTCCGTGTTGCGAGTCACAATGTCACCGTGGGCTAACGCGAAGCCTTCTACTGATTCGGCTACTACGTTGTCCGGCGAGTTGACGAGCTTTTTCATCATCCATCTCCTTAGGTTGTCTTTGGCCTAGAGCACTCTTCTCACAATGCTGCCGAGCCTACCCTTCGCTGCTGGATGTTTCGCTGAAACCGTTGCGCCAACACCGTGGGCTACGCCCCCTTGCTTAGCCCTGCGCTGCTTTGCGGACCTGCAACGCACCAATAAAACCGAGCCCTAAGAACGCAACTGCGGTCAGCAATGACCAACGCGCTGCATCACTCATACCGTCGCTGAGTGCTCGGACCAACACGGCAGTCTCCTCTCCGAAGGGACTGGCGGCACCCTGCGCACGCAGCCCAGCGATACTCGACCCAGCCGATTGACGCGCTGCTTCCGCTATTCCTTCCGCAGCCGGACCATCGAAGCCAATGGTATTAAGCGCCTTCGGCAGAGACAGCGCTAGCGAGACGGAAAAGACCGAACCGGAAATCGCGGTTCCCAGGGAAGAACCAATTTGACGAACTGTGCTCTGTGTCGCGGAAGCTTGGCCTGAGTTTTCCACGGGGATGTCACGCAAGACGGTTCCGGTTAACTGCGCAGAAGCGAATCCTAGGCCCACTCCATAGATCACAAGCGGCAGCGCGATGAGCCATCCGCTGGTGTCGGGACCGAGAATTAACGCGAGTATAAGAGCTCCGACGACCTCGAGGCTCAGGCCGATGAGTACGGTGCCAGGGGCGCCGAAGCGCCCAGCGACGTGGCGTGCGGCTGCACCTGAAATGAAGGCTCCGACGGCCATCGCCGCGAGCACAAGGCCGGCAGACATTACGCTTAAGCCCAACGCATTAATGAGATATAACGGCAAGACGAAGATGATGGCGAACTCCCCGATGGCTACCGCACCGGCGGTGGTATTTCCCCACGAGAACGTCGGATAGGAAAATAGCCCCAAGTCCAAGAGTGCGGAGCGCTGAACCTTTTCGCGGTGCTTCTCCCAACGGATAAACAAAGTGAATCCGACCGCGGCGATGAGCAGCGCCACCGGCACAGCGGATACCGACGCGGTGGTAGGCCACGTCCACCCGAACACAGTCAGCTCCGCTTGCGGTGTCCACCAGCCAAGGCTGGGCCCCTCGATGACAGCGAAAACAAGGGCCCCAAAGGCAATCGCGCTCAGCTGCGCGCCGTCGACGTCGACTCCAGGGCGAGTCTCTGGGTTGCGGGTTTCCCGGACGGTAAGGACAGCTCCACCGGCCACGAAAAGGCCGATGGGGACGTTGACCAGAAAGATCCAGTGCCAGGACACCCACTGAGTAAGCGCGCCGCCGGCTAAAGGGCCTACGGCAGCAGCGCCTGAGATGACGGCGCCCCACACGCCGAATGCGGCTGCACGATACTTCCCGCGGAATACGGCGTTCACGGTGGACAGGGTGGAGGGCATGATAAAAGCCGCGCCCACTGCCTGCACGGCACGTGCCGAGATGAGAATTCCCGCTGTTTCGGAGAAACCAGCCCACACGCTGCCTGCTACGAATACGGCGAGGCCGAGAAGGAAAGCTCGTTTGCGGCCCCAACTATCCGCGATCTTTCCGGTTGATAGCAACAGCGCGGCAAGCACTACCGCGTAGAGGCTGTTGACCCACTGTGCCTGGGTGATATCCAGGTTGAGGTCCGTGATGATGGCGGGCAATGCCACGCCGACGATAGTGCCATCAAGAACAATGACACCCAGCCCTACCGATAAAACCGCAAGGCTAATCCAGTCACGGCGGGTCGGTGCCACCGTGCTGGATTCTGTTGTAGCCGCGGGCATAGCTAGGCGCTCACAGAAGTTGCGGCGGCAGGGTTAGCGGGCTCGTTCAATGCGCGGCCAAGTGCGACGAGGAAGAGTGCCAGCCCCACCGTGATGAAGATGTGTCCGAGGCCGGCGATTCCGGCGATCATCGCGGTCGATTCCTCCCCCAGCACAGTTAAGCTACCGTGCCAGATGAGCATTCCAACGGTAAGCACAACGCCAATGTTGTAGAACCAGAAAAAGGAGTTAAAAAGCTTCTTGTTGCGGGACACGGCGAAGACCTTGTCCACCACAAGGAAGATGAGGAACATCATGAACCCCAGCGCCAAGAGGTGGGTGTGGGCCACTCCTAGCTGGGTGAACTGTCCCTCCGGGAAATCGTTCGCGCGCGTGAACTCGCGGTAGAACACGCCGGCGCTCAACCCCATGACAAGGTAGAAGATGGCTGCTCTATAGAGGGACTGCATTGTGTGTTCCTTCCTAGCCACGCTGCTGTGGCGATTGCGTCGAGGATGGTGATTGGTCTTTAGACCATCTGCTATCCATCCTGCTTCGCGCTCACAGCGTTTCCATCGCGTAGCCGGTTGAGTTTCTCATCAACCAACTAGTTGATAGCGCGGCCGCGCCGGCTACCACTTGCGCAGGTAATCGATGCGCTCCCGCAGCTGCTCGGCGTCGCACAACGCAGTCGGCGGGCCACCGCAGGCCTTGCGGGCTTCTGTGTGGATGGCTCCATGCGGGCGCCCGGTGCGTTGGGCGGTAATAGACACCACCGTGTTGAGTTCTTTGCGCAGCGCGGAAATCTCATCCACCACACCTGGCTGGGAACCAGCACCGCTTGCCGACGCCTCTGACCCACGCTTGGGTGCATGTGGGGTGCCGTAGAGCTTGCGGCGTTGTTCCTCTGCTGCTTCCGCAGCCCGGCGCGCCTTCTCTTCTGCCTCGCGGCGGTCCAACTCTTCGGACTGCTTTTTGCGCAGGAGGTCCTTGACCTGGTCGGCGTCGAGAAGCCCGGGGATTCCGAGGAAGTCTTCCTCTTCGTCCGTGATATTGCCCGTCGTGAACTGCGAGCCGTTATAAAGCAGCCCGGAAAACTCTGCCTCCGCTCCGAGGGACTCGTAGGAAGGCTCGAGCATATCGGGCTCGGTCTTCTTCTGGTTAGCGTCCTCCAGAAGCTCGTCGTCCCAGCCTTCCTTGTCGGGGTTCTTCTCCCCTCCCAGGACGTGGTCGCGCTGCTTTTCCATGTTCTCGGCAAGGCCCAAGAGCACCGGCACGGAGGGCAGGAAGACGGAGGCCGTCTCGCCGGGCATGCGGGAGCGCACGAAACGCCCGATGGCCTGAGCGAAAAACAGCGGGGTCGAGGCAGAGGTGGCGTACACGCCCACGGCGAGGCGGGGAACGTCGACGCCCTCCGACACCATGCGCACGGCCACCATCCACTCGTCGGTGGATTCAGAGAACTCCGCAATGCGCGCGGAGGAGCCTGGGTCATCGGAGAGGATGACGGAGACTGGAGTATTGGAGATCTGCTTGAGGATCTTGGCGTAGGCGCGCGCGGTTGTCGTGTCGGTAGCAAGTACCAGACCGCCGGCATCCGGCATGTTGCGGCGCATCTGCATCAGCCGCGTGTGCGCCGCCTGCAAGACGGTGGGGATCCACTCGCCTTTCGGGTCGAGGGCCGTGCGCCAGGCGCGGGCTGTCTGCTCCGGATTGAGGATATCGCCGAGACGGGCCGCATGTTCCTCACCGGCGCTGTCGCGCCAGCGGGATTCGCCGGAGTAGCTGAGGAAGACCACGGGGCGCACGACACCGTCGGCAAGCGCATCGCCATAGCCATACGTGTGATCAGAGCGGGATACGAGGTGGCCTTCCCCGTCCTCCTCATAGCGCACGAAGGGGATCTGCGAGTCATCGGAGCGGAAGGGCGTACCAGTCAGTGCGAGGCGGTGCTCCGCATCATCATAGGCTTCCCGCACGCCATCGCCCCAGCTCTTGGCATCTCCGGCGTGGTGAATCTCATCAAGGATCACCAGGGTGCGCCGCGCTGAGGCAACCGCGCGGTGCTTGTACGGGTGCATGCCCACCTGCGCATAGGTCACCACGACACCGTCCATCGCGGGGTTGACTCCCGAGGAGTTTGTGAACTTGGGGTCAAGCGCTAGCCCTACGCGGGAGGCGGATTCCGACCACTGCACTTTGAGGTGCTCGGTGGGCACCACCACGATGACGCGCTCTACGGTGCGGTCCGCCATGAGCTCTGTGGCTACCCGCAGGGCGAAGGTGGTCTTACCTGCGCCTGGCGTTGCCACCGCCATGAAATCCTTCGGCTTGGTGGCTAGGAACTTATCCAAAGCCGCGCGTTGCCATACGCGCAGCGAACCGTTATTGGCAAATCTCTGTGCTGGAGTCTGAGTAGACACGGTCAGCGACTTTCCCCCTCTAGTTATCCCAACATCCCGCTCTTGTGAAGTTTTTCGTACGCTTCGGTTTACGCCGACGCAGGATGAGCGTCGACGTCAGACTTAACGGCGGCGCAAGCTCTTATATATGCGCTCGCAGTCTGGGCACACGGGTGAGCCGGGCTTCGCTTGCTTGGTCACCGGGAAGGTCTCTCCACACAGGGCAACGACGTACTTGCCGTTGACCGCGGAATCGAGGATCTGGTTCTTCTTCACGTAGTGGAAGAACTTCGGGGTGTCGTCGTTGGTCGACGTATCCTCGCGGACATCAGGGCGTTCAATAGTCTTAGTCGTCGTACTCACGCCCCCTATCATGCCGCATCGGTATCGAAGTTGGCGAGTCCTGCAGCTACGCTAGTAGGCATGACCCCTTCGAACTCGCGCGATAACCCCCGCCATACCCCACGTTCAGGGCAGCGGCGCGGGCGCGGATTCGGCCGCGAGACGCACCTCATCACGACTGCCAAGCTCGCCCCCGGTCAAGACCGGCATCGCCGCGAGATCATCTACTCAATACTGCAGTTTTTGCGCGTTCCATCCCTCCTGATAGCCGGGGCCATGGTTTATGTTTGGCAGTGGTGGATCCCCGCTGCCCTCGTCGTGGCCGTCACCTTCCCACTGCCCTGGATCGCTGTGGTCATTGGCAATGGTCGGGGTCAAAAGAAAGACAAGCGCGAGAAGGCTGTTTATAAGCCCGCTATGGCCCGGCAAATGGCGCAGGCCCAGCGCGAGCAACTGACAAGCCGGTCCCATGGAGCGCTTCCCGGCGCGCCGTCATCACACGACGATACGGCGAAGCAAAACACCATCGACCACGAAGACTAGACATTTACCGTTTACCTCCCGAAGCAATGTAAGGACACTTTTGTGAGCACACAACAGCCTTCTCCTTTTGGCCCGGAGATGAACCCAGAGCACCCCGTCGCGGATGTCGCGGCCGACCTCGCCCGTGTCTTTGCTGACGCGGGATTCACCGCGGACGGCATCGCGGGACACTTAGGGCCGGAGTACACCGAAGCCCTACATCGCGGGGAGCCCGAGGCCGTGGCGCTGGGTGCTAGCGGCGACTCCCGTCTCGACCGCCTCATCCGCATCTTTGTGTTGCACGAGCACGTGCCGGCCACGCTGCTTTCCGACGTCCTCGGTGCCCGCCTAGCCACCCAATTGCTTGACAGCGGTGTCGCGCTTACCGACGATCACGGCACTGTCTACGTGGCATACGACATTCGGCCGCACGTCATCGTGGGCAAGAATCGCGTGGTGTTTTCCGATGTTGATGCTTCCCTCGTGGACCACGTTCCTGGTCCCGAGCACGTCTTGGGTGTCGGCTCTGCCAGCCTTTCCCTACTTCATTCGACTCCCACTACTCCGGTGTCATCGGTGCTGGATCTGGGCACAGGCTCTGGCGTGCAGGTCCTGGGGCAGCTGGATTCTGCAGAGCGCATCGTCGCTACTGATGTCCATGAGCGAGCCCTCGAGCTCGCCCGCGCTACCGTTGCTGCAGCGGACGCAAAGGAACGGGTCGAACTGCGCCAGGGTTCGTGGTTCGAGCCGGTACAACACGAGCGCTTCGACCGCATCGTGGCCAATCCTCCATTCGTGGTGGGCCTTCCTGAGGTCGGCCATGTGTACCGAGATTCCGGACTCAACCTCGATGGTGCTAGTGAGCTCGTGGTGTCCCAAGCCGTGGAACACCTCACCCCTGGAGGAACCGCGCACGTGCTCGCCGCGTGGGTTCATCAAGGCGAGGAGTCCTGGCAACAGCGGGTTGCCTCGTGGTTACCGGACACCGGTGTAGCCGCATGGATCATTCAACGCGACGTGGCAGATCCTGCCCTGTATGTGTCCACCTGGTTAAGCGATGAGTCCGTGGATGTTCGTAGCCCTGAGGGAAGGGAGCGTTCGCGCCGTTGGCTCGAGCACTTCCGCGACCATGAGGTCACCGGCATTGGGTTTGGTTTCGTAGCCATCCAGCGTATTGGGGACGACGAGCCCTCGGACATTCTGGCGGAGACAATGTCACAGCCGCTCATTGATCCACTCGGACCAGAAGTAGAAGAGTATTTTGCGCGCGTCGAATGGCTGCGCGCTTTGGTGCCGGGAGAACTGGAGACCAAGCACGTTCAGCTGCGCCCCAGTGTTACTCGGGAGGACGTGGCCCTGCCAGATGCTGAGCTTGGCATGGGCTTTGAGCGCGCAGCGCTCCGATTGAGCCGGACCGACGGTCCGCGCTGGCAGCATGATGTCGACGAGCACCTCGCGGCTATCGTCGCCGGGCTTAATCCGCATGGGTTGAGCATCGGCGAAACCATCGAGCTTTACGCCGCCGCACAAGGCTTTGATGAGACCGCACTGGTGAGTGCTGCGCTTCCTGCCATCGTGGATCTCATCCGCCATGGTCTGCTGATCCCCACGGAGCTGCTAGCTTTTAGCAACACCGAGTAGACCAAGTAGTTCGCGTTAGCTGTATCCCCAGGAGCCTCATTGCGTACTGAAAACTTCTCCACAAGAAAGGTTGTGTATCCCCGTCCATGCGTGCTGTTCTCACCCGCGTTTCTGAAGCTTCCGTCACGGTAGAAGGCGACGTTGTCGGTTCCATCAGCTGTCCCGACACCGGCGGCATCCTAGCGCTCATTGGTGTATCTCGTGACGATGTCACGGCAGGCGCCGAAGCTGGTCCTGCCGACGGGCCATCCTTGGAGGAGCGGATGGACACGATGGCACGCAAGATCGCCGAGCTGCGCATTCTCGAGGGCGAAACCAGCGTGGTTGACAGTGGAGCTCCAGTGCTAGTGGTAAGCCAGTTCACTCTCTACGGGCGAACGGCGAAGGGCCGCCGGCCATCGTGGTCAGATGCCGCACCCGGGGACGCGGCGGAACCGGTGATCCAAGGGGTTGTCGCTCGCCTGCGGAAGCGCGGGATCACCGTGGAGGAAGGTCGCTTCGGAGCCATGATGCAGGTCTCCTCCGTCAATGAGGGGCCGTTTACCGTGCTCGTTGAGGTGTAGCCTCGGCGCGCCTCCCCCAAAATGGCCTAAAACCCACCTCGCAGACCGGGATGCGTGAACTTTTTTCAAACCGTGGGAACTATCTGCGCCGAAGGTCCGTTGTAGGAGATGAACCAAGCCGCAACTTAGGAGGCATGAGATGGCCACATCATCCGCTGCTAGCGTCCAGGACGAGGACGGACAGGAAGTTGACCGCGGCTCACGCCGTAACCAGACTAATGACAATCCCTCCGCGGACTTGGTCCGCGTTTACCTCAACGGAATCGGCAAGACTGCGCTGCTGAGCGCCGAAGACGAGGTTGAGCTTGCACAGGCAATCGAGGTGGGCCTGTACGCCGAGTACAAGCTCGCCAATGCCGAAAAGCTGACCCGCGCCGAGAAGCGCGACCTCAAGATTCTCGCCCGCGAAGGCAAGAAGGCACGCTCCCACCTCCTCGAGGCTAACCTGCGCCTCGTGGTCTCCCTGGCTAAGCGTTATACCGGCCGCGGCATGCCGCTGCTGGACCTCATCCAGGAAGGAAACCTGGGCCTGATTCGCGCAATGGAGAAGTTTGACTATGCCAAGGGCTTCAAGTTCTCCACGTACGCCACGTGGTGGATCCGCCAGGCCATTACCCGCGGCATGGCTGACCAGTCCCGCACCATCCGCCTCCCGGTGCACCTGGTAGAGCAGGTCAATAAGCTTTCCCGCATCAAGCGCGAGATGTATCAGTCCTTGGGCCGCGAGGCTACGAATGAGGAGCTGGCCGAGGAATCCGGCATCGAAGAGTCCAAGATCGAAATGCTGCTGCGCCAGTCTCGCGATCCCGTCTCCCTGGATATGCCTGTGGGCACCGATGAAGAAGCACCGTTGGGTGACTTCATTGAGGATGCCGAGGCAACCGATGCGGAAACCGCCGTGGTGGCATCCATGCGCCACTCTGATATCCGCTCCGTCATCGGCTCCCTCGAGGAGCGTGAGCAGGATGTCATCCGCCTGCGCTATGGCTTGGACGACGGTGTTCCGCGCACCCTCGATCAGATTGGACGCAAGTTCGGTCTCTCCCGCGAGCGTGTTCGCCAGATTGAGCGCGAGGTCATGGCCAAGCTGCGGGAGGGCAACCGCGCCGATCGTCTCCGCGAATACGCGCTTTAAGTTCTGTTTCATAGCTTGGCGCTAGCCATCGAGGTTCATCCCTCCTGCCCACCTAAATTGTTGGCTGGGCTCGGGGAGGTCGATGCTCGGTGGCTTTCGTCATTTCTCGAGGGCCGTGAATCTCTTTGTCCATATCTTCCTATTCACCCCGCGCAGCGTGCAGCGCTGCGTGCGCTAAGCCCTGAAAAAATACGCTATTGTTTAAGATATTCTCTTAATACACTCCTATTACCGCGCCTAAACCTATGTGGCTACGGACCGCCGACAACGCAGAAAGGTAAGCCCACGTGAGGGATCTAGTTGACACCACGGAAATGTATCTGCGAACCATTTATGAGCTCGAAGAGGAAGGAATTACCCCACTGCGTGCTCGCATTGCAGAGCGCCTAGAGCAATCTGGGCCGACTGTGTCCCAGACTGTGGCTCGCATGGAGCGCGATGGCCTGCTCCACGTGCGCACGGACCGCAGCCTCGACCTCACCCAGCAAGGTCGCGAACTGGCCACCAATGTCATGCGCAAGCACCGCCTCGCTGAGCGCTTGCTCACGGACGTCCTGGGCCTCGATATTCACAAGGTTCATGATGAGGCCTGCCGTTGGGAGCACGTCATGAGCGAAGAGGTAGAGAAGCGAGTCATAGCCGTTCTTGAGGATTCTTCCCGCTCCCCCTTCGGCAACCCCATCCCAGGTTTGGCGCAGCTTGGCATGACCCCCGCGGAACTCGACCTGGGGACTCGCGCCATCGATCTTCCCACCGGGCAAAAGACTGCAGCCACCATCGTCCAGATCAACGAGGTTTTGCAGGCGGATAACTCGACTTTCCACGAGCTTTACTCGTGCGGTATTCAGGTTGGTTCGAAGGTTACCGTGGTCAATGAAAGCGGAACGATTACGCTGACCACGGAGTCGGGCCACACCGTCGAGCTTGTCGACGACCTCGCGCACGCTATCCGAGTCAAGGAGGACTAAGGCGATGAAGCTACTTGTTACTGGCGGTGCCGGCTATGTCGGCAGCGTGTGCGCGGCCGTCCTCGTGGAGAAGGGGCACGACGTCACCATCATCGATAACTTTTCCACCGGCAACCGCGAAGCTATCCCAGAGCAGGCCCGCCTCGTCGAGGGTGACGTGGCCGATGTAGCTCGTGAAGTGCTATCTGAAGGAGGCTTCGACGGCGTTGTGCATTTTGCCGCTCGCTCCCTCGTTGGCGAATCCGTTGAGGCTCCGGCTGACTATTGGCAGCACAATGTCGTCACGACGCTGCAGTTGCTCAACGCCATGCGCGAATTCGGCGTCACCAACCTTGTGTTTTCTTCGACCGCGGCAACGTACGGCGAGCCTGCACAGGTTCCGATCACAGAGACGATGCCTACGAAGCCGACGAATCCTTATGGCGCATCCAAGCTCGCAATCGACTACATGATCACCTCATATGCCCAGGCCTACGGCTTGGGGGCGACGTCGTTGCGCTACTTTAACGTCGCCGGTGCCTACGGCAGCATTGGCGAGAACCGCGAGGTGGAAACCCACCTCATTCCGCTTGTATTGCAGGTAGCACTTGGCCATCGCGACAAGATCTTCATTTTCGGCGATGACTACGACACTGCCGACGGCACCGCCGTCCGCGATTACATCCACATCCGTGACCTGGCCGACGCTCATGTGCTCGCGCTTGAAAGCAACGCTGCGGGTACACACCGCATCTATAACCTCGGCTCCGGAGACGGTTACTCTGTCAAGCAGGTCATTGAGGCCTGCCGCGAAGTCACCGGACACCCCATCCCCGCTGAGCTGGCGCCCCGCCGCGCAGGAGATCCCGCAACCCTCGTGGCCTCCTCGGACAAGATTAAGTCCGAGCTCGGATGGGATCCGAGCCGCACCGACTTGACCACCATCGTGACGGATGCGTGGAACTTTACCCGGCAGCTCGGCGAGCGGGCGCACTCCGCTCAGCGTTAGCATCACCCTCCTGGGCCGCATCCCCTACCGCGTTGTCAAAAGCTTTGCGCGCGCCCGTGTGGATCGAAGCGCGTATCTTTTCGTGCAACCCGTGGCGATAAGCCTGGCACAACAACGATCCTAAGCGGTGACTAGGGAACTCTTCCGTGACGAGCTGCAGTGCCGGTCCAGCCAGGATGTCCCACTCCTGTTCCATGTGTGCCAGGGCAAACAGGGTCAGAGCATTCGCCCGTAATTCTTCGCCGAATGTGCGCGCTGCTGCTAGGAGAAGGTACGCACCGGTTTCGCCAGCCTCCGCGCAGATGCCCACCACGAGGTCGCGCGTCCACGTCGTCGACAGCCACACGGCGCATGATGCCAACAGCTCTACATCTTCTTCGGCTTCCTCCACAGACGCCACCTGGTGAAGCGCCCACTGAGCATCATCCACAAAGTGCTCAAGGAGTTCCTTGCGCTTCTTCCCTTTCGCCGCGGCCACCTGGGCGCGAAACTGAGTCGCGGTATCGCGTGCTTGCCGGCTCAGGGCTTCGGCTTCGGCAGAATCGAGGTGTGGGTTTCCCGGCGCGAAAATGGCAAAGAATTCTTCCCTATTGAGCTCTGGAACAACATTGTGATTGACGCAGGAGCGCATCGAGGAGGCGTCGGTAAGCGCCGGTATAGTGCCTTCTACCCACTTTTTCATCGGCCCGCTCCCATCTGCGTTGACGGTTCCGTGCAACAGAACGTAGGGCTCATGTTTGGTGATTTCCTTGGCGTACCAGGCCGCGTCAATCTCCAACCCGTCACAGGAACGATCCAGGCCGTAGAGCCAGTGGGTCACCTCCCGCAATTCAGTAAGCGGGCGCTGCGAAATGAGGAAGGCGAAGACGCCTTCGCGGGCATTCTCTGCCAGCATCGCCGCGATGTCTGGCAGGGCTCCGGCGGCATCGGGGATATCGACGCGGGCGAGCGGACCCATGGCCGGGCCGCGCGGGGTGGTGTCAATGGCCATGAATACCACCGATTCGGTGGGATAGAAGCCAAGGAGTCCGGGGATGTTAGCAAGGAGATGACCAGGTGTCGTAATCGGTGGGGTGTTATCTGTGTGCGTTGAGAATGTGCTCATACTTGTACCCTGAACCAGGGCTGCCACAGGACGCTAGGGGGATCACGCCACACACGGAGAATCTGTGGATAACTAGTCCGGACTGGTCTGCAATCCGAGGGAAAGAGCCAAGTTATTCACACCCACCAACTCGACATGCTGGCACAACGGATGGCCATGTGGCATGCTTGAACGATCATCACCAGTGCCCATGATCAATCCCAGCTCGGCTTGGCAAGGAACGCACAATCGCAGCTGGGAATAGGTAGTAGCCCTACAGCGTTGCAAGGCACAGAACGCTGATTAGGTCCGTACGCTTCTAAAGAAGCGCACGGATAGAAGGAGGAGTCACAATCATGCAGGAAGAACAGGGCCGCATGTATGAGCTGGAGTATCCCGCACCAGTGGTCAAGGACGATTCCGCCCCAGGCAATGGCCCTACGATGATCGTGGCCATGAATGGCTATGCCGATGCGGGCCAGGCCGTCGAAGCCAGTGCTGATCACCTCAAAGCCGCGTTGGAGAACCGCCAGCTGGCTTCGTTTAATAATGACGAGCTTATTGACTACCGCTCTCGCCGCCCCGCCGTCACCATTGACCACGACCGCACGGTAGAAATTGAGAACACCGATCTGGGCATCAAGGTGCTCCGGGATAACTCCGGCACACCTTTCCTGCTGCTTTCTGGACCGGAACCGGACTTGCGCTGGGAGGCATTTACGGACGCGGTGGTGAACTTGGTGGAAAAGTTCGATATCAAGAACACCATCATGCTGTACTCGGCCCCTATGCCGGTGCCGCACACCCGCCCCACCGTGGTCACGGCGCACGGCAATGAGCCGGAGCTCCTTAACTCCATGGTGCGCATGGAATCCACCATGATGGTCCCGGGCGCCGCCGCCCTGTATATTGAGCGAGCCTTGGATAAGAAGGGCCGCCGCGTTGCTGGATACACCGCTCATGTTCCGCACTACCTTGCGGCGTCTCCTTACCCGGCCGCCACGCTACGGCTGTTAGATTCGGTCGCCTCGGCGGTTGACCTCAACATTCCGCTGGGCAGCCTGGAAGCGGACGTTGCTCGCATCAACCAGCAGTTGGAGGAGCAGGTTACCGATTCTGAGGAGATCGCTGGCGTCGTACGTCAGCTAGAAGAGCAGTACGATGCCTACATGGAGCGCTACCGCTCCCGCCACCCGCAGGCCATCATGCCAGGTGAGGAGCACATGCCCACTGGCGAGGAGATCGGTGCGGACTTTGAGGCCTTTCTTGCTGGCCTCGATGACAGCTCGGACATCCTGTCCGAAGATATCGATGACCGCGAAGACAACTACGGCCGCGATGAAGGCCCCGGCTTAGACATGGATGACGACGTCTAAGCATATCTTGCCCAGCCGCACAATTAGAGGCAGGGCAGTGAAGTTGGGGCGCAGGGCCGACGCTCTGGTTAATAGAGCTTTTCGCCTAAGGTGGGACGGGTGAACCTTTCTCAGATGTTGCCCGATCTCGCCGAAGTCCCCGAGTCGATGGTTGATGAGGCCATCTGGGACACATTTTTGTCCTGGACTTCCGGCCGCGGTATCTCGCTTTACCCGGCGCAGGAAGAGGCCTCCCTTGGTGTTCTCGCCGGGGATAACGTCATCTTGGCCACCCCCACCGGATCTGGTAAGTCCATGGTGGCCAACGCCGCCCACTTCACTGCTTTAGCACGCGGCCAGCGCAGCTTCTACACCGCTCCCATCAAGGCCTTGGTGAGCGAAAAGTTCTTCGCTCTCTGCGAGATTTTCGGCCCCGAGAACGTCGGCATGATGACCGGCGATGCCACGGTCAATGGCTCCGCCCCGATTATCGCCGCCACCGCTGAGATCGTGGCCAATATTGCGCTACGCGATGGCGCAGAAGCCGCCATCGATCAAGTGATCATGGACGAGTTCCACTACTACTCCGAACCCGATCGCGGCTGGGCCTGGCAGGTACCGCTCCTGGAGCTACCGAAGGCCCAGTTCCTGCTCATGTCCGCCACCCTGGGTGATACCGCCTGGCTGGAGAAGGATTTGACGGAGCGTACCGGCCGCACGACGACTCTGGTAGCGGGAACAACTCGCCCAGTGCCCCTCGACTTCTCTTATGTCTTTTCCGCGGTCCACGAAACAATCGAAGAATTGCTCGCCGATGGCAAAGCCCCTGTCTATGTCGTCCACTTCTCCCAACGCGAAGCCTCAGAGCGTGCGCAGGCGCTCACTTCGCTGTCGAAGATCATCACCGCAGAGGAGAAGGAGGCCATTGCCGCGGAGCTCGCGGGCTTCCGCTTCACCACGACGTTTGGCAAAGACCTCTCTAAGCTTCTGCGTAAGGGAATCGGTGTCCACCACGCTGGCATGCTGCCGAAGTACCGGCGCTTGGTTGAGCGCCTGGCCCAGAAGGGCCTTCTCAAGATTATTTGCGGCACCGATACTTTGGGTGTGGGCATCAACGTCCCCATCCGTACAGTGCTGATGACGGGTTTGGCCAAGTATGACGGGACCCGCCAGCGCATTCTGAAATCCCGTGAGTTTCACCAGATTGCCGGCCGCGCTGGCCGCGCCGGTTATGACACGGAAGGCACCGTCGTAGTGCAGGCGCCGGAGTATGAGATTGAGAACGCCAAAGCGCGGCGCCGTGTGGGCGATGACCCGGCCCGCCTCAAGAAGCTGAAGAAGAAGTCTGCGCGCGACGGTGAAGTGTCGTGGTCGGAGCAGACTTACGCCCGGCTTATCGACGCCGAGCCGGAGCAATTGACGTCCCAGTTCCGAGTGTCCAACTCCATGTTGCTCAACGTGCTCGCCCGCCACGGCAACGGCTACGAGCACCTTAAGCACCTGCTCCGCACGAGCCACAACACGCGCGCCCGCCAGAACGAGGACATCCTCACAGCGTTGAGTCTGTTCCGAGGCCTCCTCAATTCGGGCGTGGTGCAAAAGTCTACGAAGGGGCTCGATATCTACGGCCGCCCCTACCACGTGGTCCGTGAGATGCCGCGCGATTTCGCCCTCAACCAGCCTTTAGGCCCCTTCGCGCTAGCGGCACTCACCTTGCTGGATCCCGAGTCCGAGACCTATGCCCTCGATGTCATCTCTGTCTTTGAATCGGTGCTGGATGATCCACGCCAGGTGCTTATTGCTCAACAGAAGCAGCGGCGCGGTGAGGAGATAGCAGCTCTCAAAGCGGAGGGCGTGGACTATACCGAGCGCATGGCCATCGTGGAAGACATCACGTGGCCAAAGCCCCTGGAAGAACTCCTCGAACAATCCTATGAGACCTTCTGCCAGACCAACCCATGGGCTAAGGAGTTCGAGCTGCGGCCTAAGTCTGTAGTGCGCGACATGCTGGAGAGCGCCATGACTTTTTCCGATCTCGTCGCCACCTACGGTCTTGCCCGCTCGGAAGGCGTCATTTTGCGCTACCTGACGGATGCCTGGCGCACGCTCAAGCAGTCGATTCCCGCGGAGTTCCTCACAGAAGAACTCGAGGACATCATCGTCTGGCTCGGGGAGCTTATCCGCCAAGTAGATTCTTCGCTTGTCGACGAGTGGGCTGAGATGGCTGGCGAGGACTCCCCCATTTCCCAGGAGGATTTGGACCGCGAGTTGGCCTTTGGAGTTGAGGATCCCACTGCCTTGACCGCGAATCAGCGGGCTTTCAGCATCATGGTGCGCAACTACTTCTTCCGCCTTGCTCAGCTCTTTGCCTTGGAGAAGGAAGAGCGCTTGGCAAACCTATTGGATTACTTGGAGGAGATCCCCGACTTCGGCCGCGCCCTCGATGACTACTTCGATGATTACGATGACATCGACACTGGGCCAGCGGCTAGGGGGCAGGAATATTTTGTCTTGGATAAGGGTGACACGGGCTCGGGCGCTCGTGGAGTTGGCGGCTCGCGGTCGTGGACCGTGCGTCAGATCCTTAAGGACCCAGAGGGTGATAACTCCTATCAGCTCGTTGGCATCGTAGATCTCGATGCCTCCGATGAAGCCGGGGAAGTACGGCTTTCTGAGCTGCGCGTGGAGTACTAGGGCGCATAAGCAGGGACTATTAATACCCCCTTTTCTGAATTAATATTTTCCGTTCATCGCATATTATTCGTATGATTGGAGAATGAGCACGGCACAACAGATAGACGAACGCAAGCTTTCCCCAATTCCTCACGCCAGCGCAGCCCCCGCGGCCGAGCGCCTCACACCCGGTTCCTTCACCATGAAGGTCCTCAACGGCATCTCCATCGCCGTCGTGGTGTCGCTGGTTCCGCAAGCTCTACTGGGCGAACTGGCCAAGGCTCTGCTGCCCTTCTGGTCTGGCGCCGCCACCGTCATGGCCCTCACCGGTTTGGCCGCTAGCCTTTTGCCCGTCATGATCGGTGTCCTCATTGGCATCGAATTCAAGATGACACCCATCCAAACCGCCGCGGTGGGTATTGCCTCCTTCTGCGGCTCCGGCGTGGCCACAGTGAATCCCGAGGGCGGCTTCTTCCTCAAAGGTACTGGCCTTGTGATTAACTCAGGACTTACCGCAGCCATCGCGGTGGGACTGCTTCTTTTCATCGGCGATAAACTCAAGAACTACTCAATCTTGCTGCTCTCCACCATTGTGACTCTGGTCGCGGGCACGATTGGATGGGTAGTCACTTACCCCGTTGTTAAGGTCTTCACCCTGTGGTTGGGCAACTTGGTCAACGGCGCAACCACTTTGCAGCCGGTCCTTATGGGCGTGGTCCTCGCTATCCTCTTCGCCATCATGATTGTCTCCCCAGTCTCCACCGTTGGCATTGCCACTGCCATCTTCATTGACGGTGTTGCCTCCGGTACCGCCAACCTGGGTGCCGTGGCCGCCGGATTTACCGTTCTGGTTGCTGGTTGGCGCGTCAACGGCTTCGCCACCTCCATCCTGCACGTCCTCGGTTCCCCCAAGGTGCAGATGGCCAATATGCTGTCCAAGCCAGTGACCTTCCTCCCGGTACTTTGTTCCGCGGCAGTTTTGGGCGGGGTCGGCGGCGCCCTAGGGATTTCCGGTACCCCGATTTCCGCCGGTTTCGGCATCTCCGGCCTGATGGGCCCCTTGGCCGCCCTCAACTACGAAGGCTGGGGCTGGAGCGCTGGCAACGTAATGATTATCACCTTTGTCTACCTCGTCCTGCCGCTCGCCCTTGCGCTGCTCTTTTGCTGGCTCTTCGAGAAGGTCCTGCATCTCACCAAATCTGAATACTTTTCTCTCGATTTCACATAGCCACGTGGGGAGTACAGTGGGTGGCGCTATGAATACCCCAGACTCCCCAGCCACCAGTATTCGCCTCGCGGGCGTTCACTTTGAAACGCAGGATGACGCCGTCACGGTCCACTGGCTTCTCGGAGGCCTTCCTCACCACCGTGACGTCGTGTTTAAGCTGCACACCCTCGATCTTCAACTCATCATCCACTTCGAGCGAGACCAGCTCGTCTCCATGGAAATCGCGTCTTTTGGTGAGGACACCAGGGATGCCCACCGTCCAGTTGACTATCCCTATACGTACACCCCCGAGGAGCTCGTTGTCACCGTGCCAACGGCTCATTTTGAACTCACCGACCAGGTTTTCACCATGGGGCTGTCCGTGGATGGTGCCGCCTGTGGCGAATGGACTGGCACTATTATCTAAGCCTTCGCTCCCTGCATTCAGCTAAGCCTACACACGCTTTACAGGGCGTTGACCAGCATTGATACTGGAGTATAAGAAGTTCTCTAGACAATTGCGAGAGCACTAGAGCACGACGTGGACACTCTGGACATCGAGGAGCTGGCAATGCCCCACCATGGCAACGAACCCCACGGATCTTCACACAACGCGCGCCTCAACTCTTTGCGGGCAGGCGTTCTTGGCGCCAACGACGGTATCGTTTCTGTCGCCGCGCTTCTACTCGGCGTGGTGGGTTCGGGGGCGTCGGCAAGCGCCATCCTCACCGCCGGCTTGGCAGCCACCGTGTCTGGTGCCGCCTCCATGGCGCTTGGAGAATACGTCTCGGTGTCCGCTCAGCGTGACTCCGAGCGGATGATGATCGACAAGGAGACCCGCGAGCTGGCGGAAATCCCCGAACAAGAACATGCTGAGCTCGTTTCCATGCTCGCCAGCTACGGCATGCACACCGAAACCGCGGACACCGCAGCGCGCGAAATCGCCGCCGAGGATCGACTGCTGGAGGCACACCTCCGGCTTGAAATGGGCATCGACGGCGAAGACCTGACTAATCCCTGGCATGCGGCTTTCTGGTCGGCCGTATCCTTCCTCGCCGGCGCCGCACTCCCCCTGTTGTCGATCTTCCTCGCCCCCATGAGCATGGCTGCAGCAACAGTCGCCATCGTTACCTTGGTCGCTCTTGCAATCACAGGCTACGTCTCCGCCCGCCTCGCCGACACGAACACTGGGCGTTCCGTGCTCCGCCTCGTCATCGGTGGTGCACTGGGCCTGGCCGTCACTTATGGCATCGGCGTCGCGTTCGGCGGGGTCGTCGGCTAAAGGCAGGAAGAGAGCTGTCCCACGCGCCCTCTGCGCACCGACGCCCCTCCCCGACGGGCCCCAAAACAGAAAGTCCCACCTCCCGCCAAATGCGGGCAGTGGGACTCTACGTTTAGCTAGGAAAGTGCTAGCTGGCTTTACTCAGCGGTGCGCACAGCCTCGGCCTGCAGCGCCTGGGCCACGGCCTCGATGACGCCAGCTACCTTGATGCCTTCCCAGATCTGCTCCTTGGTCACGCCTTCCTCGAGGAGAGTATTAGCGTGTGCGGACAGGCAGTGCTCGCAGCCGTTGATGGCGGAGACAACGGTGCTCCACAGCTCAAACGTGGCCTTTTCCACGCCGGGCTTAGCAATGATATTCATGCGCAGACCAAACTTGACCTGGGCAAAATCATCGCCCAACCAGCTCTTTGCACGGTAGGCCACGTTGTTCATAGCCATCACCGTGGCGGAGCCAAGAGCTGCGTCAATTGCTTCCTCACTGAGGTGCTCGCGGGCTTCCTCGAGAATCTCCGACAGCACCAGATCATTGCGGGTCGCAGCGGCAGCAGCGACCAAGCTACCCCACAGCTGCTCCTCATTCAGCTCGGTGGTGCGTGTAAGGGAACCAATGTTGAGCTTCTGATCCTTAGCATATGCCGGAAGCGCGGACTTCAGGTTTTCGATAGACACTGATGTAACTCCTTTAAGGTTGGGCGGTTGTGCTTACTGCTGGTTTACAGAGCGGACTGAACAACCTCGAGCTTGTCGATGTTCTTCGTCGGGTCGTTAGCCTCCCAGTTGCAGGCGCAGACCTCTTCGGACTGCAGCGCGTCCAGCACGCGCAGAACCTCATCAACGTTGCGGCCGACAGCATCCGGGGTCACGGACACGAACTGAATGACACCGTCCGGGTCGATGATGAAGGTTGCGCGGTCAGCAACACCGTCGGCGTTCTCCACACCAAGGGCACGGATCAGGTCGTGGCGGATGTCAGAGAACATCGGGAACGGAACTTCCTTCAGCTCCGGGTGGGTTGCACGCCAGTTGAAGTGTGCGAACTCGTTATCGGTGGAGCCGCCAAGCACCTGGGTATCGCGGTCCAAGAACTCCTCATTCAGCTTGCCGAAGGCGGCGATTTCGGTCGGGCACACGAAGGTGAAGTCCTTCGGGTAGAAGAACACGACCTTCCACATTCCCTGGTACTTGTCCAGAGATACCTGCTCGAAGTAGTCCTCCGGCTGGTTAGCGTTAACGTCGTGGAGGTCACCGCCCTTCAGTGCGGTCAACTCGAACTCTGGGAACTTCTCGCCAACGGTCAGGATAGGCATTAAAGGCTCAACTCCTTATAGTGTCACAACAATGCATAACTGTGATGCAAATCTCTACGACCACACGTCAATCTGCCTTTTAGCAGGTACGCGGTCGCTCACCTGCCAAGTATGCCACGGAAGGCTTCGCGCGTCAATAGGACCGACGAATTAGAAGTGTTACAGTTATAGGCATGAACAATAAGGAGTATCGTCCGACCCTCGCCCAGTTGCGCACCTTCGTCACGATCGCAGAGAACAAGCACTTTGGCTCCGCGGCCGCCAAGCTCGATATCTCCCAGCCTTCGCTCTCCCAAGCCCTCGTCGCGCTCGAGCAAGGACTGGGAGTGCAGCTCATTGAACGCTCCACCCGCAAGGTCATCGTGACGTCCACCGGCGAGATGCTCCTGCCCTATGCAAAGGCGGCCCTCGAAGCCTCCGATGCCTTCCTGAGCCAAGCCCGCGGCGCCAACGGCACACTCACCGGTCCCCTCACCATCGGCATCATCCCGACCATCGCGCCCTATATCTTGCCGGGTCTGTTGCGATCCATCGATGATGCTTACCCCGATTTGGAGCCCCGCTTCGTCGAGGAGCAAACCCAGCATCTTCTGAGTAAGCTGCGCGAAGGAAACCTTGACTTAGCCGTTGCTGCACTACCCACTGAGGCTCCCGGCATGGTGGAGATCCCTCTCTACACCGAGGCCTTCACCGCAGTAACTCCAGCGGCGCATCCACTCGCAGGGCGCGATGACCTCACACTGTCGGAGCTCGAGCATCTCGATTTGCTCTTGCTTGATGACGGCCACTGCCTCCGCGACCAAGTCCTCGACCTGTGCCGCCGCGCGAAAGTGAACCCCTCCGAAGCCACCAATGCCGTCACGCGCGCCTCGTCACTGACCACTATTTTGCAGCTTGTCATGGGAAACCTCGGCGCCACACTCGTACCTGAATCCGCACTCGTTACGGAATGCCAGAACCCGCAGCTTGCCGTTGCTCGCTTTGCCCCTTCGGTAACAGCAGAGCGCCAGGTGGGGCTCGTTTTTCGCTCCTCTGCCGCCCGCGCCGATGAATACCGCACTTTCGGGACACTGGTCACCAGCGCATTTGAGGACGCCGTCGAGCGCTCTCGGGACCTCTTTTCGTCTCCCTAGTCAGCTCCCTCTGATCAACACGCGTGCCCCAGCGCGACACTCAAAACGCCAAAGCCGCCACTGACCGGCCTCCTTGTCTAGGCCCTCCTCTGTGAAAGGGCTATCCGAAGAGGACAGTCAGGGCGGCGGCGCGCGTTAAATGCGCTACGTGTGGCCTTTAGTGTTTAGGCTGCGGGGGCATAACGCCCTTGACACTGGCGGCACAGGTGCGCGGTTGCCAGCTGCATAGCCGGTGCGATGACTACCAGCGCCAAGCCCAACGTGATGAAGGACGCGGCAAACATGAGAGCCGTAAGAACGATGAACAGCAGGATGTGGCTGTAATTCTGTTTGCCTAGCTTGAGCCCCTGCGAGAACGCCTCACCGATTGAGGAGGTATCCGCTGCCAACCAGGGCATGAGGGTAAAGAAGGGCTGGATGAATAGCCCGATCAGCATGAGCACGGCGAGAATACCGAAGATGGAACCGACGAGCGCGAGAATCTCCCCGTCTCCGAGGTTCTCGACGTTCTGCATATCCATTGCAGAGGCCCCGCCGAAGCCCACAGCAAACACAATGACGACAACAATCACGAGGGCTATAGCGCCAAGAATACCCAGGACCAGGTTCACCACAAGCGGCGACACCCAGCGAACACCTTGGAAAAGAGTGCCCCACGTGGGGCTTGGCTTATCGATCTCGCGATAGGCCAAGCGGTACACAATCAAAGAGATAACGATGGCGAGGATAGACACGGCAAAGGAGAAGAAGCTCACCATGACGCTCGCGCCCGTACCATCGGCGTTCTGCTCGCCAACGCTTATGCCAATTTGTGGAATAACCTGAATAAAGAACACTACGACAGCACCCAGCACCCACAGCATCGCATTACCCAGCGCAGCCTTGAAGCCCCATTTGATCGCCTCTAGGGCGCTGACTGGGCCCGTGTAGGCAGGGCCGGCGCCCGGACCAGGGCCCTCATATCCGGAATCGCCTCCGTAGCTTGCCCCGGCGTATCCCGGCTGACCGGCGTTGTAGGCGCCATAGGAATTGCCACCATAGGGCTGAGCGCCGTAGGACTCGCCACCGTAATTGCCATAACTGCCGGACTGGCCGAAGCCAGCCTGATCCTCTGGGTGCGTGGTGGGTTCATACCGCGGCAGGCCGCCATTGTTTCCCGAGGAGTTATTGGCGTTGTTTCCCGGATTGTTGCCGAACCCGCCCTGCGAGCCGTTGTCATCCGGTTTCGGATCAAAAGGATTGGTCATACACTTCTACCCTTCTTTAATCTCTTTTCACACAGTCACCACGAGAGTACCAACTTCTCCACCTCGACCTGTGAGCGAAAAGCACTTCCGAGTAGACTTCTAGGTCGACTATGACTGCTACTCGCGAAGACCTCTACAACGCCCTCACGACAGTTTCCTTGAGTGATGAGCGTGCTTTCCGCCGCCGCCTCCGCAAGGCTCGCTCCCCCAAAGCGCTTGCAGCTATCGGGGCTGATATTGCATCTGCCCAGGAAAAAGTGAACGCCATCGACGTAAACGTGCCGTCGCTTTCCTACCCTGAGCAGCTTCCCGTTACCGGACGGCGGGACGATATCGCCGAGGCCATCGAGAATAATCAGGTGGTCATCATTGCCGGCGAGACTGGTTCGGGCAAGACCACTCAAATTCCCAAAATTTGTCTAGAGCTCGGCCGGGGACGCCGGGGGCTCATCGGCCATACCCAGCCGCGACGACTCGCAGCACGGACCGTCGCCGAGCGCATTGCGGAGGAACTCGGCCAATCAATCGGGGACTCCGTTGGCTACGCCATCAGGTTCGATGACCGTGTCTCCTCGACCACAGCCGTGAAGCTCATGACCGACGGCATCCTGCTGGCGGAAATGCAACGCGACCGCTTCCTCAACGCCTACGACACGATCATTATTGATGAGGCCCACGAGCGGTCCCTCAATATCGATTTTCTCCTCGGCTATCTCAAGAGGCTGCTTCCCAAGCGTCCGGATCTCAAGGTCATTATCACCTCCGCGACGATCGATCCGGAGCGTTTCGCCGAACACTTCGCTGACGCTGAAGGGAAGCCCGCGCCGATCATCGAAGTGTCCGGGCGCACCTACCCGGTAGAAATCCGCTACCGTCCCCTCGAAGTCGAGTCAGGGGGAAAGACCATTGACCTCGATCCACTGGACGCCCTGTGTGAAGCCATCGAGGAGCTCATGGCGGAAGGCGAAGGAGATATCCTGTGCTTCTTCCCAGGCGAGCGCGATATCCGCGATGCAATGGAAGCGATTGAGGGGCGTCATTGGCGCAACGTGGAAGTCACTCCGCTCTTTGGGCGCCTGTCCAACCAGGAGCAGCATCGCGTTTTCCGCTCACACAAGGGGCGCCGCATCGTGCTCTCCACCAACATCGCCGAAACCTCCCTGACGGTGCCGGGCATTCGCTATGTCGTGGATACCGGAACCGCACGTATCTCGCGCTACTCCACCCGCACTAAGGTGCAGCGATTGCCCATCGAGCCGATTTCCCAAGCCAGCGCTAACCAGCGTTCAGGGCGGTGTGGTCGCGTGGCCGATGGCATTGCTATCCGTCTGTATAGCGAGCAGGATTTCCTCTCCCGGCCGGAGTTTACCGACCCTGAGATTCTGCGCACTAACCTAGCCAGCGTTATTCTCCAAATGATTTCGCTGCGCCTCGGCGACATCGCTGATTTCCCCTTCGTCCAGGCCCCAGAGCCCAAAGCCGTGCGTGACGGCCTGCTCCTCCTCCACGAGCTGGGCGCACTCGAGGGCAAGGAGAAAGACGGGCTACCGGTGCTGACACGCATTGGGCGGGATCTTGCCCGCATCCCGGTAGATCCGCGCATGGCTCGCATGCTCGTTGAAGCCAACACCTCCGGATGCCTGCACGACGTCATGGTCATCGTTGCCGCGATGACAATCCAGGATGTGCGCGAGCGCCCCATCGACAAACAGGCCCAAGCCGACCAGGCCCATGCTCGCTTTAAGGACAAGTCCTCAGACTTTATGGCGATGCTCAACCTGTGGGACTTTGTCCAAGAAGCTCGCGATGAGATGAGCGGCAATGCTTTCCGCAAGCGGATGAAGGCAGACTTCTTGCATTACATGCGCATCCGCGAGTGGTTTGATCTGGTTCGACAACTCAGGGATGTCGCTAAGCAGCTCGGTTGGACGGCCCAGGAGAGCACCGAGCGCCGAGCGGATGACATCCACATGTCCCTGCTGTCTGGCTTGCTGTCCAATATCGGCGCACGCGATGGAAACTCTAAGGAGTTCATTGGCGCACGAAATACCCGCTTCCTCATCTTCCCCGGTTCAGCACTAGCAAAGAAACCGCCAGAATTTCTCATGGCGGCTGAGCTGGTGGAGACCTCACGTTTGTGGGCCCGCGACGTAGCGGCCATCGACCCCGCTTGGGTAGAAAAGCTGGCCAAGAACCTGCTCAAGCACAACTATTCGGACCCGACGTGGTCGCGCAAGCGGGGCTCCGCGGTAGTCACCCAGCGCTCGACCCTCTACGGAGTCACCGTGGTGGCCGATCGAACCGTTCCCTACCATCGCGTCGATCCCGTTGCGGCACGTGACATGTTCATCCGCAATGCGCTTGTCGACGGCGACTGGACCACCCACCATAACTTCTTCCACGACAACAAGCGCAAGCTTGCCGAGGCTTCCGAATACGAAGAAAAAGCACGGCGCCGCGGTCTCGTTGTAGACGAGGACACGCTTTTCGACTTCTACGATCAGCGCATCCCGGAATCTGTGACCACTGCCCGACACTTCGACTCGTGGTGGAAGAAACAGAAAAACAAGCATTCTCTGGACTTCGACCCAGAAGCACTCCTCGAGGATGACCACGATGTCACTGAGGACGCCTTCCCGGATCGGTGGTTGAAGGGAAGCATCGATTACGACCTGTCCTATAAGTTCGAGCCAGGTGACCCGCTTGACGGCGTCACGCTCAGGGTTCCCGTTCCACTGCTGGCCGGATTGGATACTGAGGGATTCGACTGGCTCGTGCCGGGCCTGCGTCTAGAGCTTGTCACTGAGCTGATCCGCTCGCTACCGAAAGCGCTGCGCCGTACTGTGGTTCCGGCCCCCGAGTTCGCTGAGCGGGCCTTGCCCAAGCTCCTTCCCTATGAAGGAGCGCTCATCGACCAGCTCGCAGCTGTGTTACGGGACATGGGCGGCCAGGGCATCAACGCGGCTGACTTCCGCCCTGATCAGCTCCCGCCCCATTTGCGCATGAACTATGCCGCAGTGGACAAGCGGGGCAAGATCATCGATTCCGATCGCGATTTGAAGGCGCTCGTGCAACGCCAAGCCGGGCATATCTCGTCCTCCGTGTCGCGCGTCGGCCGCGCCGCCGAATCCGCTTCCGTCAAGGAATGGTCGGAAGACACGCTGGGCGCTATCGATGAGGAAGTGACCACGGTGGTTGATGGGCATGAGGTCACCGCTTATCCTGCACTTGTCGCTACGAAGGAGGGCGTGGCGCTGAAGGTGCATCCAACCAAGGCGGCTGCCGACGCCTCCATGATCACCACCACCCTGACGCTGCTACTCCGAGAGATTTCCGTAAACACGCAGCATATGGTCAAGGGCCTGCCCCTGCAGCAGCGGGTTGCTGTCGACGCCTACCCGCACGGCGGGGCCGAAGGTCTCGTCAACGATGCTCGGGTCGCCGCAGTACGCGACATCATGATGGAGAAGGGCGGGCCGGTACGAAGTCCTGGTGAATTCACCACTCTTCTCAACGCGGTTAAACCGGAGGTGCCAGGCCGCGTCCGCCAGGCGGTGGTCGCGATCGCCCCAGGCTTGGCAGAGTATTCGAACCTCAACGCTGAGCTCAATCAGTGGGAGGGGCCGGCAATCGATGATATTCGCGGTCAGCTGAAGTTCTTGTTGCCCCCGAATGCGATCACTATGCACGGCATGCAGCACCTTCGCCACCTGCCGCGTTATATCCAAGCCGCGCGCATCAGGCTCGAGGACATGAATCTAGACCCGGATCGGGATGCCGACCGCCAAGCCGATGTCGACGAAGCGAAGGCATACCTGAACAATCGTTTGCGCACGCTGCCCGCCGGCCGCAAGAAGACCCGTGAGGTCAAGGACATCTACTGGATGATCGAGGAGTTACGCGTATCGCTCTTCGCACAACGCCTGGGTACCGCGCATGCGGTGTCCGTGCGGAGAATTCAAAAAGCCACGGACAAGCTGCGCTAGGAGGCTAGAAGCTGTCACGGTCGCGCCGGCGCATGAGGCGAATTTCGGATTCAAAGTCGTCGGCGCTCTCAAAAGACTTGTAGACCGAGGCGAAGCGCAGATAGGCCACCTCGTCGAGGTCACGCAGGGGTTCCAAGATAGCGAGGCCGATATCGTTGGCGTTGACTTGTGACGATCCGTGACTGCGCACGGTTTCTTCGACCTCTTGCGCAAGCTTTTTCAAGGCATCATCGCTAACATCGCGCCCCTGGCACGCGCGCTTCACGCCGCGGATTAGCTTGTCCCGGCTGAAAGGCTCGGCCAAGCCATTACGTTTGACCACCGACAAGACAGCCTTCTCGATGGTGGTAAACCGGCCTCGGCATGCAGCACACTCGCGACGTCGGCGAATTGACGTTCCACTGTCGATCACTCGGGAGTCAATCACTCGTGACTGTTCGTTGTGACAGAACGGGCAATACACTGTGCCGTATCCTTCCTCTCGACCGCTGCGCAGACGCCTTCCGGCCCCTCGGGAAGTCTAGCGCGAAGAAACAACCGCTGTGGCTGATGCACCGCTAGCGCTAGGGGCCTCACCATCAATACTAAGACCACCCCACACGGTGCCGATAAATACCGCTGCACCGAAAACTGCTCCAAGAACATAGTTACCTACGTTCGAGCCGCTACGGCGAGGTAGGGACGCAGCACGCTGGTATGAAACTGAGGAATCCCCTATTCGATCTGTGCGCCCCTGTGTTCTATCTCTCGGCTCGAGCGTTCGAACACGCGACAAACCACTTTCACGCGTTAACGCGAACGAGTGACACCGCTCAGGTTCCCACACGGCCGCGGGCGGGACGAGCACAGGACCCTTTCCGGACTTCTCGGGAGTTACTCCATGCAGAGCAGAGCTGGTATTAAGTGCAATGGCCATGACAGTTCCTTTCCAGGACTTCTTCTTCATTGTGGTGATGCCTGAAGTGTAAGAGCGAGGTTCGACATCGTCGAACACTTCCATCGACCAACCGTTCGATTTGGTCTGTATGTTCGATTTATAGCAGGCGCTCGAAAGTTTGTCCACATCCAAGCGGCGTTAGTCGAACATTTTTTCTTTACGTGCTAAAAAGGAAACGGAAACACCAATACGGCGCACGCCACGATGAGCAACCAACGAGACGTCACCGCGATGCCCACCAGCGTCCTGCACGCCTCAACCCGACGCGCTGTTTTGCGCACACCGATAGCCCTAGGAGTAAGAATGCCCCGCAAGCCGAAGCGAAGCGACCAACCTACCCTCGACTCACTTTCCGCCCGTCAGCGCCGCATCTTGGAAGTCATCCATGACGCTGTCATGCTGCGCGGGTACCCGCCAAGCATTCGTGAAATCGGCGATGCAACAGGCCTACAGTCCACGTCTTCCGTGGCCTATCAGTTGAAGCAACTAGAGGAGAAGGGCTTTCTTCGCCGCGATCCAAACAAGCCGCGCGCCGTTGATGTGCGCCACTTCCCCGGCGCCGACGATCCAAAGAAGCCGGGCCGCAAAGCCGGGCAGGCCAACACCACAGCAGGGCAGTCCACTCCCGACGTCCCCGAGGATGCAGCAACGCCGAACTACATCCCAGTAGTCGGCCGCATCGCCGCGGGCTCTCCTATCACCGCCGAAGAAAACATCGACGGCTACTTCCCCATGCCAGGTGAGATCCTGGGAAGCGGCGAGCTTTACATGCTGCAGGTCGTCGGCGACTCTATGCAGGACGCCGGAATCCTCAATGGCGATTGGGTTATTATCCGCTCCCAGTCCGTCGCCGAAGAAGGCGAATTCGTCGCTGCACTCCTCGAAGGCGAAGAAGCAACTGTAAAGGAGTTCCACCGCGATTCTTCTGGAGTGTGGCTCCTCCCCCACAACGACGCCTACGCTCCCATCAAGGGCGATGAGGCCGAAATCATGGGCAAGGTTGTATCGGTGTTCCGCAAGCTTTAGGCACCCCTAAGCCACAACTATCCCTCCCCCAACCGGTTGCCCACGCCACCGCTTATTTCCACTCGGTGCGGGCGAACTGGAGGGAGGGATTTTTTCTTTTTACCCCCTTGTGTGTGTACATGTCCGAATCGCGCCGTTTAAGCGTCCGACATCACACATTTGCAAACATGCAGTATAAACATTGTTTTTCTCGCACGTTTGCCGCCAGCAATGTGAGCTTTTATTTGTTTGGTTCCGTTTTGTTCGCATTCAGTGGGACAATAGAAGCATCGCCGCAACATTCGTTGCTCTCTTCGCTCACATGCCCCGGCCCCACTTATTATCACCGCCGGGCGCAGCGACTACCACAGGCAAACTTCACTGGGAGGAACTATGTACGCAGAAGAGCGTCGCCGACAAATTGCGTCATTGACCGCCGTCGAAGGCCGAGTCAATGTCACTGAGCTTTCCGAACGCTTCGATGTTACCGCTGAGACGATTCGCCGCGACCTCGCGGTCTTAGACCGGGAAGGAGTTGTCCACCGCGTTCATGGCGGTGCGGTTGCTTCCCAATCGTTCCAGACTGCAGAATTTACACTCGATACTCGTCAGCGTTCCGCCACGGGCGCGAAAATGGCTATCGCCCGCGCCGCACTAGAGCAGCTTCCCGACGGGGGCAGTATCTTCATCGACGCTGGAACTACCACCAACGCCCTCGCTGACCTCATCGGACAGCGCTATTCTGCTGGCCAGTTCAGCATTGTGTCGAATAGCCTACCGATCGCCCTCTCGTTGGCCAGCAATGGTGTTTCCGAGGTGCAGCTCCTAGGCGGCACGGTGCGCGCGATCACCCAAGCCGTCGTCGGCGATACCGCCCTTCGCACCATGGCGCTGATGCGCGCAGATGTTGCTTTCATCGGCACCAACGCCCTGACCATCGACCATGGGCTATCCACGGCGGACTCACAGGAAGCAGCTATCAAGTCGGCCTTTGTTACCAACGCGCATCGCGTCGTCGTCTTGTGTGACTCGTCGAAGCTCGGCAATGACTATCTGGTCAGCTTTGCCTCGCTCGATGAGATTGATGTCGTCATTACGGACGCCGCTGCTCCAGCCGCCTACGTCGAAGCCCTGCGCGAGCACGGCATCGACGTGATTATCGCTTCGGAGAAATAGGCGGTTTCATCCCACGACCGCGTAAGGGCGGTGTGGTTCCCCGAGGGGCCTCTCGGGGAACCACACCTCCCTGTTTCAGCAGCGGCCTAAACCAAGCTAGAGCTACTAGGCAGTCTGGTATTCCTCCAGCAGCGCAATCACTGCGGATCGCGCATCTGCTGGGCTTTCGGCGTTGATAGCCGCCTCCGCCATCTTCTGGCACTGCTCGAGTGTGAGCTCAGCCAGCTGTGCACCAACGCCCGCAACTGCGGTCGACGCTGCGGACAGTGAGGTGACTCCAAGGCCAGTCAGCACGCAAGCGAGCATGGGATCGGCGGCGGCCTCACCACAGACACCAACCGGCACATTGTTATCGCGACCCACCACGCACGTGTGCTGGATCAAACGCAGCACGGCCGGCTGCCACGGATCGGTCAGGTAGGCCAGCTGCGGCGACAGGCGGTCCGCGGCCATCGTGTACTGAGTCAAGTCATTGGTACCGATGGACACGAAGTCGAGGTGCGGCATGATGGTATCGGCCATCAGGGCCGCTGCAGGCACCTCAATCATCGCGCCGGCGATGAGCCCGCGCTCACGACACAGTTCAGCAAACCACTTCGCCTCTACTGCCGTGGCCACCATGGGCGCCATGACCCAAGTGGTAGCGCCATCAGCACGCTTTTCCGCGGCCCGTGCGATGGCGTCGAGCTGACGGGTGAGAAGCGCCTCGTTGTTTCGGGCGATGCGCAGGCCGCGCACACCCAAGGCCGGGTTCTCCTCAGAGTCCAACGTGGCGTAGGAAATCGGCTTATCCGATCCGGCGTCGAGCGTTCGAACGACGACCTTGGATTCGGGGAAAGCGTTGAAAACCTTGCCGTAGATGCGTGCCTGCTCCTCCACGGTCGGTTCTTCGCTGGCAGAGAGGAAGGAAAGCTCCGTGCGGTACAGGCCGATCCCCTCTGCCTGCGAATCCGAGGCGATGCGAGCTGCGTTCCCGTCGGCCACGTTGGCCAACAGCTGCACGCGGTGACCGTCCTTGGTCTGGGCAGGGCCACGCCACTCGGCCACTCGCGCTGCCTTCTCGCGGTATTCCTCAACTGCCTTAAGTGAGGTGTCACGATCCGCGCCAAGGGACACCGTTCCCACGGAACCATCGACGAAGATCTGGGTTCCCGCTTCAATCGAGCGGAGATCAGCGCCAACTGCGACGATGCACGGAAGGTCCAGCTGGCGGGCGATGATTGCAGTATGGCTCGTCGGCCCGCCGAGCTCGGTGACCAGTGCCTTGATATGCGCAATGTCCAAGGTAGCGGTATCCGCTGGAGCGAGGTCATCCGCCAGCAGTACCGCCTCGCCTTCGACCATGGGCAGGCCCGGTTCCTGTTCACCGCGTAGCTGTGCAATCACGCGATCGCGCACATCCTTAAGGTCGGTTGTGCGCTCTGCCATCACGCCGCCGGCGGCCTCAAACATGGTGACGAACCTGTCCGTTGCGCCGACGACCGCATACTCGGCGTTCTTGCCGCTACGAATACCCTTGCGCACTGCCTTGTGCCAACCTCGGTCCTTCACCATTCCGGCGGTAGCACCGAGAACCTCAGCAGCCTGGCCTTCAGCCCCAGCTGCACGCTGCTCAAGGCGGCTGGCAACAATGTCCGCCGCTTCGAGGAAGCGATCGTACTCAGCATCGCGCTGCTCCTCCGGCACGGTTTCTCCCGCCGTGGGCAGTTCTGGGCGTGGGCGGACCCACACCGCCTCAGCGTATGCAACGCCGGCGACGACGCCGGTGCCTTTAATGGTGGATGGGGATGCGTTTTCCATGACACATATCCTTACGGAGACGATGTTTTCTCTATCCAGATCATCACAAGTCGGTCAAAAATGCAACGAAAACCACAGTGATTCCGTTGACATTCGGGCACATACGGGCAATAATCAACATTAAGCAACATTAGTTTCACGCTGACCACGGGCAATCTGCACCGAAGTTCTTGTTCGAGCCGCCGCGGCGCTTTTGCCCCAATATACGCACTCCGCGAAAGGGGACATTGTCCACGATGATCCTTACTTTGACCCCCAACCCGAGCATCGACGCCACAGTGCGCCTGAACGAGGCGCTCGAACCCGGTGCTGTCCACCGCGCCGAGTCTGTCTCCAGCGTTGCCGGTGGTAAAGGCGTCAACGTTACGCATGCCGTAACGCTCGCCAACGTCGACAGCTTGGCGCTGCTTCCCGCCGCCCCCGCTGATCCTTTCTTGGCCCTTGCTGATGACGCGTCCATCCCCGTACATGCAGTACACACGGCCGGCGCGGTGCGCACCAATACCACTCTGACCGAGCCAGACGGCCGGACGACCAAACTCAACGGTCCCGGCCCCACGCTCGATGAGTCAGTTCAGCAAGACGTGGCACAGGCCGTTGCTGAACACTGCGCCAACGCCGAGTGGATCGTCATGGCAGGCTCCCTGCCCAAGGGGGTTCCCACCGACTGGTACACGCAGCTCATCACTGTCGCTCGCGAGGCGAACCCCAACATCCGTGTAGCCGTCGACACCTCCGATGCCCCTATGGTGGCTCTCGGGGAGAACCTCGAGGTAGCCAGCCCCGATCTCATCAAGCCCAATGGCCTTGAGCTTGGCCAGCTAGCCAACGTTGATGGCCAGGCCCTCGAAGCTGCCGCAGAGAACGGTGATTTCAGCGGTGTGGTCGAGGCCGCGAGGGTCGTCGTCAAGCGCGGCATTCCCGAGGTTCTCGTCACCCTAGGTGGCGCTGGCGCAGTCCTGGTCACCGCCGATGAAGCGTGGGCCGCTACTCCCCCGCCCATTACCCTGCGCTCCACCGTGGGTGCCGGTGATTCTTCGCTCTCCGGCTATATCCTCGCCCGCCGCAGCGGTGCCTCCTACCCCGAAGCGTTGCGCCAGGCCGTGGCCTACGGCTCGGCTGCCGCAGCGCTCCCAGGAACCCAAATACCAACCCCTGAAGAACTCGATATTGAACACACGACGGTTCAGGCCGTCACCGACCTTTAGCAGTACTGAGGAGTACGTACCCGATGTCATCAGAACTCATCACCACCGATCTTGTGGCGCTCGACGCCGACTTCGGTGGCAGCATCGAATCAGTCATTACCAACCTGGCCACGCTTGTCCATGACACTGGCCGCGCCACCTCCATCGAAGAGCTGGCCGGCCCCGCCATCGAGCGTGAAGCCAAGGCCGGCACCGGTGTTCCCGGCGGGGTTGCCATCCCGCACTGCCGCTCCGCCGCAGTGTCTGAACCCACCTTGGCCTTCGCCCGCCTCTCGCGCGGCGTGGACTTTTCCGGCCCCGATGGTGACGCCCACCTGGTATTCCTCATTGCTGCCCCGGAAGGTGGCGGTAAAGCACACCTGAAGATCCTCTCCAAGCTTGCCCGCGCGCTGGTGAAGAAGGACTTCCTGGAGGCTCTGCGCACCGCGCAGACCAAGGAGGAAATCGTCTCCCTGGTACTCGACGTGGTTAACGCCGAAAAGCCGAAGAAGGCTGCGGCTAACGAATCAGCATCCCCTGCAGGTGCGAGTGCAGCGGCTACGGCTCCTGCTTCGAGCAAGGCTGCAGATTCAAAGAAGACCCGCATCGTCGCCGTCACCGCGTGCCCGACCGGCATTGCCCACACATACATGGCGGCCGACGCCCTCACCCAGACCGCCGAGGAGCGCGACGATGTCGAGCTCACCGTAGAGACCCAGGGTTCCTCCAACAACACCGCTGTTTCGGCAGACACCATCGCGGCTGCCGACGCCGTCATTTTCGCCACCGACGTCGGCGTTCGCGACCGGGAGCGCTTCGCCGGCAAGCCCGTCATCGAATCGGGCGTTAAGCGCGCCATCAACGAACCGGGCGTGATGCTCGATGAGGCCATCGCCGCGTCGAAGAATCCCAATGCGCACAAGGTGGCAGGCACGGCAGGCGCAGCCTCCTCTAGTTCCGCGGAAGAAGGCGAAGGACTGGGCTGGGGCAAGCGCATTCAGCAGGCCATCATGACCGGCGTGTCCTACATGGTGCCCTTCGTCGCCGCCGGCGGCCTCCTCTTGGCCTTGGGCTTCCTCTTCGGCGGTTACGACATGGCCAACGGATGGCAGGCCATCACTACTGATTACTCCCTGACCAACCTGCCGGGCCATGACGTCATGGTTGATGGCGAAATGATGACCTTCCAGAAGGCAGGATTCGCCCTATACATCGGCGCCGTGCTCTTCGCGATTGGTCAAGCATCGATGGGATTCATCGTCGCAGCGCTCTCCGGCTACATCGCCTTCGCACTGGCAGGCCGCCCGGGCATCGCGCCGGGCTTCGCCGGCGGTGCTATTGCTGTTACCTTGGGCGCCGGCTTCATCGGTGGTCTGGTCACCGGTCTCATCGCTGGCTTCGTTGCGATGTGGATTGGCAAGTGGAAGGTCCCGCGCTGGATCGGCTCCCTCATGCCTGTGGTCATCATCCCGCTGCTCGCCACGATGATTACTGGCCTGCTCATGTATCTGCTTCTCGGTGCCCCGCTGGCCGCCATCATGAACGGTCTGCAGAACTGGCTGGCCTCCATGTCTGGCTCCTCAGCAGTGCTTCTGGGCATCATCCTCGGTCTCATGATGTGCTCCGACCTGGGTGGCCCAGTCAACAAGGCTGCTTACCTCTTCGCTACTGCTGGCCTGTCCACGGGTGATGAGGCTTCCATGAAAATCATGGCCGCCGTTATGGCCTCCGGCATGGTTCCGCCGATTGCGCTGTCCATCGCTACCTTCGTACGCAAGAACCTGTTCACGCCCGCGGAGCAGGAGAACGGCAAGTCGGCCTGGCTGCTGGGTCTGTCCTTCGTTTCCGAGGGCGCTATCCCGTTCGCTGCTGCCGACCCGCTGCGCGTCATCCCTTCGATGATGCTCGGTGGCGCAGTAACTGGTGCGCTGTCGATGTCCCTGGACGTCATGTCTCGCGCCCCGCACGGCGGAATCTTCGTTATCTTCGCTATCGAACCTGCGTGGGCCTACTTTGTGGCTATCCTTGCCGGCGTCATCGTCTCCGCCATTGCAGTCATCGCGATGAAGCAATTCTGGCCGAACAAGGCTGCTGAAGAAGCTGCTGCGAAGGCAGACAAAGCCAAGGCTGCCGCCTAGCGCTTAAGCCGCGTACACTTGTAAGCACGAAATACCGTAATTCGAAAGGATTATCATCATGGCTTCTAAGACCGTCAAGGTTGGCTCCTCCGTCGGACTGCACGCACGTCCGGCCTCCATCATCGCTGACGCCGCCGCTGAGTTCGATGAGGACATCTTCCTCACCCTCGTTGGCGATGAGGACGAGGATGAGACCGATGCCGCTTCTTCCCTCATGATCATGGCTCTCGGCGCCGAGCAGGGCGACGAAGTCACCGTGACCTCCGAGAACGAGGCCGCTGTGGAGAAGATCGCCGGTCTCATCGAGCAGGACCTCGACGCTTCCTAAACGGCATCCTGCCGCTTAAGGCCCACGCTCCCGCTTCCCTCTTTGCTGAGGGTAGCGGGAGCTTTCTGTTGCTTGGTTGTCTAGCACAAGGTTCCAGTCATCAGGCTCTACTCAAACGGTTCTGTTGGGGGCAAGGAAACCAAATAGAGGTGCCTAGAAGGTTCATTTGACCTCAGAAGAACCTTCTGACCCAAACCGTTTGAATGGAACCATGTGTATGCGCGTCTTCATACCGCAGAGGGACCGAAGTAAAAGCACCTTATGCAGATTCCTGCACGAATTCACCTGGGGCTTTCTAAATCAAAGCCCCCAGATGGTGCCTTTACTCCGGTCCCTTATCCTCGCTAGTCGGCGGAAGCGCCTCTAGTACTTCGCGCCGCGGCCCTCACCGATGGTGCTATAGAGCTTCTTCATCACCGGGTAGAGCACGATTATGCCGACAGAGCCCCAGGCAATACCTTCCAGCGTCACGCCGAAGACGTCGAGGGTGAGGTTGCCAATGCCCGCGATGAGCGCCACCGCCGCCGCAGTGAGGTTGACCGGGTTGTTGAAGTTGACCTTGTTGTCCATCCAGATGCGCACGCCGAGCATGCCGATGAGGCCGTAGAGGACGATGCAAGCGCCGCCCAGCACGCCGGTGGGAATGGTGAAGATGAGCGCGCCGAACTTCGGGATGAAGGCCAGAGCTATGGCGGTGATAGCAGCGACCCAGTAGGCGGCCGTGGAGTAGACGCGGGTCGCGGCCATAACGCCGATATTCTCCGCGTAGGTTGTGGTGCCGGAGCCGCCGAAACCACCAGCCAAGGAGGTAGCCAGGCCATCGGCAATGAGAGCGTCGCCGGCTAAATCATCGAGATCGCGCTTAGTCATCTCCGAGACCGCCTTGACGTGGCCGACGTTTTCCGCAATCAGCACCACCAGCACTGGAAGTGCTGCCGCGATGGCGGAGACGTGAAACTCCGGCGCATGGAACTGCGGGAAGCCAATCCAGGCTGCTTCGCGGATGGACTCCACGGCCCCCTCGCCCAGGTTGCCCGTGGCCGCCGCGAAAGCCCAGCCGACGACGACACCGATAAGAATCGACAGACGCGAAACCATGCCGCGACCGGCCACGGTGGCCAGGATGATGACCGCCAGCGTCACCGTGGCAACTAGAGGCTGGCTCGAATAATTGCTGGCAGCATTGGGTGCCAAGTTAAGGCCGATCAGTGCCACAATGGCGCCGGTTACGGCCGGCGGCATGACGGCGTCAAGAACCTTGCGGCCCGCTGCCTTCACCGCGAAACCAATGGCTACCAAGACCAGGCCAGTTACTAAGACAGAACCTGCCTGCGCGCCAATGCCATACTGCTGGGAGGCGCTCAGCGGTGCAATGAACGCGAAGGAGGAGCCCAGGTAGGAAGGCAGGCGGTTGCGGGTAATCAGGAGGAATAGGATTGTTCCCAAGCCTGAAAACAGCAGCGTGGTATTGACCGGGAATCCGGTCAGGGTGGGCACCAGCAGGGTCGCGCCGAACATGGCCACCACGTGCTGCATGCCGATGCCGATAGTGCGGCCCCAGCTCAATCGTTCTTCGGGTGCGACAACCGCGCCCGGCTTAATCGTTTTTCCGTCCCCGTGGACGGCCCAGCCAAAATTACTCACGAACCATAATTATGGCTCACGGGAGCACCGAAACCTAAGCGTCCTCACCAATCACGCGAAATTCGCTGAGTTCGGCGGCGATGGAGGCGGGCAGGCGGACGTCGACAAGCGTGCCCTCCCCCGTGTACTCCTCGCTGCGCACCGTACCCTGAGTATGGATGCGATCGACCACGTCCCCGCGAGTAAACGGAATGAGCAACTGCACATGCTCGTCCTGAGAATTGAGGAAGAGCTCCACGCGCGTGGTGAGCTCCTCGATGCCCTCCCCCGTCTTGGCGGAGACATACACCACGTTGTCACGGTCGAGGGCGTGGCGAAGCTCCGCCAGCACCAGCGGATCGGCCTGGTCTATCTTGTTGATGACGATGATCTCCGGCGGGGCCTCCTCGCCGGTTTCCTTCACGATGTCATAGATGACCGCATTAACCGCCTCAATTTGCTTCAGCGGGAAAGGATCTGAGCCGTCCACGACGTGCAGCATCAAGTCTGCTGCGAGGACCTCCTCCAAGGTGGACTTGAAGGCCTCCACCAACTGTGTAGGAAGGTGGCGGACGAAACCAACGGTATCGGTGAACACGACCTGGCGGCCATCAGCAAGCTCGGCACGCCGGGTGGTGGGGTCCAAGGTAGCGAACAGCGCGTCCTCCACCAGCACGCCAGCGCCCGTCATCGCGTTGATGAGCGAAGACTTACCAGCGTTGGTGTAGCCGGCGATCGCAATCTGCGGGATCGTCGATGACGCACGGCGCGAGCGCTTAATCTCACGCGCCGTCTTCATCGCCTTAAGCTCCTTCCGCAGCAGCGCCATCTGCGTGCGGATACGCCGACGGTCCGTCTCAATCTTGGTTTCACCTGGGCCGCGCAGACCGACGCCGCCGTTGGAACCAGCACGGCCGCCCGCCTGGCGCGAGAGGTTGCCGCCCCAACCACGGGTATGCGTATAAAGATATTCCAACTGCGCGAGCGAAACTTGGGCTTTGCCTTCCTTGGACTTGGCGTGCTGCGCAAAAATATCCAAGATGAGCATGGTGCGATCGATAACTTTGGTGTTGAGAGCGCGCTCCAAGGCAGAGAGCTGGCCGGGGGTTAGCTCGCCGTCGCACACCACGGTATCCGCGCCAGTGGCACCCACGATATCCTTGAGCTCGTTCACTTTGCCGGAGCCGATATAGGTACCCGGGTCCGGCTTATCGCGCTTCTGATACAGGGCTTCTACTACTTCGGCTCCCGCGGTTTCCGTGAGCGCCGCGAGCTCCGACATCGTGGCCTCAACCTCGGCCACGGTGCCTTCAGTCCACACTCCTACGAGGACTACTTGTTCAAGGCGCAGCTTGCGGTACTCCACTTCGTAGCCGTCGGTGGTGTCTTCTGCGCGAATGGTGGTCTCGCGGGTTACCCGGCGGAAGGCGTTGCGCTCAGCTAGGTCGAGATCACCGGTAGTCGGCTCCGGTGAGGTGGGCGCGGGCTCACCAAAAGCCTGCGCGAGGAGATCATCATGGGTTTCTTTTGTCATATGCTTTCTATTCTTGCACGTCACGCCTCTTAACAAGGAATCTCCGTTGCACACGACCTTGTGCCGATCCCGGCGGCAAGGCTCACCGACAACATTTTTGAGTCATCGCGGCGCCAGATACAATGGGCCGCATGACCGTCAAAGAGACCACTCACCCAGAGATGCAGGCCATTGGCCTCAACTACGAGCGCTGGCAGGACGCCGTCGAAGCAGCCATTTCGACCAACCAGCTGACAGTCACGGGGGAGGTTCGGGGAGGACAACTCATTCAGTTCTCGGATCCTTCCGGGGCGCAACTCAATATCCTTGCCGTCGAACCTTTCGCCACCTTCATTGGGTTTGAGGGCGTCACCCAAGGCTTCGCCCACGTCTCTATGATCAACGATGTCTTGGCTTACCTGGACATCATCGATCCTTTCGGAAACGTTCTCGCGCAAGCGACGGCGAACTTGGCGCAGGGCCCGCTCTTGGCTGATGAGGACACCCAGCAGTGGCAGCAGGTAGAGCTTACTGCGATGGGCCTCGATGTCACCGCGTTCGACAACGCAGATGCCTACGAAGCCGAGAAGGGCACCTACCCAGCCACGTTTGAATCCACCGGTGCGGCAGTTGTTGCGGCCGGTTCCGGCGCCGAATCCCCTACCCCGGGCTGCACTTTTTCCGCTCGGGTTATGGAGTCCGAGTGGCGCCACAACCAGCTCACCGGTGAGCGCTTCATGCACCTCGTCATGGATGGCACCTTCCCCTTCGATCTGTGTCTGCCGGAGAGCTTTGGCGAGCTGCCGCCGAAGGATTCCGTGCTTGCAGGTTCGGCGATGCTGACCGCCTCTATCGCGCTGCCCACCGGCGGCTGTGGCGGCGAGGGCGGCTGCGCCTGCGGCTCTGGAGGCTGCGGCGGCCACTAGGCATACCGTAGAGTTGTAAACATGAGTTTTTCCGCATCTCAGCGTCAGGGTTTTGCCCTGCTCCTTGCCGGGGTTACCGCTACGGTACTGGTTCTGACGCTGAAGCTGCCGGGAGTTATTCTCGCCATCTTTATCTGCGGGGCGCTATGGCTGTTTGTCGGCGCCCGCCCCGATGCCTCGGAACATGCGGCGCTGCGGGCTTCCATTGCGCTCACGGTGGAAGACATCACGGGCGTCCTCGAGGACTACGCCACATTTGCTACGAGCGACGACGCTGAAGCATTGGCGGACCGCACGCTCCACCGCCCGGCGCTTGCCGACGTCGACTGCACGAACCCCGCTATCGAAGCGTTCCACTATGAAATGCATGGCGCGCAGCGTTTCTTGCGCCGCCTCGACGCACGGGTTAACTCGCCAGATGCTGGCACCAGCGAACTCGAATCCTTGCTCAAGGTGGCGGATGATCGGGCCGCCGAGCTCAAGGAGTCGTGGCTCGCCGCCCGCCGCGCCGCCTTGGCGCTAGGGACCAACTACAAAAAGGGGGACGGACGCTAAACGCCGTCCCGAAAACCCTATAGTGAGGTTTCGCCTGTGGCTACGATGCGCGAAGGCCCCGTCAGTGTGGAACCGTCCTCAGTGATTTCTACCTGGACCTCGCCGCCGGGGACGACGACGCGGACGCGGCCGGTGGTGTGGGAGGCGTCGGCAAGCGCGGCACACGCTGCCGCCACCGTTCCGGTACCGCACGAGCGAGTCTCCCCTGAGCCGCGCTCGAAGACGCGCATGTGAATCACGCCATCGTGCAGCGGTGTAACCAGCTCCACGTTGACGCCTGCCGGGAAGAAATCAGTATCGAAGACGGACTGCTCAAGGCGCTTCGCCGCCAAATCCTCCGCGGTCAGTCCCGGGATAACGGCTGCTAGGTGAGGGTTTCCCATATCTACCCCGAGCCCGGCGAAGCTCTCCCCCGCCATCGAAGCGGTGGAGACACCGAGCACCTGTGCGGGCCCCATCTCCACGCTGACTTCGGCTTCAGTCTCGTTGAAGGAGTGGACAGTGACCTGCTTGGCCCCAGCGCGCGTGCCGACGGTGAAAGTATCGGTGTTCACCAGCCCACGGGAGCGCACCCAATGCGCGAAAACGCGGGTACCATTGCCGCACATTTCCGCCACCGAGCCGTCCGCGTTGCGGTAGTCCATAAACCAGTCGCCAGCATCGATGCCCGGTGCGAGCTCATCGATTTCTCCAGAGGAGAGCAAGTCACCTGCACGTATGACGCGCAAGACGCCGTCGGCGCCGATCCCGGCGCGGCGATCACACAGCGCCACTACCTTTTCCGGCGGTAGCGGCTCGGCTCCTTCCACAATGACGAAGTCGTTTTCAGTTCCGTGGCCTTTAGCAAACTTCATAGGTGTAAAGTCTAACTCTCTTCGAGGACACGCAAAGCCTGCGTTGTCGTATCAGCCGCGGCATCCAGCCAGTAGATGCGCTTATCACGGTTAAACCAGGCACGCTGGCGACGCACATAACGACGGGTTCCAGTGATGGTACGCTCCACCGCTTCTTCCCAGGTGAGCTCTCCACGCTGGGCTTGGAGGACTTGGGCATAACCGATGGCCCGCCCCGCCGTTGAGTCCGCCTTCAGCCCCTGCGACTGAAGGTTTTCGACCTCTTCGACCAGCCCCTTGCCGAACATGAGGCGGCTACGCAGCTCGATGCGCGGGTTCAACCAGCTGGCTTCCGTGCGCAACCCGAGGATTCTCGTGCCCCACCGGGGCGGGGCATTCTTCGGTGGCTGGCTGGCTTTGAAAGGCTTGCCTGTAAGCTCGATGACTTCCAGTGCGCGCACGGTACGGCGCGGGTCCTTATCTTCGATGATGGCCGCGGCTGCCGGGTCCACGCTGGCAAGCTCTGCGTGCAAGGCATCGGTACCAATCTCTTGGCGCCGGGCCTCCCAGCGAGCGCGCACCTGCGGATCAGTGGGCGGGAATTGCCAATCATCCACGAGTGATTGGACATAGAGCATGGAGCCGCCGACCAAGATCGGGGTGTTGCCACGCGCTCGAATACTCTCGATATCCGCGATGGCAGCGGACTGATAGCGCGCTACCGACGCCGTTTCCGTCACGTCCCACACATCGAGCTGATGGTGTGGGATACCTTCGCGCTCCTCCAGCGTCAGCTTGGCCGTGCCGATGTCCATGCCCCGGTAAAGCTGCATCGAATCGACGTTGACTACTTCCCCGTCAAGCTCGTGCGCCAAGGCGACTCCGAGTGCTGATTTTCCGGAGGCCGTCGGCCCTACGACGGCAATCGGGGTTGGGCCGCTACTGAGAGTCTCTGGCATTAGCACTGCCACCCCGCCACATAGCGGCCCACGCCCAACGTCGAATCTGCAGCCCGGAGTTCTGCATGATGCGGGTGCACGCCTGCTAGCTGCGCCCACAGTGCCGTTTCGAGCACTCCCGTCGAATGGAGCAGCTCTTCGTCACAGTCTTCCTCCGCGCCGGCCAGCACGCTCTCGCACCACAGGTGAGTGTCCCGCGCACCCTCGACAAGAGCGAGCGGCGCGCGCTCCGTCAAGCCTGCAGAGCCATCAACGCACACTATTGTGAACCGTCCGGAACGCACCTCCCCTAGGTCGGCGCGGGAGTCTTCCACCGTGAAGGCGCGGTGACTGCTTTCTGCCCCGAGCGCGCTAGTGAGTACGTAGCGGGCCATTATTTCGGGCAGGTAGTTTCCGCCGCCGACGTCGACCTGGGGTGCGCCCCACGCTCTCAAACTTCCTGTGTGCTCGGTACGCCAGCGCGCATCGCGCGATCCCACGATGTCGACCTTAAGCGGTGCACTACCGTTGACGCGTGCGGCATCACGCGTGAGCTCGCAGGCGGCGCTAAGGAGCGCGCGCGACGCGTCATCGCTGGGTGACAATTCTTCCGCCAAGGCCGGTGAGGCTGGCATAACCATGAGATTTTGCATCAACTCCCATCCTATAAGGTTAGTTTTTCGGGGTTAACACGCGGCTGCGCGGCGGAAACGGTAGTGTTGTGTCACATAAGTTCTGGCAGCCGTGTCGCGCGGCGCGATAATACCGAAGGTGGTTTCTTAGCATGTCCGCTATTCCTTCCCCTGGAGCCATGCCTCGCAAGGGCGCTCGTCCCGGCCCGTCTTCCTCTGCCCCGGCCGCACGTCCCGTGCAGCCCGCAAAGAATGATCCCGCCCAGTGGGGCCGCGTTGATGCTGATGGGTCGGTATTCGTCAAGGCCCCCGAAGGCGAACGCAAAATCGGCGAGTGGCAGGCCGGCACCCCGGAAGAGGGCTTGGCACACTTTGGTGCACGCTATGACGATCTGTCCACCGAGATCGAACTGCTAGAATCCCGCCTCACAGCCCATCCGGGCGATGCCGCGTCGATCAAGGCGACTGCTGCGGAACTGCGAGAGTCCCTACCTACACAGGCAGTAATCGGTGATATCGCGGCATTGGACAAGCGCCTAGCCACGATCATCGAGCACTCCGTAGAAGCCGGTGAGCAAGCACAGGCTGACAAGGCTCGTCGCCGCGAAGAAGCCATTGCTAAAAAGGAAAAGCTCGCTGCCGAGGCCGAGGACATCGCCGCCAACTCGACGGAGTGGAAGGCCGCCGGTGACCGTATCCGTGCCATCTTGGAGGAATGGAAGCAGATCCGTGGCATCGACCGCCAGACGGATGATGCCCTGTGGAAGCGCTACTCTCGCGCCCGTGACTCTTTCAACCGCCGCCGCGGCTCCCACTTCGCCGAACTGGATCGCAACCGCGCGGCCGCCCGCGCCAAGAAGGAAGAGCTGGTAGAGCGCGCAGAAGCTATTAAGGACTCCACCAACTGGGGCGAAACGGCGCGCGCGTACCGTGATCTCATGACGGAGTGGAAGGCTGCGGGCCGTGCCCCTCGTGAGATCGACGACAAGCTCTGGGCCCGTTTCCGCGCCGCCCAGGATCACTTCTTCAATGCCCGCAACGCCGTCAATGACGAGCGGGACAAGCAGTTCGCAGAGAACGCCGCCGCCAAGGATGCGCTCATTGCGGAATATGACTCCCTGATTGATCCCGCCAAGTCGATCGACTCGGCGAAAGCCAAGCTGCGGGAGCTGCAGGAAAAGTGGGAGGAGATCGGTTTCGTTCCGCGCAACCAGGTGCGCGAGTACGAGGCCAAGATCTCGGCGCTGGAAAAGCGCGTGAGTGACGCCGAGGATTCACAATGGCGCCGGACGGACCCAGAGGCCCAGGCCCGCGTGGCCCAGTTCCAGTCCAAGGTCGATGATTTCACCGCGCAGGCAGAAGCTGCCGAGGCCAAGGGCAACACCAAGAAGGCGGAAGATCTGCGTGCCCAGGCCAAACAGTGGCAGGAATTCGCCGATGCCGCAGCGGCTGCTGTCAACGACAAGTAGCACCCTAGTCTGAGTGTTCGTTCAGATTGTCGCGCCGCCGGGTTCGGCCTCAGCTGAGCCGGCGGATTGCCTGCGTAGCTTCGTTTTCGACGCCAACCTAGCCGCCCAAGAGGCCAGCGGCGATCCCGCTGCCAGCGGTTCCCCGCGCCGTGTGCTTCAGCGCCTGCAAGGCTCCACAGAGTCTCGCACCTATCTCTTCGGGTTGACTGACTCCGCCTTGGGGCCGGCTGGTGAACTAGGTCTACCCGTTATCTCAGCGGCAGAGCCCAGCCCCGAAGTCGATTTCGATGGCTTCATCCACATCTCTCTTCCACTCTTGGAGGAAACAGAGAACGCCGATATCGAATGCGTCCTCGCCGCGGATCTCCTGCCCTTGCCTGGGGAGGATCTAGAGCCAGAGGCTCTCGACGTGACGCGAGCCCTCGCCCGCGAGGCACTCCGGATTACCCGCCAGCTGGGCCGCACGACTGCCCAGGTTGGCATACTGTACCCGCCAGACGCGGACCATACCTATGACCCAATGTCGCAGGCCTACCTTGAGCTCGGGTTTCGTCGCAAGCATGCCGAGCGCCAAATGTTCGTCGAAATAGCCCCCACTCCTCCGGTGGTTGGAGCGCAGGTGTGGCCCGACTACGACATCCCGGAAGAGCTGCTTGATGATGTCCTGCGCCTGCTCACCCTAGCCTCCACCGACGCGGTCTACGGTGACTTAAGCGTCGAGCCCATCGTGTGGACACGACAGCGCCTGAATGAAGCGCACGCACGGCTGCGCTCGCGCAAAGCGCATACGCTCCTCGTCGGCATTGTTGAACAGGGACGCGTCGTCGCACTCACCGAGCTCTCCCGCCACGGCGATGCGGACCCTGAGGTATGCGAGTGGACTCTTACCGTGACAGACCGCGAACAGCGCCGCCGTGGCCTGGCTACACGTGCCAAGCAGCATGCCCAGTATGCGGTGGCGCACCACTGGCCCGACGTCCGCCGGGCTTACTGCTCAGTTGCCCAGGCGGATCCGGCGATGAATGCGCTCTACAAGCGCCTCGGCGCGCACGTCATCTCGGCGAGCAGCGCCTACGAGTTGACCGTGGAGAACGGATAGTCGGTGTAGCCGTGCGCTCCACCCGTATAGAACGTGGTCTCATCCGGCGCAGTGACAGGAAGCTCTTCCTGCCAGCGGCGAACGAGATCTGGGTTGGAGATGGCCAACCGGCCCACGGCCACGGCATCACCGTGGTGTACTAGATCCTCGGCTTCCGCGCGCTGGGTCACCTGTCCAAACCCCGAATTCAGGATGACACGGGTACGCCCGTTAGCACGCGCTTCGGCGCTCAGCTCAGTAATGAGCTCACCCGTAGGCGCTGCATGCAGGAAGGAGACGTAGGCCAAACCAAGGTCTGCGACAGCGCGCAGCAACCTACCATAGGTGGCACGCACATCCGCAGCGTCGGTTTCCTCAATGCCCTGAATATTGTGCTGCGGGGACAGGCGCAGCGCTACGCGGTCGGCTCCGATCTCCTTCGCCACGGCACGCAGGATCTCTACTACCAGGCGGTAGCGCTTCTCCGGGGTTCCGCCGTAGGCATCCTCTCGGTGATTCGAGCTCGGAGAAAGGAACTGGTGCAGCAGATAACCGTTCGCACCATGAAGCTCCACGCCATCCATCCCCGCATCGATGGCATTGCGGGCAGCTTGGCGGAACTCATCGACAATGCGCGGTAGCTCCTCGATGTCGAGAGCGCGGGGCACCGGGCACTCCTTGCGGGATTCGAAATCTCGGACCGCAGTGCCCGATGCCAGCGCAGAGGGTGCCACCGGTTCTGCACCCTCGAGGAGGCTGGCATGAGAAAGGCGCCCGCCGTTCATCATCTGCATGAAAATGCGTCCGCCAGCTTCGTGGACGGAATCGGCCACTCGCCGCCAGCCGGAAATCTGTTCTGGAGTTTCGATACCGGGCTGGCCAGGGAAAGCGCGGCTGGTCACTGCGGGGAATACGCCCTCCGTCACGATAAGACCCATGGAAGCGCGCTGCGTGTAGTACGTCTCGTGCAAATGCGTGGGGACGCCATCGCGACCTGCCCGTGAGCGGGTCAACGCTGCCATGGTCACGCGGTTTGGCAGGGTCAGTCGTCCCATTTCAAGTGAGTCGAAGAGTGTAGTCATGCACTCCACAACACGAATCTCGTAGCGCTTATTCCTCGTCCTGCTGGCGCCGGTGGCGGGAGGCCGCGCGGGAGCGGCGGTCGTCGATAAGCAGCGGATTCTGTTCTGCCGGCAGCTCGGTAGCGGCTTCGGTCTGCAGGACTCCCACGTGATCGAGCTGGCCGGCGACTTCCCGCACGCGTTCTGCGGCGGCCAACTGCTCAGGACTGCGGCGCAGTGCTACCTGGCAGTACACAAGAAAGGCGACCAACGTTGAGAAGACGCCCACGTACATACCTATGGCAGCGCCATCCGAGGCGCTGTCCCTGTACCAAAATCCCCACAGGTTAGCGAAGAAAGAGATCGTCGTCATCATCCACGCTACGAGAGCCAGCTTGGTCCGGCGAGTGATAATCGTGGCGGTGGTTAAGATCCCCACTCCACCCAGCGCTAGCCATGCGCTGACGGTTTCCATGAGGGAGATACGCACGCCCTCGGCCGTTCCACCGACGAAGAGAGCTTCCCAGCCGCGGGCATCACCGGCATAGGGCAAAACCAAGTAAGCAACCCACGCCACGACGGCCACGATGAGCGCATATTTATGCTTTCCCAATTCGAGAGTCTGCGCTGCGCGCTTCTCAGCAGCAACGGCATCGTGAACGGACTTTAAGTCATCACTCATAAAACGGAGCCTACCCCCTTTTAGCAGCCGCAGGAATCGGCAGGAGCACTGGGCTTGCCGACGCCCGGCAGACCCAGACCCACCCCAATCGGTGCCGTCGTGGGCGTCTGCCCCGCCGCCGACATATCGCCGGCCTTCGTGCGACGGTGCTCGCTCACGCCGGAATCAGCCACCAGGAAAAAGGAGCCTGCATCCGTCACGGTAGCGTGCACAACATCACCGGGGCGAATCTCCGCAGAGATGTCCTTGCCCGCGGCATCGACTGGTGCAAAGTGAACAAGGCGACCATCACGCGCGCGTCCGGTGAGGCGGTGGGTCTCGGCGGCCTTGCGGCCGCCTTCCGCCTGCACCAACAGCTCTACATCAGTGCCGACAAGCTTGGCGTTTTCTTCTGCCTGAATGGAATCCTGCAAGGCGACGAGGCGCTCGAAGCGCTCCTGCACAACTTTCTTGGGGATTTGGTTATCCATTTCTGCGGCCGGGGTGCCGGGGCGCGGCGAGTACTGGAAAGTGAAAGCGGAGGCGAAACGTGCGCGGCGAACCACGTCCATCGTGGCTTCGAAATCCTCCTCGGTCTCGCCTGGGAAGCCCACGATGATGTCGGTGGTAATTGCCGCGTGTGGCATCTTCTCACGGACCTCGTCGAGAATCCCCAAGAACTTTTTCGTGCGATAGGAACGGCGCATGTCCTTGAGGACCTTGTCAGATCCAGACTGCAGCGGCATATGCAGCTGCGGGCACACAGCCGATGTCTCCGCCATGGCATCAATAACGTCGGAGGTGAACTCGGCCGGGTGCGGCGAGGTAAAACGCAAGCGCTCGAGACCCTCAATCTTGCCTACCTCGCGCAGCAACTTGGAAAAGGCGAAGCGATCACGCGGCAGGTCTGGGTCCGCGAAGTTGACGCCATAGGCGTTGACGTTCTGCCCCAATAGGGTCACTTCGGACACGCCTTGATCTACCAGGGCCTGAACTTCTGCGAGGATATCGCCGGGGCGGCGGTCTTCCTCTTTGCCACGCAGCGAAGGGACGATGCAGAAAGTACAGGTGTTATTACAGCCCACGGAGACCGAGACCCACCCAGCATAGGCGGATTCGCGTTTTGCCGGCAGTACGGAGGGGAAAGCCTCGAGGGCATCGACGATTTCCACCTGCGCTTCATTGTTGTGACGTGCACGCTCAAGCAGTGCCGGCAGCGCCGCCATGTTATGGGTTCCGAAAACCGCATCCACCCACGGCGCGTGGTCCAAGACGGTGTCCTTATCCTTCTGCGCCAAGCAGCCGCCAACCGCGATCTGCATGCCGGGATGGTTTTCCTTCGTCTTCTTCAGCGCACCCAGGGTGCCGTACAGGCGCTTGTCGGCGTTCTCGCGCACGGCGCAGGTGTTAAATACGATGAGGTCAGGCTCGGCGCCATCCGGCGCCGCCGAGTAGCCGGCCTCCTCGAGCAGGCCGGAAATGCGCTCGGAATCATGAACGTTCATCTGGCAGCCAAAGGTCCGCACCTCATAGGTGCGGGGCTGGTTATTAGTTACGGGGGAGCTCACGTGGGGACATTCTAACTGGACGACCCCACTACTCATAATGCCCCGACCGCATATAAGAGTTATGGATTTGTTACACAAACCTCCCCGCCTCCACTATCCACACGCCTATTGTTCTACATATGATTCAGCTCACTCTATCTAAGGAGGTGTGATGTGACCGACCATTCCGGCCCGATGATCAAGATGGACGGAGTCAATAAGTACTTCGGTGACTATCACGCGCTCCGCGATATCAACTTGGAGATTGGCCGCGGCGATGTCGTCGTTGTTCTCGGTCCGTCCGGCTCCGGCAAGTCCACCCTGTGCCGCACCATCAACCGGCTTGAAACCATCGACGAGGGTTCCATCGCGATCGACGGCACTCCCCTTCCTGAAGAGGGACGCGAGCTAGCCAAGCTGCGTGCGGACGTGGGCATGGTGTTCCAGCAATTCAATCTCTTTCCACACAAGACCATCAAGGACAACGTCACTCTGGGGCCTATCAAAGTCCGCAGGATGAAGAAGTCCGAGGCCGAAGAGCGTGCGATGCAACTGCTTGACCGCGTTGGAATTGCTAATCAATCAGAAAAATACCCTGCACAGCTCTCCGGCGGCCAGCAACAACGTGTCGCCATTGCCCGTGCCTTGGCTATGCGCCCGAAAGTCATGCTCTTCGATGAACCTACCTCAGCTCTCGACCCTGAGATGGTCAACGAGGTGCTTGACGTCATGACGGATTTGGCCAAAGAAGGCATGACCATGGTCGTGGTGACCCACGAGATGGGCTTCGCCAGGCGCGCGGCCGACCGCATCCTGTTCATGGCCGACGGGGCCATCGTCGAGGACACCGACCCGGAATCCTTCTTCACCAACCCACAATCAGAACGAGCAAAGGACTTCTTGGGCAAGATCCTGCAGCACTAAACGGTTACCAGTTCACCTCTTTTCTCTACCTTCATTCATTTTCCACTCACCTCATCAAGGAGAATCTCATGTCCCGCACTTTCAACCGCATTACTGCCACCGCCGCCGCCATCGCCGCATCCAGCGCTCTGCTCGTTGCGTGTGGTGATTCCTCTGACTCCGCCAGCGGAGGCGAGGGCCTTCTCGGCGCTATCGAGTCTGGCTCTGTCACCCTAGGCACCAAGTTCGACCAACCGGGTCTGGGCCTGCGCGAGGGCGATGGTTCTATGACCGGCCTCGACGTTGACATTGCCACCTACGTGGTCAACCACATTGCCAAGGATAAGGGGTGGGAGGAGCCGGAGATCGAGTGGCGCGAGACTCCGTCCGCGCAGCGCGAAACTCTGATCGAAAACGGCGAGGTTGACCTCATCACCGCAACGTACTCCATCAACGCTTCCCGCGCGGAAAAGGTCAATTTCGCTGGTCCATACCTCATCACCCACCAAGCGCTTCTTACCCAGGCTGATAACAAGGAGATCAGCGGGCTCGAGGGCCTCGACGGCAAGATCCTGTGCTCTGTCACCGGCTCCACCCCGGCACAGAAGGTGAAGGAAGCTCTGCCCAGCGTGCAGCTGCAGGAGTACGACACCTACTCCTCCTGTGTGGAGGCACTGAGCCAGGGCAACGTCGACGCCATGACTACCGACGCGACGATTCTTAACGGCTACGCCGCTCAGAATCCTGGCAAGTTCCAGGTCGTCGAGTTGGAGAAGGACGGCAAGCCCTTCACCGATGAGTACTACGGCGCGGGTCTGAAGAAGGATGATCAAGAGGCGACAGACGCTGTCAACAAGGCCCTGGAAGAGCTTCATTCCTCCGGCGAATTCGACAAGCTCGTAGCCAAGAATTTGGACAAGGGCGAGGGCATCGACGAGGCCACCGTCGGTGACCTCTCCTTCCTCAACTCCTAAACGCTCGATTAGCCCCCACCTAGCCTGCGCCGAGGACATTCAGCCTCGGCGCAGGCCTGTTAGTAGGAGATTTCTATGGAATCCATGTGGGCCGCACTAGGCCCCGAACTATGGCCAGCCTTTTGGCTCACCATCCAGCTGACGTTCTGGTCTGCCATCGGCGCAATGATCCTCGGCACCATCCTCACTGCCATGCGTGTCTCCCCCGTAAGAATCCTGCGGTGGATTGCCACGACGTACATCACGACGGTGCGCAATACTCCCTTGACTCTCATTATCCTGTTCTGTTCTTTTGGCCTGTACCAGAACCTAGGGCTCACGCTTGCTAGCCGGGACTCTTCGACCTTCCTAGTGGATAACAACTTCCGCCTCGCCATCGTCGGATTCATCTTGTACACCTCGGCATTCGTTGCGGAATCCTTGCGCTCGGGAATCAACACCGTGGACTTCGGTCAAGCCGAGGCCGCACGATCGCTGGGTTTGAGCTTCTCACAGACCTTTAGCACGATCGTCTTCCCTCAGGCGGTACGTGCGGCAATCGTCCCCCTGGGAAACACGCTCATCGCGTTGACCAAGAACACCACGATCGCCTCCGCAATCGGAGTGGCAGAAGCTTCCCTACTGATGAAATCCACCATTGAGATGCATGCGAGCCAGCTCTTTGTCATCTTCTTTATCTTCGCGCTGGGCTTCATCATCCTGACCTTGCCCATGGGCTTAGGCCTAGGCAAACTCTCCGAAACTGTGGCGGTGAAGAAATAATGGCTGTACGCGCAACCGTGCTTTACGACGCCCCCGGCCCCAAGGGCAAGCGGCGCAATCTCATCTATACCGTCATCACCGTCGTTCTCTCGCTAGCTGCACTGTATTGGGTGCTGTCTACATTGGGTGAGCGCGGGCAACTCGACTCCGCGTTATGGACCCCTTTTCTTAACAGCCAAACGTGGACCACGTACCTGCTCCCTGGCCTGCGCGGAACGATCCTTTCCGCTGTAGCATCCATCATCTTGGCCATCGTGTTCGGCGTCATCTTCGGCCTAGGCCGATTGAGCGAGAACGTCATCGTACGCGGCGTATGTGGTGTGGTCGTGGAATTCTTCCGCGCCATCCCCGTCCTGCTGCTCATGATTTTTGCCTACCAGCTTTTCGCCATCTATAACGTAGTTCCGTCGAAGCAGCTGGCGTTTAGCGCCGTGGTCTTCGCGTTGACCCTCTACAACGGCTCTGTCGTCGCAGAGATTCTGCGCTCCGGAATCAAGTCGCTGCCCAAGGGGCAAACTGAAGCCGCTCGAGCGCTGGGTCTTTCGCATGGGCAAACGATGCGTACCATTCTGCTCCCGCAGGCCGTAGCCGCAATGCTTCCGGCCCTCATCGCCCAGATGGTTATTGCGCTCAAGGACTCTGCCTTGGGCTACCAGATTGGCTATGTCGAGGTGGTGCGCTCCGGTATCCAATCGGCGTCCTACAACAAGAATTACCTGGCCTCGCTCATCGTCGTTGCGATCATCATGATCCTCATCAACTGGGGGCTGGGCCTCCTGGCCGAACGCATCGAACGTCAGCTTCGAGCGGGCCGTGCGCGCCGGAACATCATCGCTAAAGTTCCGGAGCAACCAGACCAAGGCTTGGACACCAAAGACCAGGTCAACGTTGATTGGCACTCAGAAAGCTATACAGAAATCCGCAACCCGGACGAATAGAAACAGCTAGGAGAGCTCGGCGATGCGCGCATCCAGCACTTCGATGGAAATACGCATCACCAGCTCCTGGCGATAGCCGCGCCGCGCGAGTGTTCCTACAATGCGACGCAGGAACTTGTCCCTCTCATGGCGGTCGGCGGGAACACTCTTCAAGGTTCGCGCCTTTTTCTCCGCTACGCGGCGCGCTACGGCCTCCTCAGATTCCTCGGTAATCTGCTCTAGGGCCGCTGCGCGATCGGCGGCCTCAACACCCTTCTCCTTGAGTTCCACATTGAGGGCACGGGCCGACTTACCGCGCCGCGCGTGGCGCTGCCGCACCCACTCCTTGGCGAAGGTTTCATCATCAACGAGCCCCACCCCTGCAAGGTCATCGACCACGTCCTCGACCACATCGGGCTCAAAGTCCGCCGCGACAAGCCGGTCACGCAGTTCCTTGCGGGAACGTGCACGTTGATCTAGCAAGCCTAATGCTCGGGAGCGCACGGGCGCCTTCGCTGCTTCAGCATTCGCATCAACAAGCTGGCCCCCCGCGTCCCCCGATTCATAGGACTCGAGAGCTTGACGTAGCTTCTCTAGCTTCTCTGGTGAAGGTTGTGCCATTGCGCCTGTTTAGTCATCGTCGAAATCGACGTTCGGTACCAGATCCACAGCCTCATCCGTCAGCGGATCGTCTGCACCCGGCACATCCATGGCGACGTCCTCACCAGCTTCGGCTGCGGCAGCACCCACGCCGAGCTTGACAAAGATCTTCTTCTCAATCTCATCCGCCAGATCGGGGTTGTCCTTGAGGAAGTTGCGGGCCTTTTCCTTGCCCTGCCCCAGCTGATCGCCTTCGTAGGTAAACCACGAGCCAGATTTCTTAATGAACCCGTGTTCGACACCCAAGTCAATGACGGAAGACTCGCGCGAAATGCCTTCGCCGTACATGATGTCGAACTCAGCGATCTTGAACGGCGGGGACACCTTGTTCTTCACCACCTTGAGCTTGGTGCGGTTACCAATGGCATCCTGGCCGTCCTTCAAGGTTTGGATTCGGCGGATATCGCAGCGCACAGAGGCATAGAACTTCAGCGCCTTACCACCCGTGGTCGTTTCCGGCGAACCAAACATCACGCCGATCTTTTCACGCAGCTGGTTGATGAAGATGGCGGTAGTCCCAGAGTTGTACAGAGCACCCGTCATCTTGCGTAGTGCTTGGGACATGAGACGGGCTTGGAGGCCAACGTGGCTATCTCCCATCTCGCCCTCGATTTCCGCCTTGGGCGTCAAGGCGGCTACGGAGTCAATCACGATGATGTCGATAGCGCCAGAGCGCACGAGCATATCTGCGATTTCCAGAGCCTGCTCACCGGTATCCGGCTGGGAAACCAAGAGGTTATCCGTGTCCACGCCAAGCAGACGCGCATACTCAGGATCGAGCGCGTGCTCCGCATCGATAAACGCCGCGATGCCACCGGTCTTCTGCGCCGACGCGATAGCATGCAGAGCAACGGTGGTCTTACCCGAGGATTCCGGTCCATAAATCTCTACGATGCGACCGCGCGGGAAGCCACCGACGCCCAGCGCAATGTCGATGGCCGTATTCCCGGAGGAAATGGCCTGGATTGGCGGGCGGTCATCGTCACCAAGACGCATGACGGCTCCTTTGCCAAAATCCTTCTCAATCATCGCCATTGCGGCATCGAGGGCTTTCTGACGATCATCGCCCTTGCTAGCCGCCGAGGACTTCTTCTTCGTAGCCATTTATTTCCTCACTATCGTGCGTCAGTTAGTGTGCAGTGCTGTATGTCATTAAATGGGGGCACCTAGTTAGACTGCCATGAAGCAACTTCGGTTCCCAGGCCCGTCGCATTGTGTTTTCCGGCATCGTTGCGGTTCCATCACATGCCACGAAAGTACCCTAACGTTTCCACCAGACCACAACCCACAATACACACACAAGTGTTCGATTGCCCATTCGAGCAACGCGCGTGTCTGAGACCTAATCCAACGCCTCGCCGCCTAGTGAAGTTTCCACGGACCGCCCTGCTCTGCACGGACGAAAGACACCTGCTCATCGGCAGGCAGTACGGCAACTACCCCGCCCAGCGCGCTACAGACATCCAGCTCATCAAGAGAGGCCCTGCTGCTCACATACTTCGACGCTCCACGCCCCTGCGCATCCCGATAAATCTCAACACTCCCCGAGCTTGGCGGCACCCATTCATCATCCTCGTCGGTACCGCCCTGCCAGGTTCCTCCACTAGCGTTTATGACATCCTCCTCGACAGCCCCAGGGCAGATAAAGATCACGCGGTGATATTCGGAATCGAAGATGTCGCCGACGCGCATGTCGACGCTGCCAGGCTCCCCTTCCTCCACCCCGGCCGCTTCTTCGATATTTTCGATGACATTCGCGGAACCTATCAACGAACATCCAGCCACGCTCCCCAGCGCGATACCGGAAAGAAGCGCTACCACACTGACACGAGCAAGCCCTAAGACATGCTCCATCTTCTTTCTATTTGCCATGCCTCGAGATTACCCCGTTCGGGGTAGTTTCAAGCCCTGAAAGCCGTGCTTGAACACTGTTCAAAAGTACCTATTTGCTGCATTATTAAGCTACTAGATAAACTTTGGCCCATGAAAAAGAATTCCGTCGCGACTGATATCGCGTACGTCGCGGTCTTCACCGCGCTCATCATAGTCTTTGCATTCGTCTCTATCCCTACGCCTACCGTGGGCGTGCCCATCGTTCTTCAAAACGCCGTCATCATCCTGGCCGGCCTCGTCCTTGGTGGCCGCCGGGGCTTCTTCGTCGGTCTACTCTTCATAGCTCTCGGCCTCGTCGGCCTTCCCATCCTTGCCGGCGGCCGCAGCGCCCTGAGCGCCATTGCCGGCCCCACCGTGGGCTACCTTGTCGGCTACGTCGTCTCACCCGCCATCGCCGGCCTCATCGCCTACCGCGCGCCGAGAAGCAAAGGAGGCATGACGGTAGTCCTCGCCATCGCCGGCGTCGTCGGCCTGGCCGTGCAGTACTTGTGCGGCATTGTTGGCCTGATGGTCCGCTCTGACATGTCCTTCGGGGCGGCCGCCGTGGCTCAGGGCCCGTTCGTCATCCCCGATCTCATTAAGGTCGCCGTGATGGTTGTCATCGCCGTCGGTGTCCACGCAGCATTCCCCGACCTGATGGGTCGCCGCACCAAGGCAAAGTAGCACCAGTGCCGCAGATTGATTTCCGCAACGTTTCCGTCACCTTCGACGAAACAACGGTGCTCAAGGATATTTCTCTCTCATTAAACGAACAGCGTATCGGCATCATCGGTGCCAATGGTGGCGGGAAATCCACTCTTGTCCGGCTCATCAACGGTCTTGGTGAACCTTCACGTGGTGAGGTCTTGGTGGATAACGTGGACGTCGCCAAGCGCGGCAAGGAGATTCGCCGCCAAGTGGGCTTCGTGTTTTCTGATGCGGAGAACCAGATCGTCATGCCGCACGTGCGCGATGACGTAGAATTCTCCCTTCGCCGGCTCAAGCTGTCTCGTAAGGAGCGCACCGCGCGCGTCGACGCCGTCCTCGAGCGCTTCGGCCTGACGCCGCTAGCTGAGCAGTCCCCGCACACTCTCTCCGGCGGGCAGAAGCAGCTCCTCGCGTTGGCGGCAGTGCTTGTCATGGAACCCACCGTCATCATCGCTGACGAACCCACGACCTTGCTAGATCTGCGCAACCGCGATCGCATTCGCCGCGAATTTGCGCAGCTCGAACAGCAACTCATCGTGGTTACACATGACCTTGACTTTGTCTCTGATTTCGATCGCGTTCTGTGCATCGATAACCACCACGTCGTAGCCGACGGACCTCCCGCCAAGGTCATTTCCTTCTACACCGAACTCATGAAATCCCGCCCGCTCTAGAGTCATGCCTAAAAACATCCCCCTCGGCTACTACGTCGACGCCGATACCATCATTCATCGCATACCGGCCGCGGTGAAATTCCTCGTGCTCATCGGCTTCATCCTCGTGACCTCGCTGGCCGTGCACACGCTTCCTTGGGCGGCGGCCAGCCTCTTCCTCCCACTCGTGCTCTTTCCCGTCGCCCGCATCCCGTTTCGCGTCGCACTCGGACAGCTTGTTCCTCCGCTCTACCTCCTCGTTGCGCTCGCAGCTTTTCAGTGGTGGCAGAAGGATTTGCTGTCGGCCGCGATCATGTTTCTCACCATCTACGCAGCGATCAGCGCGGCGGTGCTGCTGACGCTGACAACGAAGGTGTCGGAGATGATGGACTCCCTCGACCGCGCCCTCGCGCCCCTAGGGCGGCTGGGCATCCCTGTTGAGAACATCACGCTGGCCATGTCTCTCACCATTCGTCTGCTCCCGCTCATGCTGGGAACAGTCGTCGAGGTACTGGACGCACGAAAAGCCCGGGGTGCCACGGCATCTCTAACTGCCTTTGGCACCCCGGTTATCATTCGCTCAATCCGCCGAGCACGCGCGATGGGTGAGGCGCTTCAAGCCCGCGGCGTCGGCGACTAAGCCTTATTCTCCGCGCAACTCGCGTAGGCGAGCCTGGACGGCATCGTCCTGCACGTTCGGCTGAGCCTTAGCCTCTGCCGAACCGATTGCCTGCTGGGAGTTTCCCTCCACTGCCTTCGGGTTATTCATCTCCGCACGGATCTGCTCGAGACGGGAGTGGCCAGCCAGTTGCACGCCAGCCTGCTCGATCTCCTGCATGCGGTTAGACACTGAGTTCTCGGCGAGCTCTGCCTGGCCCAGGGCCTTGGAGTAGCGACGCTCAATCTTGTCACGCACAGCATCCAGGGAAGGCGAGTTACCGTTTGCGGAGAGCTCGTTCATCGAGTTGAGGGACTCGGAGACCTTCTCCTGCATCTTGGCCTGCTCGAGCTGCGACAGCAGCTTGGAGCGCTCGTTGACCTTCTCACGAAGCGCCATGCCGTTGCGTTCAACGGCCTTCTTGGCCTGCTCCGCCTGCTGTAGAGCCTGATCGTGGAGCTTCTTAGTGTCCTCAACAGACTGCTCAGCGGTAACCAACTGGGCGGCGAAGGCTTCAGCCGCATTCTCGTACTCGGTCGCCTTCTGTGCATCGCCTTCGGCACGGGCCTTGTCCGCAAGGCTTAGGGCGTTACGGGTATTCTGCTGCAGCTTTTCAATCTCGCTCAAACGACGGTTCAGCTGCATCTCCAGCTGGCGCTGATTACCAATAACCGCAGCGGCCTGCTGTGACAGCTCCTGGTGCTGGCGCTGCGCCTCCTCGATAGCCTGCTCAATCTGAACCTTTGGGTCGGCGTTCTCCTCGATCTTGGAATCGAAGAGAGCCATCAAGTACTTCCAGGCCTTTACGAATGGATTCGCCATAACAGAAGGTGCCTTTCTCAGCAGTTCGTTGTGTGGATAAATGGGTAATCAGAGTATTCTCTGCCTGCCTAATATTAGCGAAGCAAGGAGAGCTACGCCGCAGTTCTATAACTCGGATGCAGCGGGTGCGGTGGATGCGAGCTCCTCATCCATCGATGGCAGCGCCATGTATCCAGCCGCCTCAATAAGGACATCGGAAACACTGGCGTCAAGGGCATGACACACGGAAGCCAGAAGCTCGGAGGAAACCTCCTTGCGGCCGCGCTCCAACTCCGACAGATATCCTGGGGACACACGCGCCGCGGCGGCGAGTTCGCGAAGTGTTACTCCCTTATCCGCACGGAAGGCACGAAGCGTCAATCCGAGGGCCTCGCGCAAAAGCGGCTCCAGAGTCCGCGTCGATCGCGCCGTGGTCTGAGTGGGCTTATCAAGTAGTGCAACTGAAGTGTTCATCACCCCATACAACGGCTCAGCAGTCGTACTTGTTCCCACAATCAACTAATTTTCTTCAAGAGTTGATAGGAGAAGACTCAATGCCGCCTCAACGGCAGCGAAACGAATCGCGTTGCGCCCCTCAGCAGGAAGCTCATAAAGGACGCCGCGCTTGGCGACGCCCCCGCCACCCCTCCCGCATAACCCCACGTACACCGTGCCCGCGGGTTTGCCTTCCTGGAGGTCCGGCCCGGCTACACCAGTCAGCCCTACCCCCCAATCTGCACGCGTTTCAACGACCGCCGCCTCAGCCATCTGCGCAGCAGTCGCAGCAGACACCACGCCTTGCTCCTCAAGTTCTTCCACGGTGGTGTTGAGAAAATGAGCCTTGACCTCTGTCGCATACGTCACCAGCCCACCCCGCAGCACCGCCGAGGCTCCCGGGATGCACGCCACAGTCGCAGCGGCTAGACCAGCAGTAAGGGACTCACAGAACGCCACAGTTTCACCGCGTTCGCTGAGCGTGGATACTAGTTGCGCCTCGATGCTCATTGGTTCTCCCTATGGCCATCAATGAGGTACTGGATGCCGGTCAGGACGGTAACGAAGGCGGCGGCCAACATAACGAGGAGGCTCGGAAGGTCCATCCACCCTGGCAGCGGACAAAGATACAACGCCACCGCCAAGGTCTGCAGAGCCGTCTTGAGCTTTCCGCCTTGGGAAGCCGGCACCACCTTCCCTTGACGCAGCAAGAAGAAGCGCCAAATCGTAATGCCGAATTCGCGAAACAGAATCAGCACGGTGATCCACACCGGCAAAGCCCCGGTGATATTGAGGCACACGAGGGCCGCGGTCATCAGGGCTTTATCCGCGATCGGGTCCGCAATCTTGCCAAAGTTAGTGATGAGTCCCCGCGCGCGTGCAATATCGCCATCCAACTTATCCGTGAGCATCAAGAGCGCGAAGCAGAGGAAAGCCCACCATTCATGGCCGGCGAGCACCAGCCAGGCAAACAAGGGGATAAAGAGGATGCGCAAACTGGTCAGGATGTTGGGCAGGTTCCAATTGGAGACCTCGGGGTTAACATCCGTGGTTTGAGATTGCTTGTGCGCAGCCTGAGAATCATTCACGCTCTTCATCCTACCGTGGCCTCCCTGCCACTCGAGCGAGCACTACCATGGTCGGTATGAAGTACTTCGCAGTCTCCTATGAATACAATCCATCTAACCCGGTCATTGCTGAGGTGCGCCCACAGCACCGCGAGTTCATCGGCGCGCTCCACGACAAGGGCCAGATCTGCGGCTCTGGTCCCTACACCGATTCCAAGGGCGGGGCGCTCATCGTCCTGCAATTTGAGGACGAGTCCGTAAAGGTGGCCGATGTCATCGCTCTCATGGATCAGGATCCCTTCTACACCGAAGGCGCTGTCACTGGGCGCGCCTTCCGCGAGTGGAATCCCGTTATCAATTCCTTCTAAACCCCGCTGCCCGAGTTTAGGGCAGCTCGGACTTGGGAAGCTCGTCCGCCTTGCCGACGAGCTCACCCTCCTTGTTGCGAACGATCTTGTTGCCATAATCGTCCCAGTCGTAGTGGTTGTGGGAAATCACCACACCACCCTGGGCTTGGTCGCGTTTGTCCTTCCACACCGACAACAACACCGTCACGAGGAGGACGCCAACGATGACCAGCAGCGACACCATGGTCGTAATTTCCGGTACCGCACTGACATTCTCGCCGCCGTTGATGAAGGGCACGTTGTTCTCATGCAAAGCGTGGAAGAGCAGCTTGACACCGATGAACAGCAAGATGATACCCAGGCCATAAGGCAGGTAAACCAAGCGATCCAACAGACCATCGATGAGGAAGAACATCTGGCGCAGCCCCATGAGAGCGAAGGCGTTGGTGGTAAAGACCAGGAAAGGCTCCGAGGTAATGCCGTAGATAGCTGGGATGGAGTCGAAGGCAAACATGACGTCGATCAGCCCGATGGCCGCCAACGCAATAAAAAGCGGGGTCAGGGCAAACTTGCCCTTCTTTTCACCTGACTCTTCACGGTGAGTGAGCTTGTCGCCGTGGTAGCGCGGGGTTACGTGGACCACCTTGCGCAGCCACTTGACCACCAGCATGTCATTGGGATCGGTCTCAGGCGTCCCGTTGATCTCATCAATGAGCAGCTTCACTGCGGTGTAGATGAGGAAGATTGCGAAGATGTAGAAGACATCAGACCATGCAGCGATGATAGCTGCGCCCATCAGAATGAAGGCCAGACGGAAGATCAACGCCAGCACGATGCCAATGAGCAGCACCTTCTGCTGATAACTGCGCGGGATTTTGAAGGATCCCATGATGAGAGAGAAGACAAACAGGTTGTCCACACTCAGCGCCTGTTCCGTTACCCAACCGGTGTAGAACTGCGCTGCGTGCTCGCTATCCCACAACACCCACACGACACCGCCAAAGACGACGGCCATCGCCATGTAAAACAGGGTCCAGCCGCCGGATTCCTTGATGCTGGGCTCGTGGGGTGAGCGGACGTGGCTATAGAAATCGAAAATGAAGAAGCCTAGGATCACCGCGATGGTGATGGCCCAGACCCACAGTGGCACATGCATAATAAGATATCCCTCCGGTCGACACGACAATAAAGACCGGAGGTCTCCCCCGCCAGCGGACTCTATGCACAGTCCCGCTAGCCGGCGCGACCGGGAACTGTACCGCAGTTGCCGTGTTGACGATCGACGCCGTGGATTGGGGTACTCCCCTCCAAGACTCGTCCTATCCTACACGGAACTTAGAACGCGCCAGTGGAGGGGTTAGCGGAAATTTCAACCGTACGGGAATCGGCAGATCCATCCTCGCTCCCGCCAGCACCTTCAGCGTCTTGGACTTCCTTCGGAGCCTCTGCTGGGTCAGCGCCCTTAATCATCCAAATGATGGTGTCAAGCTCCTCCGGCTTGACCAGAACCTCACGTGCCTTGGAGCCTTCGGAAGGACCGACCACACCGCGAGACTCCATGAGGTCCATGAGACGGCCAGCCTTGGCGAAACCGATACGCAACTTGCGCTGGAGCATCGAGGTGGAACCCAGTTGGGAGGTGACCACGAGGTCGACGGCCTCCAAGAGGTCGTCCATATCCTTGCCGATCTCCTCGTCGATCTCCTTCTTCGCCTCCGAGGCTTTATCGTCGGTCACGCCTTCCGTGTAATTCGGCGAGCCCTGTGCCTTCGCGGCGTCGACCACCGCCTGCACCTCCTCGTCGGAGACGAACGCACCCTGCATACGCACTGGGCGTCCGCCCTGCGGGATGAAGAGGCCATCGCCCATACCGATGAGCTTTTCTGCACCGCCCTGGTCCAGGATGACTCGGGAGTCCGTCAACGAGGACGTCGCAAACGCCAAGCGGGAAGGAACGTTGGTCTTAATAAGACCGGTCACCACATCCACGGACGGACGCTGCGTTGCCAGCACCAAGTGGATACCGGCCGCACGTGCCTTTTGAGTAATGCGAACGATGGAATCCTCAATTTCCTTCGGCGCCGTCATCATGAGGTCCGCGAGCTCGTCCACAACGCACACGATGTACGGGTACGGGCGCATCTCCCGCTGAGAGCCGGCAGGAGCCTGGTATTCGCCACTGCGGACCTTCCGGTTGAAGTCCTCGATCTTGCGCACTCGGGCAGCCTGCATATCCATGTAGCGCTGTTCCATCTCTTCTACCAGCCATTGCAGGGCTGCCGCGGCCTTCTTCGGCTGCGTGATGATGGGAGTGATGAGGTGCGGGATACCTTCGTACGGGGTGAGCTCCACCATCTTCGGGTCAACGAGGATGAGGCGAACATCTTCCGGCGTCGCGCGGGTCAACAGCGAGACCAGCATGGAGTTCACGAACGCCGATTTACCCGAACCGGTTGCGCCGGCTACGAGCAGGTGTGGCATCTTCTTCACGGAGAATGAGGTGTATTGCCCCTCGATGTCCTTGCCCAAACCGATAAGCATGGGGTCATGGTCGGCACGCAGTGCCGGGGAATCCAGGACGTCGCGCAGACGCACCATTTCGCGGTCTGCATTAGGCACCTCAATGCCGACTGCGGACTTGCCCGGGATCGGGGTCAGCAGACGCAGGTTATCCGTCGCCACCGCATAGGCCAAGTTGGACTGCAGGTTCGTAATCTTTGAGACCTTAACGCCTGGGCCCAGCTCGATTTCGTATCGGGTCACTGTCGGTCCGCGACTAAAGCCGGTGACTTGTGCATCAACCTTGAACTCCTCGAAGACCTCGGTGATGGCCTCGATGATGCGATCGTTGGCCTCGGTGCGCGCCTTCGCTGGCTTGCCTGCGGTGAGCAATTCCGTGGTCGGCACATCGTAGCCTCCGCCCAGGGCAGTGTCTTCCGCACCACTCGGGGTTGCGGGTGCTTCTTCGGCTACGCTCTGAGCCTCGTTCTCAACCTTGGCGCCCGTACGGGCGTCGCGTCCGGAGCGTTCCTGGAACATCCGTACTGCTTCGGAATGCGCGGCGGAGACAACGTCATCTCCGACTGATGCGGCCGACGCTGTGCTTGCCGACGCCTCCGCAGCCGCCGCGCCCAGTGCCGCACCGGCAGCACCGCCGACGTCCACGCGCGGGCGCTTCTTCTGCGCCGGTTTCGGCGCCGGTTCAGGCTCCAGAACGGCCGTGGGCTCAGCATCCTGAACCACTGGAATCTCGTCAGTATCATCCGCGCGGCTATCAAAGCTCGGACGGCCGTGCTGCACCGGCTCCTGGTTTGCAGGCTGCGCCGCGGAGTCAAAGGACACCGTGGCGTTCTCATCCGGTAGCTGCCTTGGGGGCTGCTTCGGGGTCTGCTTCGGGCGCGGGCGCGGAGTATATGCCGGGCGCGCGGGACGCTCGCGGCCTTCGGCGATGGCGTCGATGTCATCGCTGACGTAGTCGTAGTCGTCCGCGGGGGCGTCGTCAAGCAGCTCCTGCTCTGAACGATTCTTCCTGTCACGCAGGCCGCCGACGAGCGCCGCACATTGCGCGGCCACAAAATCATATGCTTCACGCAGGGTGATGCCCGTGATATTGAGTGCCCCATACACAATGAGCAAGAAAAGCAAAGGCACCGCGACGTAGCTAGAGAAAGCCGCTACCAACAGTTCACCTATTGCATAGCCGATAGCACCGCCAGCCTCCCCGGCGGCATTGTTATTCCAGGTCAGCTTCGGAAGACCTGCAAAGATGTGAATGAGGCTGAGCATGCACACCACGATGAGGGCCGTGCCGCCCACCACGCGTGGCTTGAAATGGCCAGCTGGACCGGAAAGGTCCATCATGAGCGCGATGGCTACGCCGATCAGCGCAACGGGAAGAACATAGGCGCCCGCGCCAATCACATAGCGCACAGCGTTGGTGAGGTACTCACCGATAATGCCGGCCACCTGGAACCACGTCGCGCAAGCAAGGATGATGGCCACGCCGATAAGCACAAGAGCCACCGCATCTGGATTGGAGACGCGGATGCTCTTCTCAGTGTGAGCTGGACGCTCCATGACCGTCGTCGGCATCTCACTGTCGACGTCGCGTGCTCGCGTTACCTTGCTCTTTGCCGGAACAGCGCTATCGGCCTTGTTGCTCTTTTTCTTGTTCTTCGCGCGTCCAGAAATTTCCCCTGGCTCCCTCAACTCGTCGTAATCATCGTAGGCACCCTCGTCATGAGCAGCATCGTAGGCGGAGTCATAGAGGTCGTCATCTCGACTCCCCGTATCTACCGGCTTGAGACCGGCAAGGCCGTGCCCGACCCCTCGCGCCATGCTTCCCACGCCTCGGGCGGTAGCGCCAAAAACGGTTCCCAGTCCGCGGCCAACGGCGCGAAAGGCGCTGCCGGTCCTCTCTTCGGAGGTCTCGGCAGCGCGGGTTGCGGAGGTCAGCGAATAGCTTGTGCGGCCCGATGGCCGCGACCGATTGGCGGTGCGACCTCGGCCGGAGGCGCGAGACGGAGCGTTCTTGACAGACATGCCTGCCACTTTAGTAGCAAATGCACCATTAACAACATGCGCCACACGCGTGCACTGAAGATTTTAGCCAGTTCAGCCTACAGACTTGACCTAACGACGGCGGATGAATCCCCGTCAATCTCAACGCGAGCCGCCTCGCGACCGAACGCCCATAGGAGCAACTCGGAAACTGCCCCACGGACCCGCACCACGTTGTCCCCCTTCGCTGCCACACGATGTTTATCCGCCGCGACGAGTGGCGCAAACCCAGCCGGCTCCAGCACTACCGGAAGGCGAGAGTGCGCCAACAGCCTTAACCCGAGAAACTTTAGCGGTGCGAGCAACTCCTTCTGCACCGCTAGCGAGAAATCACGCGGTTCGCTGTGCCCATTGGCCCGGCGTAGGTCTTCGTGGTGCACAAAATGCTCTGCGGTGTTGAGCACTGAATCCACGTAGCGCATAGGGTTGAGCTTTCCCAATCCCCTACCCCAGTCATCCACCAGTTCCTCAAAATCTCGCGCACGGACTTCCTCCATGATGCTGTCCGCATGGGAAGTCAGCGCTGGAACAAAAGAACTGATGACGACGTCGGGCCGGTTTTCGCGGATCCAGAGGTGCGACACGAGGTCGCGGGCCGTCCACCCTTCGCACAACGTTGGGGCATCAGGGCCAAGTTCATGGAATAACGCCACCATCTTGGTGCGCTCTGCTGAAGAAAACGACATGCGCCCCAGCATACCTACGGTCGGTAGGAACGCTGGGGCGCTGTCTACCTAGACGTTAGAGTGATTCACGGGAAGCGTGGACTTCGTCGTCGTCAGGCATCAGGACATCCGAGTTCGTCGGCACGATGGTCGGCAGAATGACCGGCTCGCGCTTGTACTTGGAATCCATGAGCTTCGAGACCTTGCGGCGCAGCTTCTGCACCATGCGGTAGGTATCGTTCTCCCCCTCGGCGGCGAGGTCATTCATGGTGTTTTCCACCATCTCAGCTACCTCGGGCACGATACCGCGGTCATCGTCGGAGAAGCCCGTCGTGGACACCGTCGGATGCTCGAGCAGACGGGAGGTGCGGTTGTCGATGACACAGGTGATGGAAACGACACCACCCGCGCCCAAGTTGGTGCGATCTGCAAGAGTATCGGCATCGACATCACCCATCGACACGCCATCGACGTAGAGGTTGCCCACCGGGATCTGGCCGACAACCTCGGCGCGACCATTGCGCAGATCGACGACGACGCCGTTCTGGGCCAAGACCACGCGGTCCCGTGCCACACCAGTGGAGATAGCCAATTCCTTGTTCGCGCGCAGGTGGCGCCACTCGCCGTGCACGGGCATGGCGTTCTTCGGGCGTGCTGCGTTGTACAGGAACAGCAGCTCACCACCGTAGCCGTGGCCAGAGGCGTGAACCTTGGCCTCCTTATTGGTGATAACTTCAGCACCAATCTGGGACAGCATGTTGATGACACCGAATACCGCTTCCTCGTTACCCGGAATGAGGGAGGAGGAGAAGATGATGAGGTCACCATCACGGACCGTGATCTGACGATGCTCGCGACGAGCCATGCGGGACAAAGCAGCCATCGGCTCGCCCTGGGTACCCGTGGTGATGAGCAGAACCTTGTGCGGAGCCATCTTGGCTGCCTCATCGATCGGGATGATGGTGCCGCGCGGAACCTTGAGGAAGCCCATCTTTTCCGCGATCTCCATGTTGCGCATCATGGAACGGCCGTTGAATGCGACCTTTCGGCCGGCAGCCACGGCAGCGTCGATAGCCGCCTGCACGCGGTACACGTTCGACGCGAAGGACGCGATGATCACGCGCTGCTTGGCTCCAGAAACCAAACGCTTAAAGGTCGCCGGAATGTCACCTTCAGAGGCAGAAACACCCGGGATGTTGGCGTTGGTGGAGTCACACAGCATGAGGTCCACGCCCTCATCACCGTAGCGCGACAGTGCCGGGAGGTCAGTCGGGCGGTTATCGAGAGGGGTCTGGTCCAGCTTGATATCACCGGTGTGAATGATATTGCCTGCCGGAGTACCAAGCATGACACCAAGCGCGTCCGGGACCGAGTGGTTCACTGCCCAGAAGCGGCAGCGGAACGGACCGTAGTTCACATCAGACTTCTCGTTGACTTCAACGAACTTCGGCTTCTGGCGGTGCTCCTTACATTTTGCAGCAATGAGCGCGATGGTGAAGCGCGACGCCACGATCGGGATATCCGGGCGCAGCTTCAAAAGCCACGGGATAGCGCCAATGTGATCCTCGTGCGCGTGGGTCACCACGAGGGCCTTAACCTTGTGAATCTTCTTCTCAATCGGACCAAAGTCCGGCAGGATGAGATCCACGCCCGGCTCACCGGAGGACGGGAAAAGCACACCACAGTCGATGATGAGCAGTTCATCTTGGTACTCAAAGACGGTCATGTTGCGACCGATCTCAGAGATACCACCCAGAGCGTAGATGCGCAGGGCATCCTTTTGCTGCTTCGGCGGTTCCGGCAAACGCTTAGTCAGGTCCGCACCCTGCATGGATTTAGGCACATTGCGGCGACCACGGTTGTTATTGCGGTTGCGGCCGTTGTTGCGGCCACCATTGTTGTTGCCGTTGTTACCGTTGTTGTTAGCGCCGCCATTGCCACCGCGACCACGGCCACGGCCGCCGCGGGAACCACGGGAGCGGGAGCGGCGGTTGCCGTCCTCAGAATTCGAGTTATTCGAGTTATCAGACTCGTTCGAATTAGTGCCAGTCGCAGCCGATTCATTCGGCGCTTGGAAAACCGGCGAAGCCGCCTCATTCGAGGCGGTCTCAGTCTCCGCAGGCGGACCCGCCTTGCGGGTTACCTTGCGGGAACGGTTACGGGATTCAGTCATTCTTAAAGGACTCCAGCCTTCTCCAAATCGTGGCGGAGAGCCTCAACCTCCTCCGCGTCAGCCGCGGATACCGGAAGGCGAGGGTCCCCTACTTCAATACCCTGCAGACGCAGGGCAGCCTTAACAAGAGTTGCTCCGCCCAGACGGCTTTGCGCCTGGATGAGCGGGGTTAAAGTTTTCGCGTTAATCTCTCGTGCACGTGCGATATCGCCTTCTTCGAAGGCCACGTAGAGATCAGCCAGGGCGCGCGGTGCAAGGTGGCCAATCACGGAAATGACACCCGATGCGCCAAGGGCAAGCCAGGGCAGGTTGAGGCCATCATCCCCGGAGTACCATGCCAAACCGGTCTCCTGGATAAGCGGTGCGGCCGCAACAAGGTCGCTTTTAGCGTCCTTGACGGCCTGAATGTTCGGCACGTCCGCGAGACGGAGAATCGTCTCCGTTTCGATCGGGATGCCCGAGCGGCCAGGAATGTCGTACAGACAAATCGGAAGATCCACGGCGTTAGCCACGGCAGTGAAGTGCGCGTACACACCAGCCTGGGAGGGCTTGGAGTAGTACGGGGTAACAACCAAAAGGCTATCCGCACCTGCATCAGCAAAGGCGCGTGCCGCCTCGATGCTGGTAGCGGTGTTGTTGGTTCCCGCACCAGCACAGAGGGTGGCTCGGTCCCCTACCTCTTCCTTCACAGCCGCAAACAGCTCCAGCTTTTCATCCAACGACGTCGTAGGTGACTCACCCGTAGTACCCGAGAGGATGAGCGAGTCGACGCCGTTATCAACAAGATGAGCTGCTAGGCGACGCCCTGCAGACACGTCCAGCGCACCGTCCTGGTCAAACGGGGTGACCATCGCTACGCCCACGCGTCCGAAAGTGTCGACGCCTGTCTGTGCTGTCATACCTGTGCTCATAGGCGTCAAGATTACCCGCTTTGCACCTTATTAGCTGAATCGGGGCGTTGCGCGAGTCTTAAATTTCTCCTTAGGCGTAAGGACTCGACGCCATTTCGGTGCCATCGCTCAGGGTGGTGATATTGAAATCGTCGAAAAGCACCGGCGATTGCTTCCTCAACAGCTTCAGACATGCCACCGCTAGCTGCCGCATCTCCGTATCCGCCTGTTCCGTCGCCCGCGCGCCGATAAAGTGACGCCACGCCCGGTAGTTGCCGGTCACGACGATGCGAGACTCCGTCAGGTTGGGTAGCACTGCACGGGCGGCCTGGCGTGCCTGCTTCTTGCGCAGCAATGCATTCGGTTCCTGCTCGAGCTTCGATTCAAGAGCATCGAGAAGCTCTTCGTAGACGAAACGCGCATCATCGGCTGCCTGCAGAGTCAATCGGGTAAGTTGTTCATCCTCCGCAATGAGTTTCGGCAGCACCACTTCAGCCTCTTCAGAATGAACAAAGCGCTGCGAGAGTTGCGAAAAAGAGAAATGTCGGTGCCGAACTAGCTCGTGTGTTGCCGAACGCGACAAGCCACGGATATACAGCGTCGCGGTTGCGTGCTCGAGCAGCGCATCATGCCCAACCTCGAGGATGTGATGCAGATAAGCCTGGTTCGAAGCAGTTCGTGGGTTCGGCTTATCGAAGGACTCGTAACAAGCTCGCCCAGCGAACTCGACAAGAGCCTCGCTTTCCGACGCCTCCCCGTCCACCTCCCAGTCCACTCCCTGCGGCGCGTGGAAAGAAGTGGCCGCGATGAGCTGGACATCAAGCTCAGTGACCTTAGCCATTACAGCTCCAAGTACTTTTCCAGGCCCACGGTCAGCCCTGGATGAGACTCAATTTCCCGCACACCCATGAGCACGCCTGGAGTGAAAGAGGAACGGTCATAAGAATCTTGACGGATCGTCAGCGACTGGCCCTGGGTACCGAAGATAACTTCTTCATGCGCCACCATTCCTTGCATGCGGACTGCGTGAACATGGACGCTGTCAACATCCGCGCCGCGCGCTCCGTCGAGGGACTGCTCGGTCTTGTCCGGCATTGCATCCAATCCAGCCTCTTTGCGAGCCTTCGCAATGCCCTGTGCGGTATGAACCGCGGTGCCGGACGGCGCATCGAGCTTGTTCGGGTGGTGATACTCAACCACCTCAGCGCTGTCGAAGAATTTTGCAGCTTGTGCCGCGAAGACCATGGTCAGCACAGCCGAAATAGCAAAGTTCGGAGCGATCAACACGTGGCCCGCACCGTCTCCCTTTGTCCATTCCTCCACTTGCGCCAGACGCTCGGCGTCGAAGCCCGTGGTCCCCACGACGGCGTGAATGCCATGCTGAGTACAGAATTCAAGGTTGCCCATAACGGAAGCAGGCTGGGTGAAGTCAACGGCTACCTGCGCGCCAGCTTCGACTAGCTTCTCAAGCGGAGTATCGCGATCGATTTCAGCAACAAGCTCCAGATCCTCTGCAGCGTTGACGCCCTCCACGATTGCTTGTCCCACGCGGCCCTTAGCGCCGAGGACACCCACCTTGATAGTCATTCACAATCCCTTCATCTATGTTCGTTCTGTTAGCCACGACCAGTCTATCCCTGTCGACATCCAGGGCTCAGAACGGGGCACGCGGCGCTAACTCCCCTCGCCTGCACCATTCACCTACCCCCGTTGTTGTGTATGAGTAAAACCTATACCCCCAGCTCGGCAAGAGTCGAATACACAACCTAAAGCATTACTCAACACCCCCATGCTTCTTGGTTTGTGAAGTTTATCCCCGCAGGCTATAGACCTTGGTTTGTGCCGGCACTAGGATTAGTTGTAGAACACTTCTTCTAACACTATTTTCTCGGGGGATACGCCAATGAGCACCACCATCCTGCCGGACGCCTTCTTTAGCATCAGGACGCTTCAGTCCGGTAGGGATAAAAAAATCCGGATATTAACAGCACCTAGCATCCGCCTTTTACCTATCGATAGCATCTACCGGGTGGTGGTTTCCTTTACTGAGATGCTTACCGGTCCTGGGCCTTTATCACTCGCTCGCTTACGACCGTGTGCGCATAAATTGACCAGGATAGAGCTGAATCCATAACCAAAAGCGTGTGTGCCAGGGTTCCACCCGCGCTAAAGCGAGGAGGCTTGAAATCCCCGACAACATTTCCTTTATCAGTAATGTGCGTCCATCTACTGTGCCTGCAGCCTTTGCTGGTGATGGTGAGAATGCTGGGGAAGCCCGTGAAAACGCTTTTATCGTCAATGAACCCTTTGTCCCGGAGCAATCGAAGACGCTTACAAGCTCCCGAATCGTAAATTCCCCACAGCCTGGCAACGTGGTCGCGCGCCATAGCTTCAAACGCAACCAAACAGTCAAGAGGAGCCGATCTCGCTCAGTTAACTCAAATTGCTTGGCCGTACGAAACGGTCGTAACCGGCCCTTCCGGTTTTAGAGTGCGTTGATTTTGTCCTGTAGTTGTCCGGAGTGGATCAGGCACCGCAAGATGTAGTGGTTGAGGTTTTTAAATCCTAGGGCGATGCCGCGTAGGTGTTCGAGTCTGCCGTTGATTGCCTCGACGGGGCCGTTGGAGGCACCGATATCAAAGTAGGCGAGCACATCTTTGCGCCTTCGCCACAGGGTGCGTCCCAGTTGGGCGAGCTCTTCTAAGCCTTTTGGTAATCCTTTACGCAGGGTGTGGATGATGCGTTCCATGAGCTTTTTGCCTTCCGATTTCTTCGGATGCGCGTACGCTGCGATCATGTCTTGGTAGACCAACCACGTTACTTCTAGGCACACGTAGTCGTCATCGGTGGCCCACAACATTTCTAAGCGGTGCTTTTGCCGCTCGGTGAGATAATTCGTCCTGGTCAACAGGGTGCGCCGGTGCTTGTACAGTGGGTCATCTTTGCGTCCGCGGCGCCCGGTGGTCTCGCGTTGGAGTCGCTGTCGGCAACTGGTGAGTTTGTCGGCTGCTAGATGCACTACATGGAAAGGGTCCATGACTTTGTCAGCTTGTGGTAGTTGCTCCTCGACTGCGGTGGCATATCCGGTAAACCCATCCATGGTCACCACCTGTATCTGTTCCCGGAAGCTGGGGTTGCGTTCCTTAAGCCACCCGCTGAGCACATCTGCGGACCTGCCCGGTCGCATGTCTAACAAGCGTGCAGGCCCACGCCCGTCCACCAGCGGGGTGAGGTCAACGAGTATGGTCACCAGGTTTGATGCCTGGCCTGGTTTTCTGGTGTGTTTCCATACATGTTCATCGACTCCGAGGACGCGAACCCCGTCGAGGTGGTGAGGGTCGCCGTAGACAAGCTGGCGGCAGGCATCTAGTGCGACTTTATTGACTAGGTCCCAGCCCACACCGAGTGCTTTGGCGGTCGCTGACACACTCATCCGGTCAATAGCAAGGCGTTGCAAGATCCAGCGGGTGACCCGGTCAGTGAGTTTGGCACCGTCATCAGCGCAGGGTAAGGATTCTTGGAAGATCTTTCTCTTACATGAGGCGGCTGTGCACCGGAATCTAGGGACTGTTACGTGCAGCCTAGTGGGGAATCCAACAACAGGAAGATCAACGAGTCGACGGGTGATGTGGTCGCGCAGCTTTCCTGGCTGTCCGCAGTCCGGGCACACGCCGATAACAGCTACTGGCGTGGCCTCAATGATGGTCAGCGGTCCGGCATCAGCGGCACCGGTGATGGCAAGCCCGATTTCCGCGGTACGGCAGATAGTGTCGGCGACGAGATTTCCAGTAGGCTTCACAGTACGGGTCCCTGGTGGGTTTAGATGGTTGTGTAGGAACTTTCATCTTCACACCAGGGACCCCTACATGTTGTGGTGACCCGCTGAACCCGTCGTTTTCTACCTCACCCCGCTACGCACCCCGAAACCGGAAGAGCCTCGTAACCTCTGGTCTGAAACATGAATAATCTTCACCATGTAGTAATGGTCGCATTAGAGTGTGCAAACCCTAATGCGCCAACGAAACGACAGATTATCACGCGCTTTGAAGGAGCATGACGAGTATCCTTCTCCCGCCTCGCCTACGGCTCGTTGGACATCAGGTCATGAAGGCTTCGCAATCATAACCCGGAAGATCTCGCACGAAATTTCTAAAACGACAAAGAAGCCCTAGATTCGTATAAACGGTTCTAGGGCTTCTAACCTTTGCTTCACGAGTTCAGCATGAGCAGTGAGCTACCGATTGCTCCAGTACCTATATTTTCAATTGACGCGATAATGCGACTGCGATTGTTATGACCCATTCTCTGCTCCTTTTCTTTATTTATGCGAACAAGAAACTTCTTTGAAAAAGGCTGACCTACACTTTCAATAATCCAAAGAGCAATCAGGTATAACACTGCTATTGCTAAGGTACCTAGGATGTCGAGTCCTAGATCACTGCTTAGCTCAACCCGCGAAGCACTATTGATTATATAACAGGAGGGAGACACACTCTCTGGAAAGATGGAACAAATGTTCTTAACGGGTTAGCTTCACAAAAATAGAGAACAATAGCTCAGGGAGTCACGTTAAGCGTGACTCCCTCGACAAAACTTCACCACCTGCACCGAACGGCTTCCAGTCCGTTACTTCGGCCGTGACATAAACGACGCGAAATCAACAGAGCTGATAAAAGACCGAGGCCACTCCTCATCGTCGGTCAAAAGCATGTCCTCCCACAAACGTGACACAGCCGCCCCAGGCTCAATAGGCTCGTCGATCGTCCCTAATGCGGTGGAATAGCTATACATATTCCATTCATCCTCGTTAACCGGTTCATCACTCTGAGCCTGGAGATCATGGAGCAAGTTCTTTTTCACAACGGAATCCGACTCATCAATCTCCACATCAGCGACCAGATAGACGGTCGTGAACTGTTTCACGCGCTCCACTCGTTCAAGATAGCGCTGATAAAACCGAGGCAAATCCTCTTCTCTCGCAAGGAAATAGGTCTTTGTCAGGGTAATTTCGCTGGACATCATTTAGGGTTCCAACTCGTGTCATAGGCACCCGACGGACGGTACTTCCGCTGAGGATAGCAATGCCTCTTATGGGCATTGTTAAACTTGCTTTCATACAAATTTGCATCGGATTTGGCAGCATTAGGATCTGTTGGATGATTACCTATGACAAAGCCCACAATAGGATTGCCGGGGGCATTCTCCACTACCTGGCATTTCATGGTGATCATGCCTAGTTCATTTTTAACAACACCCGCTGCTTGCGCGACTTGCGTTTGAGCAAACACTGCAGAAGGAAGAGCGAGTGTAAGCGCCAAAGCACGTAATTTCTTCATTAGCAATTCTCCACTCGATCGATGCGAGTAATACCTGGAACCTTCAACTTGGAAACGGTTTCTTCAGCGCCCGGGGCAACCCCTGTGCACTCAATATCCTGAGAACCCACCCAACCCGTCATGATGACTTTCACCCGAACAGGTGTAGGGCAATTATTCCGAATTTTGATCTCAGCTTGATGATGCTCAGCAGACACACACGCAGGGGCAGTGTTTGATGCATCATAGAAGCTTATAGTCGGCTCACCTTCCACATGGATTTCCGCTGACTGTTTCTCCTTGGCATCCGACAGGTCTACAGTCTTGGTTTCTCCGGAAGACAACTCAAATCCCGATTCACTGTCTGCAGCAGGAACCGTATCACCATCCAAGGTCGCTTCTGCATCCTGAGCAAACGCGCTACTGGGGGGCGGCAAGAGCCAAGACAGCACCACAAACCAATGCCAAACGAACTTTTCTTGCAGACTTTTTAACCATATTCTTTACCTTTCTTAGCGTTGGGAATGCACTTCACTCATGACAGTAGATGGAAAGTCCTCTCAAATCCATAGAACCTCCGTTCGGTACGCATAACTAAGAAGGATGAACACACGGATAAGCCCCGCGCCGTCGAAACAAACGATGAACCCAAAACTCACCCCGCACAACCCCAAGCCGTCGAATCAAACGACGAAGGGTCGCGGGAGCCGGGGCCGGAGGGAGATAAAGAAAAGCCTCCCTAATGGTAAAAAGTCGGCGCAGTTTTTGGAACTGAGCGGAACTTTTAAGAGTTAGGGAGGCTAGATGGCCTGAGAATGCCCCTCGGGGTCCAGCGGGGTTACGCAGTGATGCCCACGTGTTGCTGCTCGTTATGATGGTCTAGGAAGCTGGATCCTGCTGTCACAGCTGAAGGGAAAATATGACTCGCTCTATTGCACCGACCACCGTCTTCGGGGTCATCATTGCCGGATGTGCGTTGACCATCACCGCATGCTCTGAGGGAGGTTCGCACTCCACAAATTCACCTGCTTTTAGTTCGGTTGAATCCAGCCCGCGAGTTGCTGAAGCACCAGCCAGTGAAGAAATGGCCTCAGAGGACTCGGGCGCGCAAAGCAGCTCGGAGGCGATGACTGCAGCACAGTTTGCGGGCATGGGTACAGCAGCCCTGGATAATCGGCATCACATGCCCGAACGGCTTGGAGATCTCACGCCAACTACGGTGCGTGTGGGGGCTCACAATGGCTTTACCCGCGTAGTTATTGATCTCGAGGGAAACGGCGAACCGGGCTGGTTTACCACCTACACAGACAGCCCAACTCAGCAGGCCTCCGGTTACCCCGTTGAGGCAGAAGGAAATGCTTTTCTCGACGTCGGAATCGAGGGAACTCCTTGGCCATCTACGCCTGAGCTCGAGGAACGGCATATTCAGCAGGGAACTACTCCTGGAACTGGAGTCGTGAGTGAGGTCGTCTACACCAGCTCATTTGAGTCACAATCGCAATTCATCATTGGTCTGCAGAAGAGGACTCCGTACTCGGTGACATTTCTCGAGGACCCCAAACGACTTGTACTTGATTTCCAGGACTAGCAGCTAGCACCCAACAAGCTAAGAGCCCCGCCATCGCAGCCCATGAACGAGCTGGAGAGCGGGGCTCTGGCTTATGAGGTTTGGGAATTAGTCCTCCTCAACCGGAACCAGGGAGATCTTCCCACGGTTATCGATGTCGGCGATTTCCACTTGAATCTTATCGCCAACATTGACGACGTCCTCGACCTTTTCGATGCGCTCGTCGCCACCCAGCTTCGAGATGTGCACAAGGCCATCGCGGCCCGGGGTCAGGGAGACGAAGGCACCAAAGGCTACGGTCTTTACCACGGTGCCAAGGAAGCGCTCGCCCACCTTCGGCAGCTGCGGGTTAGCGATGCTATTCACGCGGTCGATTGCGGCCTCAGCAGCCTCACCAGTAGCCGCAGAGATATAAACCGTGCCGTCTTCTTCGATGGAAACATCGGCACCGGTTTCCTCCGTGATGGCGTTGATGGTCTTGCCCTTCGGACCAATGAGCTCACCAATCTTGTTGACAGGGATCGTCACCGAGGTAATACGCGGGGCAAGGCCAGACATCTCGTCCGGGCTCTCGATAACCTCCGCCATGGTGTCGAGGATGGCAGCACGGGCGTCGCGGGCCTGGTCGAGGGCGTCGGCAAGCACGCGCGAAGGAATGCCATCCAGCTTGGTATCCAATTGCAAGGCGGTGATGAACTCGGAGGTACCCGCGACCTTGAAGTCCATATCGCCAAAAGCATCCTCAGCACCGAGGATATCGGTGAGCGCCACGAACTTTTCCTTGCCGTTAACTTCACCAGAAACCAAGCCCATGGCGATACCGGCCACCGGAGCCTTCAGCGGAACGCCCGCGTTGTAGAGGGACAAGGTGGAGGCACAGACAGAGCCCATGGAAGTCGAGCCATTGGAGCCCAAAGCCTCAGAAACCTGGCGGATGGCGTAAGGGAAATCCTCGCGGGACGGGATAACCGGCAGCAAGGCACGCTCAGCCAGAGCACCGTGGCCGATTTCGCGACGCTTCGGGGAACCCACTCGGCCGGTCTCACCGGTGGAATACGGCGGGAAGTTGTAGTGGTGCATGTAGCGCTTGGACTCCACTGGGGTCAGGGAGTCGACCTGCTGTTCCATCTTGAGCATGTCCAAGGTGGTCACACCCAGAATCTGGGTCTCACCGCGCTCAAAGAGGGAGGAACCATGGGCGCGCGGAACGAGATCGACCTCAACGCCGAGGTCGCGGATATCGGTGACGCCGCGGCCATCGATGCGGAACCCTTCAGTGAGGATCTTGTTGCGGACGATGGCCTTCATCACGGCGTTGAAAGCATTGCGGATCTGCTTGGAGGCATCGGCCTCATCGAGGTCATCAAAGTCCTCGATGAGCTGTGCCTCAACCTGCTCCATGTAGTCATTGGTAGCATCGTCGCGGTCCTGCTTGCCCGGGATAGTAAGCAGCTTCTCCAGCTTCTTGGATGCAGCCTTCTCAACAGCCGCGTAGACATCATCATCGTAGGGCGGGAAGAGCGGGAACTCCTGCGTCTCCTTGGCAGCACGCTCCGCCAGACCGGCCTGCGCCTCGCACAAAGACTTGATGAAAGGCTTCGCCGCCTCCAGCCCCTCAGCCACGGTGGACTCCTGCGGAGCCGGAGCACCTTCCTTGATGCGCTCGGCTACGTGCACACCAGCGCCGGCCTCCACCATCATGATGGCAACGTCATCCTTGCGGCCCTTCTTCACGATGCGGCCGGCAACGACCATCTCGAAGAGAGCACGCTCGTGCTGCTCGTTGTTCGGGAAGGCCACCCACTGGCCCTTAGGGTGCTTATCATCAGCGATCAGTGCCATGCGCACGCCGCCCACCGGGCCAGACACAGGTAGGCCGGAGAGCTGGGTGGAGGCGGAAGCGCCGTTGATGGCAACGACGTCGTAGTACTCCTCCGGGTCCATGGAGAGGACCGTGACAACGACCTGAACCTCGTTGCGCAAGCCCTTCACGAAGGTCGGGCGCAGCGGGCGGTCGATGAGGCGGCAGGCCAGAATAGCCTCAGTAGAGGGACGGCCCTCACGGCGGAAGAAGGAGCCCGGGATCTTACCCGCGGCGTACATGCGCTCCTCGACGTCCACGGTCAGCGGGAAGAAATCGAAACCTTCGCGCGGCTGGTTTGAAGCGGTGGTCGTGGACAGCAGCATGGTGTCCTCGTCCAGGTAAGTGGTCACGGAGCCACCGGCTTGGCGAGCCAGCTGGCCCGTCTCAAAACGGATGGTACGCGTGCCGAAATCGCCATTGTCCAGGGTGGCGATGGCCTCGGTGATGCCGTAATCGTCGTCGATAAGGAACTCGACGGAATTGTTCGGTTGGTTCTTAGCGTTTTTAGCGCTCATGGATGTAACTCTCCTTGGAGCTGTCATGGCGATCTTCGGTGCCGCCTCTTCTTCGATGTTTTCTGACAACGCCCAAGAATTTTAGCAGATGAGACAAGAAAACCCCCGCACACAGGTGCGGGGGTTGAAAAGTTAAGCGCTTAGCGGCGCAGACCCAGGCGAGAAATCAGGTCGCGGTAACGGTCAACGTCGTTAGCGGCCAGGTACTTCAGCAGGCCACGACGGCGACCAACCATGAGCAGCAGACCACGGCGGGAGTGGTGATCGTGCTTGTGATCCTTGAGGTGCTCGGTCAGGTTGTTGATGCGGGTGGTCAGCAGGGCAACCTGTGCCTCCGGGGAGCCGGTGTCGGTCTCGTGCAGGCCGTACTCCTTGAGGATTTCAGCCTTCTTCTCGGTGCTCAAAGCCATGGAAAATCTCCTATTGTATTTCAGTCCACATGAAATGATGCGCCGTGAGGCGCTGCCCGTGACTACTGTGGACCGCAGTCAGCAAGCCGAAGTAGAAGTATAGAGGCTGCCCAGCTTCGACATCAAATCATCAACGAAGCGCGCATCATCCACCGCAACGGCGACACGGGCGGTGGGGTTATCCAGGCGTTCCGGGTCACCAATAGTGCGCCCGTTCTCCTCACACCGCAGATTGAGGTCGAGGCATGTGACCAGTGAGGGATCTGCAGCCACGGCCACCGCCAAGGGATCGTGGAGCCCACAACCGCCAAGGTGCGGCGAGGTCGTCTTGTAGGCGCGGATGTAGTAGTCCACGATGTCCGCATAAATACGACCAGTGGGTGTACCGCGCCATTGCTTCGTGTGCTCCCTGGTGAGCAAGGTGCGCAGCGTGACATCGAGCCCCACCATGGTGAGATCGCGAGCATGCCGGAAGACATAGTCCGTAGCCTGCGGGTCTTGGAAGACATTGGCCTCGGCATAGGGCGTGACGTTCCCGGGCACGGTCAGCGCGCCGCCCATCATGACGATGCGGGCGTTGCGGGCGAAGTCCGGGTCTTCGCGCATGGCAGCTGCGATGCTTGTCGACGACCCCGTCGGCACAATCACCAGATCCTCACCATGCTCACGGACCGAACGGATAAGAAAGCCCACTGCATCCTCATATGCCTTGCGGCGCGGCGGAGGCAGAAGCACTTCCCCAAGTCCATTGCGGCCATGGATGAACGCTGAAATGGGGGCAACGTTAAAGCCCGGGCGTGTCGGCCCAATGAAGACGGGGACATCCTCGGCGTCGAGAAGCTCCAGCAACGCCAGCGAGTTACGCACGCCCAGCGCCACCGGCACATTGCCATAGGTGCCGGTGACCCCGATCAACTCGAGATCAGGGTGCGCTACGGCATAGGCGAGAGCGAGGGCATCGTCGATTCCGGTGTCGAGGTCGAGGATGATCTTCATTTAGGCCTCGCGTGCCAGAATCTCACGAACTCGAGCAACATCTCGCTCCATAGCTGTCAGGAGTTCCTCCACGGAGTTGAATTTCTCCATGTCACGCACGTGGTCGACAAAGTGCACGGTGGCCTCGTGCCCGTACAAGTCAGCATCGCGGTCCAGCACGAAGGACTCCACCGAACGCTCCTCGTCGCCGAAGGTGGGGTTCGTACCCACCGAGATAGCGGCTGGATAAGGAACGCCGGGCTCCATGTCGCCTTCGAGTGGAGCGCCGGTGGGTTCAACCACGAACCAGCCCGCGTAGACGCCATCGGCCGGGATGGCGACGGATTCCGGGAAATACTGGTTGGCGGTCGGGAAACCAAGCTCCTTTCCGCCGCGTCCTGCACCGCGCACAACGGGCCCGGTCACCGTAAAGTGGCGTCCCAGCGCCCAATTGGCGCGCGCAATATCGCCCTTAGCAAGAGCAGCGCGGATGTTGGTGGAGCAGATGCGCTCGCCCTCGTCGTCAAGCAAAGGCACGATGTCAACGTCGAACCCGAATTCGGCACCGAATTTCGCTAGCGCCTCCGCGGTGCCGGATGCACCTGCGCCGAAGGTGAAGTTCTCCCCCACCACGACGTGTTCTGTGTGCAAACGCCCCACCAGGAGTTCCGTCACGTACTCGCGCGGCTCGACGCCCTGGAGTTCCTCGGTGAAGTCGATGACGAGCACGGCCTCGATGCCCATCTCTTCCGCCAACTGCATGCGGCGCTCAAAAGTAATCACGGAGAGCGGCGCGCGCTCCGGCAAGAACACGGAGACTGGGTGCGGATCAAAGGTCACCATGATTGGGCGTTGGCCATGCGTGCGCGCATGCTCGACGGCCTTTGTGACCAACTGTTGGTGTCCGCGGTGCAGGCCATCGAAGACACCAATCGTCACTGATGTCGGACCAAGGTCAGCGGGGATGCTATTGATTCCGTACCAAATATCCACGGCCACCATGCTATCCCACCGCAGCCGGTGCCCTAGACTGCAGGGCATGACTGATCCGCTCGAACGTTCCGGCCTCGTGGTCGTCGACAAACCCGCCGGCATGACCTCGCACGACGTCGTGGGAAAACTCCGCCGCTTCTTCCGCACCCGCAAGGTGGGCCACGCGGGCACGCTTGATCCGATGGCCACGGGAGTGCTCGTTGTAGGCCTCGAACGTGGCACCAAGTTCCTCGCGCACATGGTGGCCTCCACCAAGGCCTACGACGCCACGATTCGCCTCGGAATGGCTACCCACACCGACGATGCGGAAGGTGAAGCTACGTGGGGCAAACCGGCAACCGCAGTGGAGGATTCTGCCATTGCGCACGAGGTTGCTGCGCTGACCGGCGATATTTTGCAGCGGCCGGCAGCGGTCTCCGCTATCAAGATCGATGGTAAACGCGCGCACGAAAGGGTGCGGGCAGGCGAAGAGGTTGAGATCCCCGCGCGCCCAGTGACGGTCAGCCGCTTCGATATCCTCGATACGCGGCGCTGCGGCGAGTTCGTAGATTTGGACGTGTCGGTCGCGTGTTCTTCGGGAACCTACATCCGCTCGCTGGCTCGGGATCTGGGTGAGGCCCTCGGCGTCGGCGGGCACCTTACCGCGCTGCGCCGCACGGAGGTGGGCCCTTTCACGCTTGACGACGCCCTCCCCCTCTCTGCTCTCGAGGACTCCCCGACGCTGTCCCTGAGTCTCGATGAGGCTCTCGCTCGCAGCTATCCGGTTTTAGAAGTCACCGATGATGAGGCCCAGGCCCTGGCTATGGGCAAATGGCTGGAGCCGCGTGGGCTGAAAGGCACGTACGCGGCCGTCGATCCGCAGGGACGGTCGATCGCCCTGATCAAGGAGAAAGGAAAGCGCTTAGCCACGGTTTTCGTCGCGCGGCCCTCGACGCTTTAATGACCCGGTTTACCTGCCAAAGTTGAGCGCTGGAACGGCAGCAGAAACGATGACATAGCCATCCCGGATGATCCAGTGCCCCGTAATGAACGGCACTGGAGTCGGCCGTGCCAAGAGGTAAGAGACCAGCGTTCCGTCTAGGCGCAGGTCAATTTCCGCTTGGTCAAAATCAAGCCACCGCCGGGTCATGGGAAACCAGGTCTTGTAGGTGGCCTCCTTGGCACAGAACAACAGGCGGTCCGGGCAGGAAATACCCGCCGCTTGTAACTGAGCCAGCTGCGGCATCTCCCCCGGCCGAGCGATCATCGTCAGCACATGCTCCGGCAAAGGCTCCGCGGGTTCGGCATCCAGCCCCATCGAGCGCACGTGGGTGGTTGGCGCTGCTACCGCTGCACGCAGGCCTTCGGTGTGCGTCATCGATCCGGTATAGCCCTCCGGCCACAGCGGCATGCCTCGCTCGCCGCGCAGAATCGGCTCATTGTCGGTGTAGTTGAGCTCCTTCAAGGCTTGGTGGGCACACCAGCGTGCATCCCCAAATTCGGACTTGCGCACGTCCACGGCTTGGGAGACCACGGAGCGCTCTTCCGGGGATAGGTGGTTGTAATTGAGCAGATCGGTCATCGACTCGTCTGTACGCACATAGCAATAGCGCGCTGACTCCGGGAAGAGGGAAGGCTCAAGCATGCTCTGCCCTCCCTGTCTTCTCATCGATACTCAGCACCGGATATGGCCACGGCTGGAGATGTCCGTGCGCTTGCCACTCACGCGGATACCCCAAAGACACCTCAATGTGGTCTACTCCATCAATGTTGGCTCGGTTGGGCATATGGAGGTGACCGTAAATGACCGCCTTGGCGTTGTAGCGCCGCGGCCAGGAACGCGTGTGGCGGGTTCCACACCACAACGCCACCTCGGGCCAGCGCAGGTACAAGGTTGGCTCCTGCACCAGCGGCCAGTGATTGATCAGGACGGTCTCGCCCTCAACCCGTGATAGGCGCTTGATGGAATACGCCAAGCGGTCCCAGCACCACGCGCGGACATCGACGAACGGGGCGATAGCAAATTCATCGGTCATGATGATCTGCTTCTGCTTCGCGCTCGCGAGCGCCTGCTCTACCGTTGTTCCCGGCGGACGAAAACTGTAGTCATACAGCGTAAAAAGCGGGACGACAGTAACCCCTCCAAAAACCGGGAAAGGGTCTTCTGGGGTAACCACGCCAATCTCCCGGCAGCCCTCCACGAGCCGATCGTATTTTTCACGTCCCTGATACGCGTCCTGGCCGCGGGAAAAGAGTTCGTGATTGCCGGGCACCCAGATCACGGTGGCGTAGCGGTTTTTCAGCCGCGCCAAGGTGTTGATGACAAGGTCAATGCGCTCGGCCACATCGCCCGCCACAATCAACCAGTCATTCGGATTCGGCGGAACGAGTTCCTCGATACGGTCCCCGTTGACTCGCACCGCCGCGTGGAGATCGGAGACAGCCCACAACGTGGTCATAGCGCCTCCTTCACACAAACATTCTCTCTACTTTTACCACAGGGCTAAACCTGCGCCCACCGCATTGAGTAGAAGCGCCACACCACGCCCACCATGCGGATGAGGATGAACGCGGCGATTCCGCCCCACACCCCGGTCAGGCCGGTGCCGAAAACCAGGGCCAACCAGACACCGGGGAGGAAGCCCAAGAGCACCGATGCGAGGGTGAGCGTGCGGAGGAAGGCTGCGTCCCCAGCGCCTAGGAGAACGCCGTCTAGGGCGAAAACGACGCCGCCAATAATGACGAGGAAAGTCATAACCCACCACGGGCCGGAAATGACCTCGAGGACCTCCGGGCTCGTAGTAAAAATCTGCGGGATGACACCGGCGCCGAGGCCTAGTACCGCTGCGAGCGCGAGGGAGAAGGACGTCGAGTAGAGCGTCACCTTGGTTCCCACCGTGCGGGCATAGCGCGCTGACCCTGCCCCCAATGCCGCGCCGGTCAATGCTTGGGCAGCGATAGCGAGGGAATCCAGAACGAGGGACAGGAAGTTCCACATCTGCATCATGATTTGATGCGCAGCCAACTGGGCCGTTCCGATACGCGAGGCCACCGCTGCCGCCGACAAAAATGCCACTTGGAAACTCAACGAACGCACGATGAGGTCACGCCCCAACACGAGCTGCCGACGCACAACGCTCCAGCGGACCTCCCACGAACCGACATGCTCGCGGCGCAGCTCCGCCACGAAGAACGCCGCGATGATCCCCATGCCCAGCACCGTGGCCAGAGCTGAGCCCGGCAACCCCCAGAAGTGCACGAAAATAGGCACCGCGATGGCGCCAGGAACCATACCTGCAAGGGTGAAGTAGAGAGGCTTGCGGGTGTTTTGAACACCGCGCATCCAGCCGTTGCCGGCCATGTTGATGAGGGTAAAAGGAATAGCGACGGCCGCGATTCGCAGCCACTGTGCTGTCCCCCGCGCCGTATCTGGATTGCCAGTCAACCACATCGCGAAGACGCCGGCAAAGAGCCACATGATGATAGCGAGCACCAACCCCACGCCCACGGCAACCCACGTTGCTTGCACGCCCTCCGCCACGGCCTCTTCCCGCTTACCCGCCCCGAATAAACGAGAGGCTCGCGCGGTCGTGCCATAAGACAAGAAGGTCAGTTGTGTAGTGACCACGGAATGCAGCGTGGCCGCAGCCCCTAGCGAGGCCAAATCCTCCGCCCCTAGCCGGCCCACCACCGCGGTATCCAGGAGCAAATAAAGCGGCATCGCCGCGAGAACTCCCAGAGCGGGCACGGCAAGACGGAAAACCTCCGCGGCAGATACCTTGACTGGTTGCTCGGAAGCCATTTAGGACAACGCACCTACCAGCTGCGCGATAACCTCCTCGGGCGTTCCGTGCGCGGTATAGCCAGCCGCCGGAACATGCCCACCGCCGCCGAAGGTGAGGGCCACTTCGGCGCAGTTGACCGCAGAGGAACGCAAAGATACTGCCCACACATTGGGCGCCTGTTCCTTGAAGACCACTCCAATGTCAGTGCCCTTCAATGCGCGGACATAGTCGACAAAAGACTCAATGGCGGAATCGGCATGAGACGCGACTTCCTCATGCGGCACGAAGAGAACAGCCAGGCGGTGCTCCCCTGCTTCCTCAATCCTGAGGCCTGAGAGCACGCGTCCGATCATCTGCAGGTCATCGGCCGTGCTGGAGTCCATGAGTTCCAGCGCAATCTGCTTGGTGTCGAGCCCATAGAGCATCAGGCGCGCAGCGATATCATGCATCGCTGGGCGGCCCCACCGGAAGTTACCGGTATCGGTAACAAGGCCCGCGTACAGGCAGTGCGCGATGATGCGATCGATCTGGATGGAAAGCCTATCCAGGATATCGAGCAGAACCACCGTGGTGGACTCACACACTGGATCCACCACGTTGATGGCGCCAAAGCCGTCGTTAGAAGCATGGTGATCGATACATAGGACGCGGCCGACGGCGGCCATTTTCTCGATCTCCCGGGCCACCGAACCCGTCCTATCTATCGAGCCGCAGTCCACAGTGACATAAAGGTCGTAGCCCTGCGGAAGCTCATCCACCAACTCAATCTCGTCCACGGTAGGAATGGAGAATAGGTTGGCGGAAATATCGCGGCGCTGCCCGATCACGGTGCGGGTCTGCTTCCCGCGCTGGCGCAGCGCCAAGGTGAGGGCCGCCGCAGAGCCGACAGCATCGGCGTCTGGGCGCAAGTGCGTGATGATGCAAATACTGCTGGCCTGCACCAGCGCATCAACTGCGGCTTCGTAGTTGGTTCGTGACACTTAGTCCTCTTCCTTATCCGAGGTCTTGTACGGATTCGCATCACCAGCCGGCTGCGCGCCTTCCTTCAACTTGGCCAACTCCGCATCGCGGGCACGGGCGCGGGCGAGCAAATCCTCCATGTGAGCGGACGCCTCGGGGACAGTGTCAAGCTCAAAGGACAGCGTCGGCGTAAAGCGAACCGACAGTTCGTCGCCCACGATCTTGCGCAACTGCCCCTTAGCTCGCGTGAGAGCCTCAGCAGCCTGATCGTAATCCGGCTCGGATTCGATATCCGCGCCGCGCACCGTGTAGTACACGGTGGCATCGTGCAGGTCACCCGTAACGCGGGCATCCGTGATAGTCACAAGCTCAAGGCGACGATCCTTAATCTGGCGTTCAATAGCGCTGGCAACGATTGTCTGAATGCGCTTTGCCATGCGCGCGGCGCGTGCGTGATCAACCATGGTGAAGCTCCTTTGCGTACGGGTACTGGCAACTAGTCTAGGATACCGATTCTGCACCTTTCGGCCGAAATGATTAAAGCCCAGCCAGGAATGTTTCCTGGCTGGGCTTTTTATCTGAGCGCTCTTAGTGAGCGGAGAGCTCAGATGTGATTAGTCGCGCGGGACCTCGACTTCCTCGTAGGCCTGGATGATATCGCCTACCTGGATGTCCGGGTAGGACAGGACCATACCGCACTCGTAGCCGGCGTTGATCTCGTTAGCGTCATCCTTCTCATGGCGCAGGGACTCGATCTTGGCATCGGAGACGACGACGTTTCCGTCGCGTACGAGGCGAACCTTGCCGTTGCGCTTGACCTTGCCCTCGGTGACCATACAACCGGCAATGGTGCCGACGGCGGAGGACTTGAACAGCGCGCGGATCTCCGCCGCACCGGTATCCCGCTCCTCGTAGATGGGCTTGAGCATGCCCTTGAGAGCTGCCTCAACCTCTTCGATGGCGCGGTAAATCACGGTGTAGTAGCGGATGTCAACGCCCTCGGCATTCGCTTCCTCCGTCGCCTTGCCTTCAGCGCGAACGTTGAAGGCGATGATGACGGCGTCGGAAGCCGCAGCCAGGCTGACGTTGGTCTGCGTCACAGCACCGACACCACGGTCGATGATGTTGAGCTGAACCTCGTCGTCAACCTCGATGTCCAGCAGGGCATCTTCCAGAGCTTCGACGGAACCGGCATTGTCGCCCTTGAGGATGAGGTTGAGCGTCGAAGTTTCCTTGAGCACTGCATCCAGATCCTCGAGGGAGACGCGCTTGCGGGCCTTGGCCTGCAGAGCAGAACGCTTACGCGCATCACGCTGCGCGGCAATCTGTCGAGCGACGCGGTCATCTTCGACAACCAAGAGGTTGTCGCCGGCACCAGGCACGCCGTTGAGGCCCTGCACCTGGACCGGGCGGGACGGGCCGGCCTCTTCCACGTCGTTGCCAAACTCATCGAGCATACGACGTACACGTCCGTGCGCATCGCCAACCACGATGGAATCACCAATGCGCAGCGTACCGCGCTGAATGATGACGGTTGCCACCGGACCGCGGCCACGGTCGAGGTGAGCCTCGATGGCAGAACCCTGCGCATCCATATCCGGGTTAGCGGTGAGCTCGAGTGCAGCGTCCGCCGTCAGGATGACAGCCTCCAGCAACTCGTCGATGTTGATGTTGTTCTTCGCGGAGATGTCCACGAACATCGTGTCGCCGCCGTATTCCTCCGGCACCAGACCGTACTCAGTGAGCTGACCACGGATCTTATCCGGGGAAGCTTCCGGCTTATCAATCTTGTTGACCGCGACAACGACTGGGATGTCCGCTGCCTTCGCGTGGTTAATCGCCTCAATCGTCTGCGGCATCACGCCGTCATCAGCGGCGACCACCAGGATGGCCAAGTCAGTGGACTTGGCACCACGGGCACGCATGGCGGTAAACGCCTCGTGGCCCGGTGTATCCAGGAAGGTGATGGTACGCGGGCCATCCTCGAGATTCACCGTGGTCTGGTAGGCACCGATGCCCTGGGTAATGCCACCGGCCTCACCCGCGCCTTCGTTGGTCTTACGAATGGTGTCCAGAAGGCGGGTCTTACCGTGGTCAACGTGACCCATCACGGTGACGACTGGCGGGCGCTTCTCAAGGGCTTCTTCGCCGCCCTCGTCCTCACCGAACTGCAGGTCGAAGGACTCGAGCAGCTCGCGGTCCTCGTCCTCCGGCGAGACGACCTGGACCTCGTAGTTAATCTCCGAGCCCAAAAGCTGCAGGGTGTCCTCGGATACGGAGGCCGTAGCCGTCACCATCTCGCCGAGGTTGAACAGTGCCTGAACCAATGCTGCGGGATCCGCACCGATCTTCTCGGCAAAGTCAGCCAGGGAAGCACCGCGGCGCAGGCGAACTACCTTGCCGCCGCCGTCAGGCAGGCGTACGCCGCCTACCTCATGCTTCTGCTGCTCTTCAAACTCGTGGCGCTTCTGACGCTTCGACTTCTTGCCGCGACGCGGTGCGCCACCAGGACGACCGAATGCACCAGCGGTACCACCACGGCGACCACCGCGTCCGCCACGGAAACCACCGTGGCCTGGGCCACCCTGGCCCGGTCCGCCGCCACGACCACCTCGGCCGCGACCGCCACCGCCGCTGCCTGCGGCCTTCGACGGCATGCTGGCCGGGTTCGGATGCGAAGGCATCATGGCCGGCGATGGGCGGCGTCCGCCGCTGCGATTGCCATCACCCTGCGGGCGTGCTCCGCCCTTGCCACCGCGGTTATCACCAGGCTTGCCGGCGGAGCGCTGCCCCTTGCTGCCGCCCGGACGTGGTCCGGGGCTGGGGCGATCGCTCGAGCCGCCCGTGGAGAACGGGTTATTGGCGACGCGACGGGTACCACCAGGCTTCGGCATGGAGCGCGGTGTAACTGCGCGCTCGCCAGGCTTGTCCGCATTCTTGCGCTGTGCACCCGGCTTCGGGGCACCGCCCGGCTTAGGCGCAGTTCCCGGCTTCGGGGCGCCGCCCGGCTTGGGAGCGGCACCCGGCTTCGGCGCTGCCCCCGGCTTCGGACCAGGCTTAGCGGCGGTAGCCGGCTGCTTCTCTGCTGGTTTCTTCTCTGCCGCCTTTTTGGCAGCAGAAGCCGGGGAGGCTGCCGGCGCGGTTTTCTCCGCCGGCTTGTCGTTGCCACCCTTAGCTTCATAATGTGCGCGCATCTTCTTGACCACCGGCGGTTCGATGGTCGAGGATGCGGTCTTGACGAACTCGCCTTGTTCCTTCAGCGTGGCGAGTAGTTCCTTGCTGGTTACGCCGAGCTGCTTTGCCAACTCGTGTACACGTAGCTTTCCGGGCACTTGTCTCCTCTTTAATCTTTCTAGGAGCCAAGGCCGCGGAATACGGCTTGACCCCTAGTTAATGGCTATGGACTTTCATCGCTGATGCTGCTTCATGGTTGTGCGCTCATCAGTGTTCGGTCTTCCTTTTTAACTCTGGGTCGCACGGGCTGTTGCCCGCCGACTGCACCTGCTGCTGAGCAGCGAGGTACTCACGTACGTGACCTGTGTCCACGTCTGTGGACAATCGGAGCGCGCGCCTGAAGGCACGGGTTCGCTCCGCCAGCTCTACTGCCTCCAGATCTGGCCTTATCCACGCTCCCCTGCCGGGGAGGCGGCGGCGCGGATCCGGAACAACACGGCTTCCTGTGGGATCGTCCCTATCGGCGACAACCCTGAGCAATTCCGTGTCGGGATGCTTTTGACGCGTGGCGATACAGGTGCGGAGTCGCTGTCCCTGAGACATCCCACTCCTTACGTCGAATCACCACTACTACTACGCCACAGCATTCCTGCATGTGGGCCGTTGTCTAGTCTACGCGAAAATAGGCCAAACCTTTAATCCCACCGCAGGTAGGTTGGAAAGCTAGTCACGAGCGGCATCGGAGTGAATATCAATCTTCCATCCGGTCAGGCGAGCTGCGAGGCGAGCGTTCTGCCCTTCCTTGCCGATAGCGAGCGAGAGCTGGTAATCCGGCACGGTTACCTTGGCTACCTGTGCTTCCTCGTCGAGGATTTCTACGCGCACAACCTTCGACGGTGCGAGAGCATTACCCACGTAGACGGCGGGGTCTTCGTTGTAATCGATGATGTCAATCTTTTCACCACCGAGTTCACGCATCACGTTGCTGACGCGGGAACCCTTCGGGCCGATACACGCACCCTTGGCGTTGAGGCCCTTGGCGTGGCCGCGAACGGAGATCTTGGAGCGGTGTCCAGCCTCGCGGGCGATGGCGATGATTTCGACTGCGCCGTCGGCCACCTCTGGGACCTCCAGCTCGAAGAGGCCGCGAACCAGCTCTGGGTGGGTACGCGACAGCGTAATCTGCACCTTCGCCCCGTTGCGGTTTACCCCCACGACATAAGCCTTAACGCGGTCACCGTGCTCGAGCTTCTCCCCCGGCAGCTGCTCGGCCGGCAACAGGAAAGCATCCTGCGAATCGTGCTCAGTACCCAATTGCACCACGATAACGCCGCGCTTGTTGGCATGGATATCGCGCTGGACGACGCCCGACACCACCGTGCCGATCAATTCTGAATAGGAATCATAGGTCCGCTCCGCTTCGTTTTCGCGCAGCTTGCGCAGGATGGCATCGCGGACAGCCTGGGCGCCGATGCGCCCAAAGTTATCCGGGGTGTCGTCGTACTCGCTGACGACCTCTCCGGTCTCCAGATCGCTTTCCGTCACGATGACGGCAACGGCGCCGGTATCGGCGTCGATATCCACGCGGGACTTTGTCCCCTCCGCCTTCGTCTCAGCAGACTCGGCACGGTGATCCAGATAGGAATACAAAAGGGCACCCGCGATTGCCTCAAGCAGGTCCTTCACCGGGACGCCTCGCTCGCGCTGAATCGTGCGGAGTGCCTCTAGATCAATATTCACTTGTTAGTCCTCTCGGGTTGCCGAGTTCTGCTCGGCGAAGTCGAACGTCTGCATTGCCGCCTCCAGCTCCTGTGCTGAAGGTTGAGCAAACTCAATTTCTACCACTGCACGGCTCACATTTTCCAATCGCTCGACCTGATAACGCACCTCCTTCTTCACCGTCGTGATAAGCGCCACGGATTCTTCGTCCTCAGACAGGCCGCCGATGCGCGCGACGCGAGTGGTTCCAGGTTCCTCGGCAAGCGCATATCCGACCAGCCTTCCTCGGTTGCGGCGCCAATGGCGCGGGGCGCTCAGCGGGAAGTCCACACCTGGCGTCGACACCTCCAGGGTGTAGCCCGCGCCAAAGTTGAGGGCGCCCGCTTCCTCCTGGGCATCAAAAAGCTCGGAAATCTCCTGCGATAGTTCTTCAATGAGGTCGGAGCTCGGGCGCTCATCACCATCGATACGGATGATGACCTGGGATTTTTTACCAGCTCGTGTGGTCTTGACGTCTTCGATGTCGAGGTCGCGTGCGGCGGCAATAGGCTGCAGGATTTCGGTCAGTTGCGCGGGTGTTGGGAATGCCATGCGCTCTAGACTAGGTCACACGGGTAGGGTCTATCGCGTGAACCGCCGAGTAGTTGTGCCCGCCCTCCTTGTCTGCGCCGCCCCCTGGTTGGGCGGCTGCCAAGCCACCGACGCGATCGTGGACTATTTTGGCCCCCACGCGGATCCCTCCCTCGCGTCGCTTGCTCAAGCCGCCAGCGCGGATGCTCTCACATTGGAAGAGCTTGATGCGGATGCCGCGGCCCTGCGCGCGGAACAGGCTGAGCAGCTTTATGACGAAATCGACCGCCTGTGCGGCCGCGATGAGGAAGGAAATGCTCCTCGCTCTTGCGCAGTCGACCGTGAGGTTGTCCCACGCGATTCCGCTGACGTGGCCGCCGTGCTTCACGACGCCTCCTCTTCCTCAGAAGAGAACATCAGCAGCGTCCCTGAGGAATCCCGCGCTCTTGTAGTAGCACAAGCTATTGCGCTCGCAGCGTGGAACGATGATGAGCTTGCTGAAGTCCCCGAACTCACCGAGCAGGAACGCGATGCCGCAACTACTCTCTTGGAATGGGAGTACCAGCAGGTCTATTCCCTCGATTTCGCGCGCTCCTATGTGTCCCCCGACCAGGAGGCGCACGTTGATGAGCTTTTGCACGCTCATGAGGACAGAATCCTGCAGCTTCAAGGGCAATTAGAAAAGCTCGGCGCTGTGCCGCAGGCCGCGCCGGCCTATGATTCACCGGCAGGAAACCTACCGACGGACGCCGACTCAGCGCGCGCATTCATCGACGAGGCCGCACGCAACGACACGCTGAAGTGGACCGATGCGGCCATCTCAGCTGAACCGTCAGCCCCGTGGCAGCGCTGGCTTATCGCGGTTGCGGCGCAGTCACATCGCTTCCACGCCGCCTAGCTTCTGCTAGCTGCTAACCGCGGATGAGCTCGGTGAGCGTCTCCACGATCTGGTTGGCGGGGACCTCACGGGTCTCGCCGCCGCGGATGCGCAGCTCAATGATGCCGTCAGCAAAGGCGCGGCCCAAGATGGCAATGAACGGCATACCCAAAAGCTCAGCATCCTTGAACTTCACGCCCGGGGAAACCTTCGGGCGATCGTCGAAGAGCACCTCCACGCCCGCGCGGTCCAGATCCTCCACCAGCTTCTGCCCTGCCTCGAGGGCAGCGGCATCCTTGTTCGCTACGGCCACGTGCACCTGGTACGGGGCCACAGCCACCGGCCAGTTGAGGCCCTTCTCATCGTGGCGCTGCTCCGCCAGCACCGCGAGCATGCGCGTCACACCAATGCCATAGGAACCCATGGTCGGCACGGCGCGCTTGCCGTTCTCATCCAGAATCTGGACGTCGAAAGCCTCGGTGTACTTGCGGCCCAGCTGGAAGATGTGGCCCAGCTCGATACCGCGCTCCAGGGTCAGAGTGCCCTGGCCGTTCGGTGCCGGGTCCCCTTCCTTGACCTCGGCGGCCTCGATGAACTCATCCACAGTGAAGTCACGGCCAGCCACCAAACCGACGACGTGACGCTGCGGGGCATCGGCACCGGTAATCCACGACGACCCGGAAACAACGCGCGGGTCGGCATAAACCTTCACGTCGTGGGCATTAAGGGCACGCGGCCCAACGTAGCCCTTGACCAGGAAGTCGCTCTTCTTGAAATCCTCATCGCTGGCGAGCTCGAACTCGGCCGGTTCAAGCGAAGCCTCCAGGCGTTTTTCATCCAGCTCGCGATCGCCCGGAATGAGGACGGCCGCGAGCTCCCATTCCTTCTCTTCCTCCGTAGCTGCGGGGGCTGCCACCTTGATCATCATGCACTTGAGGGTGTCCGCTGCGGTGACCTCGCGGTCGGCGACAGTAATGCCGGCGCTCTTAGCCCACTCCACCAGCGTTTCGATGGTCTCGGATTTCGGAGTCTCATGCTCCTGTGCCTCCGGCAGGCCGTCGAAGGGGATTTCCTCCGGAGCCTGAGTGACCACGGCCTCCACGTTGGCGGCGTAATCGCCCTCGGTGGCCCGCACGAAGGTATCTTCGCCTACCTCAGACACGGCGAGGAACTCCTCAGAGGCCGAGCCACCCATCGCGCCAGAGGTGGCCTTACAAATCGCGTAATCAATCTCTAGGCGATCGAAGATGTTCTGGTAAGCCTTGCGGTGGCGGGCATAGGACTCATCGAGCCCCTCATCCGTCATGTCGAAGGAATAGGAATCCTTCATGGTGAACTCGCGGCCGCGCAGCACGCCGGCGCGCGGGCGCTCCTCATCACGGTACTTCGTCTGGATCTGATACAGCGTGACCGGGAAATCCTTGTACGAGGAGTACATATCCTTCACTGCGGTGGTGAACATCTCCTCATGGGTCGGGCCTAGGAGCATGTCAGCGCCCTTACGATCCTTGAGGCGGAAGAGGTTATCGCCGTACTCCGTCCAGCGGTTCGACTGCTCGTAAGGCTCGCGCGGCAGCAGCGCCGGGAAGAGCATCTCCTGGCCGCCGATGGCGTTCATCTCCTGACGGATTACGTCTTCAATCTTGCGCATGGCGCGCAGCCCCAGTGGCAGCCAGGTGTACACACCCGGCGCGACACGGCGCACATAACCTGCGCGGACGAGAAGCTTGTGGCTGGGGACTTCGGCATCAGCCGGATCCTCACGAAGAGTGCGGAGGAAAAGCTCAGAAAGACGTGTAATCATGGTTGCTCAGTTTACATCGCTAGCATGTAGCCATGCTGATCATCCTCCCTCCTTCTGAGACCAAAGCACACGGCGGCAACGGCGCGGCCCTGAATTGGGACGAGCTTTCTTTTCCCGCGTTGAATCCGATCCGCCAAGAAATCGCTGCAGAATTGTCGTCCCTCGACGTCGATGAAGCGCTGGAAGTGCTCAAACTCTCTGAGAAGCTGCGTGGGGAAGCCGAGTCTAACCGCGAGTTGGCATCCTCCCCGACCATGCCCGCGCTGGAGCGTTTCACCGGCGTGCTGTACGACGCCCTCGACGCCCCCCACCCTTCCCCCGGAAGCGCGGAGCTACCTCGCCGTGGGCGATGCACTATTTGGTCTGGTGCGCGCCGATGACCTCATCCCGCACTACCGACTCTCCGGTAGTACGAAACTGGGCGGGCGGACGCTGAAGTCGCGCTGGGGTACGGCCATCACGGAGGAGCTGCGCGCGCTTGTCGACGCCGACGAGTTCCTCCTCGATATGCGCTCGGGCACCTACCAGCAACTGGGCAAGCTCAAGGACGCCGCCACCGTGCGCGTGGAGACGGTGCAAGAGGATGGCTCCCGCAAGGTGGTCTCTCACTTCAACAAGCACTACAAAGGGGAGCTCGCACGCGTGCTAGCCCTCCACGGTGAAGGCGTCTCCTCCCTCAAGGATGCGGCCAGTGTTGCGCAGGAGGCAGGCATGAGCACCGAATTGCGTGGTTCCGAGCTCGTGCTCGTGGTCTGATTTATCTATTTATCAATTTATCTGCCCCCGGAGAAGCGGGGCCATTCAAACCAATGGGTTATAGCGCAAGCTGTTGCGCTTGAGCTCGCACTCAGTGGCAATCGCGATACCGGAGGCAATCTTGCCGCGCTCGCGCAGGCGGAACATGGCATCCACGATGCGATCGCGCAATCCCCAGGGATCGATGGTGTTGATGTACACCTTCGTGCCGCCCTCAAAGCCGGCCAGGGTCGATACCCTGAGCTTGATCATCACGCGCCACGGCTGCGGCAGATCCACGCTAGGCGGGCGGTGGTGCCATTCTTCATTGCAGGCCACATCCGGCCCCACGGCGGCATGCGCTGCGTGGATGAGATCAGACATCCCGCGTACCTCACCGGGGGTCTGCTCCCAGGGCTCACAGCGCGGCGACTTGGAGAAGATCTCCAGTGTGGGATAGCGGTGGCCAAAGCCGGCGAAGAGAACCGCATAGTCGTTTTCGGCGATAACGAGGTTGCGCTTTGCCGCGTAGCCAACCGCCCAATCGTTGTACATATTCGGGTGCGCCCTCAGAATCGCGTTTTCCTGGTGGGCAGCCATACCTAGAGCGTCAATAGCGACGAGCTGCTTGTGCAGGTGGTCGAAGGACGCGCCCGCCGGTGCCAGCCAGTTCTGAAACACGGCGACATAGGAAGCATAGCGGTTGCGCTGATAGAGCTCGCGCGTCGATTCTGCTGTAAAGGTTGTTAGGAGAAAGTGCTCGTCGGGGCTCAGCGTGCCGGAGGACGCGAGCTGACTGTCATCGACCGCACCCTCCACAAAGTGGCGCGAAGAAATGATGACGTCGTGGCCACCTCCGAAGAAGCCATCGGCGAGGGCGAGCAAAGAGTCGTCGTCCAGCGCGGCATCCTTGCCCGCCGCCTTGAGCTTGGTGCGCACCACATTGAGCACATGCAGGCGCCCAGCTTCGTCGGACTCGTAGCGCTCCTTGTGGCGGGCCACGTCGGGGTCCATGGTGTAGCCATAGTTCTCGTGCCAATAGTCATAGGACACGATCTCAAAAAGGTTGGGCACGCGGCGAAAGGCGGGTACGGATTCATCCAGCTCGTGAGGAAGGAGGCCGCGCTGAATCTCCCCCGAGGCTAAAATGCGGGACTTTTCTGGCGGGGTATCCAGCATGCGGCCTGAGCAAAAGGCGCAGGTGTGCGTGAAAGCATCGGCCGCCAGCGGTTGTGGGTCCTGTGCTGGATGCGCGAGCGGGCGGTTGCCGCGGCCAGGCACCGTCCACACCTCCGTTCCGGAGAAGGGGTTGACCTGCTTGACGGTCCCATCAGCCATGGTTTGGATGGGCTCGACGCGGCTAAAGAGTGCTTCGCTCATGCAGCCCAGCGTAGACCTCCGCACCCACCGGTGCGACTAGGCTTGGGGTCCATGCAGCACCGATTCTTTGAAGTAGATGTCTTCGCCACTGGTCCGTTCAGCGGAAATCCCCTCGCCGTGGTCGCGGATGCCGATGACTTGAGCACCGAAGAGATGCAGCGCATCGCGCACTGGACCAATTTCTCTGAGACGACGTTCCTGTGCTCGCCTACGGATCCACGCGCGGACTACCGGGTGAGGATCTTTACCCCCTACGAAGAGTTTCCTTTCGCCGGCCATCCCACGCTGGGCACCGCCCGGGTGGCAGCAGAGCTGCTTGAAAAAAGCGGCACCTTAATTCAGGAATGCGGTGTAGGCCTGGTCACCGTGCGCCAGGAGGACGGACGCTTCGCCTTCGCTACCCCACCCTTGGTGCGCGAGGGGGCTCTCAGCGATGCCGAACGAGCCGATGCAGCTGCAGTTCTCGGAGTTGACGTCGACCGCATCGTTGACTCCGGCTGGGTAGACAACGGCCCCGGATGGCGCCTCATCCAGCTGGATTCCGCCGAGGCAGTACGCGAACTCAACCCCACACCCACGCCTGGCGTGAAGGTCGGCGTGGTCGGCCTCACCGGTGGTGATGCCCCCGCGTATGAAGTACGAGCCATTACCGGGCACTTCGAGGATCCCGTCACCGGGTCCTTCAACGGCGGGGCTGCCCAATTCCTCCGCGCCAAGAATGCAGTTCCTGCTCGCTACACCGCGGCCCAAGGTCGCCAGGTAGGACGCGCTGGTCGAGTCTTCATCGATGACGACGGCGGGAACATCTGGGTGGGCGGCAACGTCCACGTGCGCGTTCGCGGCACTCTGGAGTCCTGCGATGCCTAAACCTTCCCTTCCCTTCGAGCTGCACACTGAGTTCGCCCACCGCCTGCCCCACTTCGTCTCCGAGGCCCGAGGGGAGGAACAGCCCGCGGCGCGGATCGTGGTGCTCAATGAACAGCTGGCTTCTGCGCTCGGGCTCGACCCAGACTGGCTGCGCAGCGACGAAGGCGTGGAGTTTCTCCTCGGCCGCGGCCCCATCGCTCCCCACGCCATGGCCTACGCCGGCTTTCAGTTCGGGCAGTACAACCCATCCATGGGTGATGGCCGCGCTCTCCTACTGGGAGAGGTCACAGGCCCCACCGCTCCCCATAACCCGGCAGGTCTGTGGGATCTGCACGCCAAGGGGACGGGACCCACACCGTACTCGCGCTTCGGCTCTGATGGTCGTGGCACACTGCGCTCGATGCTGCGCGAGTATCTCTTCTCCGAGTCGATGCATGCCCTGGGGGTACCCACTACTCGGCCCCTCGCGGTCCTTGCCACCGGCCGCCCCATTCAACGCCAAGTGGTGGAGGAGGCGGGCGTGCTGGTGCGCGTGGCCGCAAGCCACATTCGCGTCGGCTCCTTTCACTTCGCCGCGCAGTCTCAGCGGCCCGGATTGCTCGAACAGCTCGCTGACTACACCATTGAACGCCACTACCCCGGTGCCGACTATCAGGAATTGTTCATCCGTGCCATGGATGCGCAAGCCGCTACGGTCGCCGGATGGATGCAGCTGGGCTTTATCCACGGCGTGATGAATACGGATAACACCACGCTATCGGGCGAGACCATCGACTACGGCCCCTGCGCATTCCTGGAAAACTATGATCCCGATACCTGGTTTAGTTCCATCGATACGCAGGGCCGCTACCGCTTTGGCCGCCAGCCCGACATGGTGGGATGGAACCTCGCGCGGCTCGCTGAATCCCTGCTGCCGCTTCTCGACGACTCCCCTGACTCCGCCCTCGCTTGGGCCCAGGAAGCCATCAATTCCTTTGCGGAACGCTTCGAGAAAGCACGGCGAGCCGAAGCACTGCAGCGCTTGCAGATGCCTGAAGAGCTTTTTCGGGACTACAGCACCGCACTCACTGAGGCGAGCCCAGACCTCACTCAGGCCCACCGAGCTCTCGTCAGCGCCGCGGCAGGTACACCGGCAGCCGCTTATGAGGCGTTCGCGGGCACGCAGTTCGTTGACGCCTACTGCGCGAGTGGCCCCGACGTTGCGCGACTCGAGCGAAGCGTGCCGCGTGTGATTCCCCGCCCGCGTCTGGTCGAAGCCGCGCTGGGCGATCTTGATGAGTTCTCCCGCCTTCTCCAGGCCACGACCCACCCCTTCGACCCCGCACCGGACTATGAACAGCCCGGTGGCACGGAGGGGTATCTCACCTACTGCGGCACCTAAGAGTGCAAAACAGAAGGGAACACACCACCGCCCCGAGTTCTCCGTAGGAAAGGAAACGGAGTCTCGGGGCGGTGGTGTGTCTCTATCTTTCACTGCCACGCTCCCAGTCGGTTTCTCAGGCCGACCGCCCCGCGCGGCTGGGGTTCTCTCTATCTCTCGCATGCGCTCTCTCAAACGCACAACATAAGTATGGAGCATCCTCCTTGGCGAAGCGTTCCGATGCACTGGACGCTTCCTGCCAGTTACTGAGAGTTACCTGCGAAGCGAAAAGCGGGACTACTTGGACTCAAGCTGCAGGGTCTTCTGCGTGTACTCCCACATCTCCTCGTAGAGCTTCTTGTCCTTGGAGAGCTTGGTGCCGTAGGACGGAATCATTTCCTGAATCTTGTCGCCCCACTGAATCATGTGCTCACCGAAGCAGCGCTCCAGCAGCTCGACCATGATGGCCGGGGTGATGGAGGCACCCGGGGAAGCGCCGAGCAGGCCGGCGATGCTGCCCTCGGGGTTGTTGATGAGGGTGGTACCGAACTCCAAGGAGCCGAACTGCGGTGCACCCGCCGGCTTAATGACCTGGACGCGCTGGCCAGCGATGACGGTCTCCCAATCGGCCGGATCGGCGCTCGGGACGTATTCCTTGAGGGTTTCGACGCGCTTGTCGAAGTCCTTGAGGACCTCAGTAACCAGGTACTTGGTCAGGCCGAACTCCTGTGCTGCCACGCCCAGGTAGGAGGTGATGTTGTCCGGACGGATGGACTTGAACAGGTCCAGGTAAGAGCCCTTCTTCAGGAACTTCGGGGACCAGCCACCATAGGGGCCAAACAGCAGGCCTTCTTCACCGTCGATGACACGGGTGTCCAGATGCGGCACGGACATCGGCGGAGCACCGACGGCAGCCTTGCCATAGACCTTGGCGTGGTGCTGCTTGACCAGCTCCGGGTTCTTGGAGCGCAGCCACAGGCCAGAGACCGGGAAGCCCGCGAAACCAGAGACCTCACGGACACCTGCCTTGCGCAGCAGATCGAGCGCGTAACCGCCCGCGCCGACGAAGACAAACTTGGCGTGGACAGCTTCGTAATCACCGGTGTGCAGGTTCTTTGCTACCACACGCCACTTGGAACCGTCACGCTTAATATCGACGACCTCGTGGCCGTAGCGGATCTCGGTGCCTGCAGCCTTAGCTGCGGTGAAGAACTGCTTAGCCAGGGCGCCAAAGTTAACGTCAGTACCGGCATCGGTCCACGAAATGGCCACCTTCTGGGAGCCGAAATCGCGGCCCTCAGACATCAGGGGCAGCTTCTCCTGGAAGGTGGCGTCATCATCACTGAACTGCATGTTGGGGAACATGTGATTGTCCTTCAGCGCGTCGAAACGGCGCTTCAGGTAATCCACCTGAATGGAACCCTGCGCGAAGGACACGTGCGGAACCGGGTTGATGAAGGCCTTCGGGTCAGTGAGGATGCCGTTGTTGAGCTGGTGGGACCAGAACTGGCGAGAAACCTGGAACTTCTCGTTGATGTTCAGGGCCTTGGAAACGTCAATGCGGCCGTTCTTCTCCGGGGTGTAGTTCAACTCGCACAGTGCAGAGTGGCCCGTACCGGCGTTATTCCACGGGGAGGAGGACTCAAGAGCAGGACCGTCCAAGCGCTCGAACACCATCTGAGTCCAGCTGGGCTCGAGTTCACGCAGCATGGCGCCGAGGGTGGCGCTCATGATACCTGCACCAATGAGTGCGACCTCAACCTCGTCTACTACTTGTGCTGTCTTCTTATCGGAGGACACTGTACTTATTACCTCTTAGAGTCGATGTATTCGATGTGGTCAAATGCCCTGCGCATGTGGGTGCGCAGGGCGCGGTGAGAAAGCGCTCGACGATGCTAAGGCCAAGCCGGCATACAGACCTCCACTCAGGAAGATCCGTCAAGCATTAATTCCACCTTACGCCCCTTCCTGCGAAATAGGCATTCCTCGAAACATAAATGCCCGAATCCCAAACCACCACCCCTTTTGAGGTGCAGGGCATATCAGCTCAGCTCCCCGCCCATCCGAACGGATCTGACCGCACGACCTATCATGAACTCCATGACATTTGACAAACTCGAATGGTCAGAAGATCTTCTCGGCCCAGACTTTCAGGCTGCCACGCTCGAGCTCGGCACCGATCCCGATGGCGAAGGCGATGTCTGCGCGACTCTCGTGCGCTACAGCCCCGCCGCCAACGCCCACGACGATCGCCCCGCTCTAGTGTGGGTCCACGGCATGACAGACTACTTCTTCCACGAGCACGTTGCCCGCTACTTCTATGAGCTCGGCTACGCCTTCTATGCAGTCGATTTGCGCAAATGTGGTCGCTCCCGCCGGGAGGGACAAACCTGGCACTACATCAGTGATGTGCAGTATTACGATGCCGACCTCAACGCGGCCCTCGACGCCCTCCCCAACCCACGTGTCGTCATCATGGGACACTCCACAGCCGGCACCATCATCGCTCTGTGGCTTGATCGTCTTCGCCGCCACGACCCCGCGCGTTTCAGCCGTATCGCCGGTGTCGTTTTCAACAGCCCTTGGCTGGCCATGATGGGAATGTCGGACGGCGCTTATGAGGTGGTCAAGCGCATAGTTTATGCCGGCGCTGCTATCGCTCCACGCGTCGAGCTACCCGCCGGGGATCTCACCACCTACGGGGAATCCATCCATTCCCACGAACAGGGCGAGTGGGATTTTGATCGCCGCTTGAAACCGCTGGGCGGGCACGCGAAATACTTGGGCTGGGTCGCTGCTGTTTTCCACGGCTTCGACGCCATCCATTCCGGGCGTATCACCATTGGAGTTCCACTGCTGACGATGACCTCGGCGCGCTCACAACTTGATCAGCCCTATAGCGAGTCCTCCAACACGGCCGATGTCGTCGTCGATGTCCGGCAAAGTCAGCGCTGGGCTAAGGAGCTGAGCTCGCGCTACACCCTCCACGTCGTCCAAGATGGCCGCCACGACCTTTTCCTCTCTCGGCCCGAACCGTTGGAGGACGCGCTGAATGCCGCGGCCGAGTGGCTTCGCGTCGTTGCGCCGATAAACGCAGAACAGCGTGCTCAGTAAGTGTGCGCACTGCGCGCTCTTCGACCTCCAGAAGCCGCGGCTGTAGAACCTTTACAATGGTCGCCATGACTTCTGCACAGCACTTTGATCTCGTCATCATCGGCACCGGGTCGGGAAACTCCATCCCCTCCCCCGAGTTTGACGATAAATCTATTGCCATCATTGAAAAGGGAACCTTCGGAGGCACCTGCCTCAACGTAGGCTGCATCCCTACAAAAATGTACGTCTATGCGGCCGACGTTGCGCTTGCTGCGCGTGAAGCCACGCGCCTTGGCGTCAGCGCCCACGTGGACGCTGTGGACTGGGAGGGCATTGTCAAGCGCGTCTTCGACAACCGCATTGATCTGATCGCCCAAGGCGGCGAAGAGTACCGCCGCGGCGAGGAGACCCCAAATATTACGGTCTTTGACCAACACGCGCGGTTCATCGGACCAAAGACCCTGCAGGTGGGCGATGACATTATCACTGGCGACAACATCGTCATCGCTACCGGTTCGCGCCCGGTACTACCTGAGCCCTATGCCAGCGCAACTGCCCCGATCCATACCAACGAAGACATCATGCGCCTGGATAAGCAGCCCCGCAGCCTCATCGTTGTCGGCGGTGGCTACATCGCTATGGAGTTCGCCCATGTCTTTGACGGCCTGCGCACCAAGGTAACCGTGGTCAACCGCTCGGAGACATTCCTCCGCTTCCTCGATGAAGAGCTACGCTCACGCTTCAACGACATCCTGCGAGAGCGTTTCGATGTCCGCATCGGTAGCGCCACGGCGGTGGAAGAAACCGCAGACGGTGTGCGCCTCACCTTGGATAACGGTGACGTCCTGGAAGCAGAGGCAATCCTTGTCGCCACCGGCCGCCAGCCTAACGGCGACCTGATGGATCTCTCCGCCAGTGGGATCGAGATGCACGAGGACGGACGCATCAAGGTCGACGAGTACGGCCGCACCACTTGTGAGGGCGTGTGGGCGCTGGGCGACGTCTCCTCGCCCTACATGCTCAAGCACGTCGCCAACGCGGAGCAGCGAGCAGTGCAGCACAATCTGTTGCACCCAGAGGATCTTCAGCCCATGCCCCACGAGCACGTTCCCGCCGCCGTCTTCACCCACCCGCAGATTGCGACCGTGGGCCTCACCGAAGCCCAGGCCCGCGAGCAGGGCTACGACGTCACAGTGAAGGTACAGAACTTCGGCGATGTCGCCTATGGCTGGGCCATGGAGGATTCAACGGGCGTCTGCAAGCTCGTGGCCGACCGCTCGACCGGTCAGCTCCTCGGCGCTCACCTCATGGGCCCGCAAGCCTCCACTCTCATACAACAGTTAATCACCGCAATGAGCTGCGGCCTCGACATGCGCACGTTCGCCCGTTCACAGTATTGGATCCACCCGGCGTTGCCGGAGGTCGTCGAAAATGCCGTTTTGGGACTAGAGTGGCTAGAGTGATCGTTACAGATCGTTCAGTGATTTATTTCACACTACCCTTGAACTAATTTCCCCTTATTTATCTATTGGCATTACAAGGCCGCCTTAACGCCCGCAACATCACTCAGCCAGCTTTCAGGGTTTAACCCAATTTGGGGGTACCCCTGCCGCTTGCGTAAAAGAACGCTCCAACTAGCGTGCATTTTGGCTGACCGTTGGATAGGTTTTATACAGACACCGGAACGAGTCGATGGTCTCTGTCGGCTCAGTGTGTTTTGGGGATACCAAACTCATCCCTATCCCTGTGAATCGAGGCTCCTCCGCCAGGAGGCCTTGCACGTACGACATTAAGGAATTTTGATATGCGTATCCGCAATGCAGCCCTCGCCGGCGCTACCGCTCTCGCAGTTGCCTTCGGCGGCTCCACCGTTGCCACCGCAGCCACCTTCGACGGCTCCAACACCACCGAAGCTGTCGAAGACGCAAAGGGCGGTCAGCCTTACGACAAGCCTGAGGGCTCCCTGTCCTCCAAGGTTGGCGGCTGGTTCAACGTCGACGAGGACGACAACATCGGCACCGAGGCTGACGGCCGTGCCATCTTTGGTTCCTCCAAGTCTGAGCACTGCGATGAGGGCGAAGCTGGCGAGTGCACCACCATCGGCGACCAGCCGACCTGGGCCAAGACCTTCTACGGCGTAGGCGTTGCTAGCGCCGTCGCTTCCATCGCCGGCCTCATCGGCGTGGTCTACAACTTCTTCGTCCACGGCCCGTCCTTCTAAGACGCCCCACACACTTTCCGAAAGGCTTAAACTTCATGCGTAACTTCCGCACCGCCGCTGTTGCTGCTGCAACCGCCGCCTCCGTTGCTTTCGCTGGCACCTCCGTTGCTTTCGCTGCTGAGAACACCGAGGAAACCTCCCTCTCCTCCGAGCTGTCCTCCGCAAACGAGAAGGTCAAGAAGGACGACAGCGACGCTACCCTGTCCTCCAAGTGGGGCGACGCTACCGAGGGTGACAAGAAGGTCGCCGGCGCCGACCTCTTCGGCGAGAACACCGCTGATGGCACCACCAACCCGACCTGGGCTAAGGCTTGGCGTGAGGGCACCTACGCTGCTATCGGCTCCGCCATTGCAGGTGCCCTGTTCGCTGCGTACAACTTCGCTGTGTACAACCACATCATCCCGGCACACGTGCTGGACCCGATCTTCCGCCGCTAATTAGTACGCGGACTCGCTGATTAGCTCAGCGCCTTAGAAAGCGCCCATCTCCTTTTACGGAGGTGGGCGCTTTGTCTATCTCCGACCTCTGGCGCAACGGGCGCACGCACCCCCTCCAAACTGACGAAAGTGCTCCGGATCCTTTGAAGAATCCGGAGCACTTTCGTCAACAAGGGCAGCTCTGTGCGTCTTAAGAGGTACTGTCTTAAGACCGAGCCTTACCGCCTCTTAGCTAGTCGAGTTCACCAGGCAGGGTAAGGATCTCGTTGCCGTCATCGGTGATAACGATGGTGTGCTCGAACTGGGCGGTGAACTTGCCATCGGTGTTCTGGACGGTCCAGCCGTTGTCCCAAATCTCATAGTCCAGCGAGCCCAGGTTGATCATCGGCTCGATGGTCAGCGTCATTCCTGGCTCAAGGATGTCGCGGTAGGCCATAGAGTCGTAGTGCAGCACGACGAGGCCGTTGTGGAAGGTGGGGCCTACACCGTGGCCAGTGAAATCGGTAACCACGTTGTAGCCGAAACGATTGGCATAAGACTCAATAACGCGACCAATAACGTTAATCTCACGGCCGGGCTTCGCCGCCTTGATGCCGCGCATCATCGCTTCCTTCGTGCGCTCCACCAACAGCTTGTGCTCCTCCGAGACATTGCCGGCGAGGAAGGTGGCGTTGGTATCGCCGTGCACACCATTCTTGAAGGCAGTGACGTCGATATTGACGATGTCGCCATCCTCAATCACCGTGGTATCCGGGATGCCGTGGCAGACAATCTCATTGAGGGACACGCAGCAGGATTTCGGAAAGCCCAAGTACCCCAGCGTCGACGGGTAGGCACCGTGATCGCACATATACTCGTGCGCAACGCGGTCAATCTCATCCGTGGTCACACCGGGAGCCACAGCCTTTCCGGCTTCCTGCAGAGCGTTGGCCGCTATGCGTGAGGCCTCACGCATAGCCTCAATGACCTCCGGGGTCTGCACAAACGGCTCGCCCTGCGCTTCCTGGACCGTATCCTTCCACACGTACTCTGGGCGTTCGATATCCTTCGGTACCGTGCGGATTGGAGTATCTTTTTCTTGTTTCAGCATCGCGCGCTTAGTCATAACTACTCATGGTAGCCCTCTTCCCCAGCACCCGACAAAGAGCACCATTGGCACGCTCATGAGCGCGCGCTACTGCTCTTGTGCGGGAGCAACCTCGCCGTGGCCTTCCGCGCGGAGGGCATCCAAACGCTGTAGGAAGTTATCAGTGATGTTGACGGAAATCGTCGAGCCACCGCCCAACACCACGAGTGTGGCAAAAGCAATGTCGTCATCGCGGAAGCCGGTAAACCACGCGTGCGAGCCATCGTTGATTTCTGCCTCACCGGTCTTTCCATAAATGGTTCCCTGTGCTTGCATACCCGCCGCAGTACCGCTCGCCACCACCTGACGCATCATGTCCCGTACCTGATTCAGCGTCTCCTCACTCGGCGCGGAGACCTCCTCGGAAACCTTGGTCTCCCGTGTCTCGATGAGAGTCGGCGTCGGGGTCTTGCCAGCCGCTACCGTCGAAGAAACAAGCGCCATGCCAAAGGGAGAGACAAGGTCAAGGCCCTGGCCATAGCCGGCTTCCGTGCGTTCAAGCGGGGTTTCTCCCTCTGGGATCGATCCGGTAATCGTCGAGAGCCCCGGCACCTCGTAGTCGATGCCCAGCCCGTATTGCTTGCCCACGTCGCGAAGCTCACCCTTGGGGAGGTCGGTCGAGATCTGCGCGAACGTGGTGTTGCAGGATTGTGCAAAGGCTTGGCGCAGCGGTACCGAACCGAGCGAGAACCCGTTGTAGTTGGTCACGGTGCGCCCGTACAGATCCATGGTGCCCGGGCAGGGCACGATGGAATCTGTGGACAGGCCTTGCTTGTCGACGCCCGCCGAGGCCGTAATAATCTTGAAGACCGATCCGGGAGGGAACTGGCCTTGGAGGGCGATGTCGCCCTTCTTATCTGCTTCCGGGGTTTGCGCCACGGCCAGAATTTCGCCCGTGGAGGGGCGCATGGCCACAATCATGGCCTCGTACCCGGGGTGCAGATTAATGGCTTCTTGCGCAGCACGCTGAACGTCATAATCCAGCGAAACCTTGATGGACGGAGCCGCTTCGGGCTCGTGATACTCGACGTCGGATAGCGCAGCCCCGTGTTCGTTCACGACAGAGACGGACCAACCATTCTTGCCATCGACTTCTTCAGAAACCATGGATCGCACACGGGAGAGGATGTCGGGTGCCAGGCCGGTATCGCGAGTGATGAGCGCCGGCTCCTCATTGAAGCGAATCCCCTTCTGGTTTTCCAGGACGGGACGCAGCCTCGCTGCCTGGGCCTCGTTGAGCATGGTGACCGAGTAGGAGCCATCGATTCCTTCGAGGTTTGTGGCAAGTTCGCCAGAATCAACCTCCGGAATGGAATCATCCTCCCGATGCGCTTGGCTCAAAGCGCCGGAAACCTTAGCTGCCAGCGGGCGCGGGTCATCAACAGCGTCGGTATCGACAACAAGGCGGTATTGCAGCCCCGGTGACATCAGCTCAACGCCATCGGAGGAGACCACGCCCGCGCGCTTCGGCGCGACTGAGCGCAGCTCGAGGTGCTGGTGCGCTCCGAGATCGGGGTGAATGATGCTGGGCTGCCAGCGGACAGTCCAGTCCTTGTCCTTGCGAGTTAAGGCCATGGACGTGTCATAGCGGAGGGAACGATTACGCGGCAGCGTCCACGTCACTGAATAGTGCGCGGTGGCCTGAGCCTCTTCCTGATCTACCCCGGTCAGCTCGACGTCGAGGCCCTCTGCTTGGAGGCCGGCGAAGGTGGCGTCGAGGGTGTGCGTGGCGGTGGTTCCGTCATCGATCAGCTGTACCAGCTCTTCATTGTTGCGAGTTTCCATGCTCTCGAGAAACTCTTCTGCAATTGGGCGTGCGGACACCGGCTTGGGGGTACATCCCACCACAGACGACGCCGCGAAACCTACCGCACCCAGCAGCGCCACGAACCTCTTCATGCTTGGGCAGCGTAGCAGCCTGGGGCGGCGCGGCGGCCACCCCACACCGCAGGCGTGCTACTTGGTAACGCGAACCTCAGCCTTGGCGCCTTCCACGGCCTCGAGGCCTTGCTCCTCCGCCAGGCGCATCGCTTCTTCGATCAGCGTTTCCACGATCTTGGATTCAGGAACGGTCTTGATGACCTCACCCTTGACGAAGATCTGGCCCTTGCCGTTACCGGAGGCCACACCGAGATCTGCATCGCGGGCCTCGCCCGGGCCGTTCACCACGCAGCCCATGACGGCCACGCGCAGCGGGAATTCCATGCCGTCGAGGCCTTCGGTGACTTCGTTGGCCAGCTTGTAGACGTCCACCTGTGCGCGACCACAGGACGGGCAGGAGACAATCTCCAGCTTGCGCGGGCGCAAGTTGAGGGACTGCAGGATCTGGTCGCCGACCTTGATTTCTTCCACCGGATCCGCCGAGAGGGACACGCGGATGGTGTCGCCGATGCCTTCGGCAAGCAGGGCGCCGAAAGCAACCGAAGACTTGATGGTGCCCTGGAATGCGGGGCCGGCCTCGGTGACACCAAGGTGCAGCGGATAGTCACACTGAGCGGCGAGCTGACGGTAGGCCTCTACCATGACGACTGGGTCATTGTGCTTTACGGAAATAGCGATGTCTCCGTAGCCGTGCTCCTCAAAGAGGCCAGCTTCCCACAGTGCGGACTCGACGAGGGCCTCCGGGGTTGCCTTGCCGTATTTCTCCATGATGCGCTTGTCCAGGGAACCAGCATTGACACCGATGCGAATCGGAATACCGGCATCGCCCGCCGCCTTGGCAACTTCCTTCACGCGACCATCAAATTCCTTGATATTGCCCGGGTTGACGCGAACAGCGGCGCAGCCGGCGTCGATGGCGGCGAAGATGTACTTGGGTTGGAAGTGGATGTCGGCGATCACGGGGATCGGAGACTTCTTGGCAATCGCCGGCAAAGCCTCCGCGTCCACCGTCTTCGGGCAGGCAACGCGAACAATATCGCAGCCGCTGGCGGTCAGCTGGGCAATCTGCTGAAGGGTGGCGTTGACGTCGTGCGTCTTCGTCGTGGTCATCGACTGCACGGAAATGGGGTGATCAGAGCCCACACCAACCTGGCCAACCATGAGCTGGCGCGTCTTGCGGCGCGGCGCCAAGGTAGGAGGTGGGCCGTCGGGGATTCCAAGACCAATAGGGGTCGACATGTGCGCTCCTTGCTAATTGGGGTTTAACGCCCCCACTCTAGCACCGCACAAGACAGCGGGATCACTAGCCAAATAGCCGGATCGGGTTGACCACATCCGCAATCATGATGAGCGCGCCCACCGCCATGAGGAGGAAAGCCAGCACATAGGTAATTGGCATGAGCTTGGTATAGTCTGCCGGCCCCTTCGGCTCCTTGCCCATGAGGCGGCGCAGAGCATCGCGGATCTTCTCATAGATGATGACGGCGATATGGCCGCCATCGAAAGGTGGCAGCGGGATGAGGTTGAACAACGCGAGGAAGAAGTTGAGGGTAGCCAGCATCATAAAGAAGGAAGACCACAAGCTGCGCTCCACTAGTTCGCCGCCTACGCGGGAAGCACCCACCACGGACATCGGCCCGTTGACATCGCGCTCCTGCCCGAAGATGGAAGCCACCACACCTGGAATCTTTGCGGGGAACTGGGCGATTCCCTGGACCGTAGCGTCCAGCACGAAGCCCGTGTACCGAGCGGTCGCTGGGAAAGCTTCGATAAAGGAATAGGTTTCGACGATGTCGATGATCTGGTTGGTCATGCCGATGGCACCGACCTCCACCAGCTGCCCCTCAGCGTTGAGGCGAGTCACGGTGGCCAGGGGAATGTCGAAATCACGTGGTGCGCCATCGCGCTCCACTGTGAGGGTAACGGTTTCGCCCGGGTGGGTCATGACGGTGTCTCGAAGCTGGGCGAAGGAATCCATCGTTTCACCGTTGAGCGCTAGAACAATGTCCCCTGGCTCCACTCCCGCTTCACCCGCCGGGCTCTTCCCTTGACAGGGCTCGAGGTCACCAGCGGAATTCTGATTCGCCGTGCAGGACACTTCACCAACGCGCGGGCGCACATCCGCGTCTGGGTTGGGCAGGCCCGTGGTCATGGCAATGATCAGCAGGATAATGAAACCCAACAGCAGGTTGACCGTGATTCCACCAGCCAGCACGATGATGCGCTGCCATGCCGGCTTCTTGTACATGGCGTAGGGCTCTTCCTCCTCGGTGAGGAACTCATCCTGCGCCGTCATGCCCGCGATATCGCAAAAGCCACCCACTGGAAGAGCTGCGAGGCCGTATTCGGTGTGGCCGCGCGTAAAGGATGCGACGCGCGGACCAAAGCCAATGAAGTAACGCCGCACACGCATACCGAAGGCACGGGCGGTGAACATGTGGCCTGCCTCGTGTAGGGCAACGGTGATGCCGATCCCCAAAGCGAAGAGGATAATACCGAGGACATTTGCCATAAACTCTGAGGCTTTCTAACGAGCGAGTGAATCCACCAACGCATTTGCGCGGTGGCGGGCCTCGCCTTCCACGGCGAGGACATCATCGACGCTAGAGGGTACACCAGCGAACTCCGAGGCCTCACCCACGACGTGGCTAACAACGTCAACAATTTCCGGGAAGTGGATGCGGCCCGCCAGGAAAGCAGCTGCTGCCTCCTCGTTCGCAGCGTTATATACAGCGGCATGCGTGCCGCCGGCAGCGGCTACCTCCCGGGCAAGGCGAACGGCCGGGAAGGCTTCGTCACCGAGCGGCTCGAAGCGCCAGTCATGAGCGGTGGAAAAATCCAACGCCGGCTGGGCACCCGGCACGCGGCGTGGCCAGTCCAGCGCCAAGGAGATCGGCAGCTTCATCGACGGCGGGGAACACTGCGCAATCGTGCAGCCATCGGTGAAGGTGGCCATGGAGTGCACGATGGATTGGGGGTGAACGGTGACATCAATAAGGTCCGGGTGGATGTCGAACAGCAAGGTCGCCTCGATGAGCTCAAGGCCCTTATTCACCAAAGTCGCCGAATTCAGGGTGTTCATCTGCCCCATCGACCACGTCGGGTGCTGCGCTGCTTGCTGCGGGGTGACATCCCACATCTCCTCGCGGGTCCACCCGCGGAAGGGACCACCAGAGGCGGTAAGAACGAGGCGCTCGAGCTCCACACCGCTGCCCGCACGCAGACACTGCGCCATGGCGGAATGCTCGGAATCCACCGGAATAATCTGCCCCTCCCCCGCCAAGCGGGTGACGATGGAGCCGCCGGCGACGAGAGATTCTTTGTTCGCCAACGCCAACAGCTCGCCCTTCTCCAAGGTGGCGATGGTGGATGCCAAGCCCATGGATCCAACAAGCGCGTTGAGAACCTTATCCGCATCGATGGCCTTGACAAGTTGTTCTGCGGAGTCTGGGCCCGACAGCACAGCGCCGCCGAGAGCCTCGGAAACGGTGCGGGCTGCTTCGGGCTTAGCGACGGCCACGTGGTCAAACGAAAGGTTGAGAGCGCGGGCCTGCTCTATGACGAGCTGTGGGTTGGACCCACCGGCAGCGATACCCACGACTGTGAATTTATCCGGATTATCCGCGATAACGTCCAGAGCCTGGGTGCCAATCGAACCAGTAGAGCCGAGAATCAGAATGCGTTGGGTACTCACCCTGTTCACCCTAGCCGGAGTCATAGGCGCTCCGATAGCGAAAGGCGGGGGTGTTTAATCGCGGTTGTCGGCAGGATCATTTAAACTACTACACAGAATAACTGGCATTTTTCGTGCGCTCGCTCGAGTCAACAAGTTCTAACCAGGGTGAGCTGCATGTACACGCAAAGGAGAGCAAGTGTCTTCCCACAAGCCGGCATCGCAGGTTTTCGACGGCGTATCCACCGATGACGTCCCGTCCGCAGGTTTCGGTTGGTCCCGCATCAGCCGCTCGGGCGTACAGATCGCCGGTTGGACGTCCGTCGTGTTCCTGCTTGCTTATAACTTTGGTAACCACAAGGGCCACGTGGAGACGATTTGGCTCATCACCCTGGCAGTCCTTATCGCCCTCGGTTTGGTGATTTACGCTCTGCAGCCGAAGCTCTCCCAGGTGCGCACCCTGACCGCCCGTAACAAGCCGGTAGGCCACGAGGAGCCGGACTGGGCATACGAGCAGAAGACCGTTCACAACGTCTACGCTTCTCTGACTGATGATGAGCTGCGTGCCCTCAACATCGAGCCTTCTCGCGTTGCCCACCTTCGTGGTGTGACCGAAGGCCGCCACGCTGCCAAGCCGGTGGCTAACTAACGCTTCTTCGCTTTAAATAAAGCTCCCTTTCTGCAGTTCACGAATGGCCTGCTAAAAGGGAGCTTTGTTTTATCTCTTTCACTCCTAGGTCACGTAACGGTTGACCACCGCGTAGATTTCCGGGGTTCGCTCCTGCGCTCTGTTTCCGGCAAAGCGCCAGACAACGGCGTAAACCAGCGCCGGGACCAGCAGCGAAACCATCACCGCAACGTAAAGCAGCCAGCCTCCTCGCTCGTAAACGAAGGCAGAAACCACGATGCCGGGCAGCGCGGGCACCCACACCAACAGCATGCCGACGAACGCAGTGAGAAAAGCACCAGCGGAATAGCCAGATTTATCATTCCACCGGTTCTGCCCAGGGGCGGACAAAGGATAAGGATTGAGCACCGTCAACCCCAAGCCCACCGCCGCCGTGGAGATAAACACTCCTAGGGCCACAGCTGTGCTCACCATGCCCAAGGTGCCGTCATCACCAAAGACAAGAACCACTACGGCAAGCAGAACAAACCCAATCAAAGGAATAGTCACGTGTGCGAGGTGGCGCGCATGAAGTATGGTGCGCGGGGCAACCGGCGCCACCATGTGGACCCAGTTCGATGGCCCATCGAAGCCATAATCATTAGCCAAGAGCGAAGAGAGCACGATTGCGCTGAAGCACAGCATGAAATAGGCAGCGAAGTCCTCGCCCTTCCACAGCTGATAGAGCGTCACCACGCCGAACAGAGGCATCATGTACAGCATGCCTGTTTGCCGCTTGTCACGGGTGAGATAACGCAACGCGCGAGAGTATTCCATCGCCGCCGGGCTGGAATAAGACCACGCGCCCAACTCCAACTTGGATACTCCCTTGCCCGTCACCTCGCTGGCTGCGTCACCACCCGCTCCCGGATTGCGCATAAGGCCGGTTATCTGACGGGACCACCCCCATACCAACAGGCCAAGGCTGGCCACCGCGATGAGCAGTTGGGCTAGGGCGGTGAGGAAGTGGCCGTCGGCAAGCGCGAGCGCCCACCCCACCCCTGCACCAAACGGGGTCCAAGCGCTGGCAGTGCCCACCGTGTTTAACGGCGGCAAAGACTCCAGGACGCTCTGCGCCTGCAGCATGCCAAAGACCAGCAAGCCCATGACCACCATCGCCGCGATTTGGGTGCGGGATTTCTGGGAATCCGCGATGGCGGAAGCCACTTGGCCAAGGCATTCGCCGAAGATGATGGTCGTCGCACACGAGAGAACCATGCCGACGACGAAGGGCACTGCGGCCCACCCAGGCCCCGTCAGTATAAGGAAGATGCTGCCGATGATCGCATATACCAGGGAAAAGACAACCGACATGATGGCGCGGGTAGTCAACAAGCTGGAAAGGAAGAGGCCCGGAAGAACCTCGCGGGGAGTCAGAGGAAGAGCTCCCAGGGTTGTCGGGCTCAACTGGTTCTCCCCCGCCGGCATGAAAAGAGCGAGGAGAACGTAGATGAGCATGCCGCCTGCCACCCCGACGGTCAGCGCTTGGTAACCGTGACCCGGGGTGGTGATATCGGAATACACCATGAAGGCGAGCGAAACGAGACCGATAGCCCCGTAGAGAAGCATCATCAGCCCCATGATGAGCGTCGACGGGTTGGAGGCGACACTGCGCCACCACAGGGTGCGGTGAAGCCTGAACAGAGTGGACGTCATTCGCGCTCACCTGCCGACGGGGAGCGCAGCCACCCAAACTTCGAGACGTCCAGATCCCGTCCCCCAACGGCCGCGATGAACAGATCGCTCAGGCTTTGGCCCTGGCGGACATCCTCAACGTGGCCTGCGGTGATGACTTGGCCGCCGTTGATGATGGCAACGTGGTCACAAAGCCCCTCAACAAGCTCCATGACGTGCGAAGACAAAATAACCGTGCCGCCACGCGCAGCATAGGCGCGCAGCATCTGCTGGATGAGGCGCCCGGAGACCGGATCCACGGCTTCCAGCGGCTCATCGAGAATGAGCACCTCTGGGTTGTGCAGGACGGCGCCGGCCAAGAGGATCTTTTTGGTCATGCCGGCGGAATAATCCGAGATGCGTTTGTCGGCGGCATCGGAGAGGGAGAGGGCGTCGAGAAGCTCCTGCGCACGGCGCAGCGACTCGGCGCGTTCCAGTTTGTGCAAAGCACCGAGGTAGTGCAAATACTCCGCGCCCGTCAGGCGGTCGAAGACCGGTGCCCCATCCATGAGCAGACCCATGGCCCGCTTGGCGGGAATGGGCTCCTCCCACACATTGTGACCAGCGATGAAGCTGGAGCCTGAATCGGGACGCTGGAGGCCACAGGCCATGGTCAGCATCGTGGTCTTGCCCGCACCGTTGGGCCCCACTATCCCGTAGATGGATCCGCGTGGAACATCCAGGTTGAGGCTATTGACAGCGATCTGAGAACCAAAGGACTTGCGCAGATCGCGCACCGCCAGAGCTTGGGTGCGCGGATCAGCGGCTAAGTCCGCACGATAAGGATGAGTCATAAGCATTAACGGTATCAAGAACCATTAATGCTTTGTTCTCCGAAAAACTATCGTTAGGAAACTGTAAGCAGAGCCCTTAAGCGGTCTCGCGCTCATCAGCGGCGAGCTGGCCACAAGCCGCAGCGATTTCATCGCCCTTGGTATCACGCACGGTACACGGCACGCCCTGCGCGATGACGCGGCGAACGAACTCGTCCTGGCGCGCCTTCGGGGCAGCGTCCCACTCCGAACCCGGTGTGGGGTTGAGCGGAATGACGTTGACGTGAACCTTAGAGCCCAGTGCCGCATGCAGCTTCCGGCCCAGCATGTCGGCGCGGAAATCCTGATCATTCTTATCGCGGATCAGCGCGTACTCGATGGAAACGCGGCGGCCCGACTTATCGGCGTAATACTTGGCGGCATCGAGAACCTCCTCAACCGGCCAGCGGTTATTAACCGGCACGAGGGTATCGCGCAGTTCATCGTCCGGGGTGTGCAAGGAGACGGCGAGGGTGCAGGACAAATCTTCATCTGCGAGTTTGCGGATGGCCGGGGCCAAGCCGACCGTCGATACCGTGACATTGCGCTGGGAAAGGCCGAAACCTGTGAGGTCAGAGCCGGTAATCTGGCGCACCGCATGGACCACGCGCTTGTAGTTAGCCAGCGGCTCACCCATGCCCATGAAAACAACGTTGCTCAAGCGCCCGCCTTCCTCTTCCATAAGGCGGGCGGCGTGCCTAAACTGCTCCACGATTTCCGCGGTGGACAGGTTGCGGTCCAACCCGCCCTGGCCGGTGGCGCAGAACGGACAGGCCATGCCGCACCCGGCCTGGGAGGAGATACACAGGGTGGCGCGCCCTGGGTAGCGCATGAGCACGGACTCCAGCAGTGTGCCGTCGTGCAAACGCCACAGGGACTTGGTGGTCTCGCCGTCGTCGGTGGAAGTCTGCCGGATGGGTTGCATGAGCGTGGGGAACAAACGCTCCTGGACTGCCTCACGGGAGGAAGCCGGGATATCCGTCATCTCCGAAACATCGGCAGTGTGGTGGACGTAGTAGTGCTTGGCCAGCTGCTTTGCCCGGAACTTAGGCAGGCCAAGTTCCGCGAGCGCCTCAATGCGCTCGGCCTCGGTCAGGTCCGCGAAGTGCTTCGGGGGTAGCCCGCGGCGCGGAGCGGAGAAATTCAGTTTCAGTGGTTCAGCCATGGTAGAGCCCATTTTCCACGTTTTCAGCCACATTATCCAATCTAGGCTCTGCTGGAGTGGCGAAAGTGACATCTCAACCTATTTAATAGATGCATGACGAATCCAGAAAACTCCCCTGAGGAATTCCGCACCACCGCTCCGGCCGACGAGCCGCTGACCGACCTGTCTGCGGAAACCACTTCCGGTGGCGGTGCGGTGGAGCCGGCTCCGCGCGCAACCGACTATGACAATAAAAATGACGGAAAGGTCAAGGGCTCCTTCGCCGCCAGCACGTGGATTGCCCTCATCGTGGGCTTCCTGCTGCTCATCGTCCTTATCATCTTCATCCTGCAGAACCAGCACCAAGTACCGCTGAACTTCCTTAACTGGTCAGTGCAGTTCCCCGCCGGTGTCACTTACCTCATCTGCGCCATTGCCGGCGCGCTCATTATGGCCCTGGTGGGCGGCTGGCGCATGTTCGAGTTGCGCCGCCAGGTACGCAAGCAAGCGCGCCGCTAAGACCTACGGCGCCAGGGTGGTCAGGAAGCTCATTGCCACCCACGTGACCATCGCGGATGGCAGCATGCCATCCAGGCGGTCCATGATGCCGCCGTGACCGGGCAGCAAGGCAGACATATCCTTGATGCCCAATTCCCGCTTAAACTGAGACTCCACCAAGTCACCGAGGGTGGCGCAGAAAACGAGCCCGAGGCCCATGAGCGCGCCCACCCATGGAGTGTGGTGCAGCAGGAACGCGAAACTCAATGCACCGGTCAGGGTGCCGAAAACTACCGAGCCGGCAAAGCCCTCCCACGACTTCTTGGGGCTCACCGCGGGGGCCATGGGGTGCGAGCCAAACATTACGCCGGCGATGAAACCACCGGTGTCGGAGGCGACGACGCAGAGCATAAACACGACAATCGACGCCGCCCCCGAGGCGAAGGGGGTCTCCACCCGCGAGAGCATCGCGGCAAAGGTGCCAAATAGTGGGATCCAGGTCAGCACGAAGATACCCACGGACATATCGCGCAGGTAGTTAATCGGGGGTCGGTGTCTACCGTTGTGGAAGAGGCGGCCGAACATCAGCGCCAAAACCGCAACCACATAAACCGCGACGAGGCCAGAAGCATTGAGGAACCACGAGACCCACACCATGGCTTGTCCCAAGACGATGAGCAACGTCCGCGGGACGTAGTAGGAGTGCTCCCGCAGCCTGGTAAGGACCTCCCACATGGCTAGGCCCAGCGCTGTGGCTACGACGAGGTACCACACAAGGGGCCCGGCCCACACCGCAAAGACAACGAGCGCGCCCAAACCAACGCCAACGGCAATCGCCGCGGGCATGTCTCGACCCGCGGAGTTTTTGGGTTTGGGCATTCGGCTCGAGTGCTCAGTGCTCACGCGTGCTCCTCATTCAATCGTGGGGTAAGTCAAGGTCTACACAGAAAAGACCGCCGTGCTGGTCGGTGCCTGGCGCGGCGGCAAGTCAAAAACTCTGTGAGCGCGGAGGCTAGACCTCCATGAGCTCTTCTTCCTTGTTGGCTACGAGCTGGTCCACCTGCTCGATGTAGCCGGACGTAATCTTTTCCATCTCCTTCTCGGCGGCGATAACTTCGTCCTCACCCGCGTCGCCATCCTTCTGCAGCTTCTTCAGCTGCTCCATGGCACGGCGGCGGATGTTGCGGATAGCAATTTTGCCGTCCTCGCCCTTGCTCTTCGCCATCTTGACCATGTCGCGGCGGCGCTCCTCGGTCAGCTGCGGGATGGTCACGCGCAGTACCTGACCGTCGTTCGTCGGGTTCACGCCCAGATCCGAGTTGCGAATTGCGTTCTCAATCTCATTCATCACGGACTGTTCATAAGGCTTGATGAGCAGCATGCGCGGCTCAGGGACCGAGATGGTGGCCATCTGGGTAATAGGGGTCGGAACCCCGTAGTACTCAGCGACCAAGCCGTTAAACATGGACGGGTTGGCGCGGCCGGTGCGGATGGTGAGCAGCTGCTCACGGGTGTGCTCTACCGAAGCGGTCATGTGCTCTTCAGCTTCGAGCTGGATCTCGTCGATCATGAGGGTTACAACTCCCTTGAAATAGTCAAAAGTTCTGGGAAAGAATTTAGCAGGTCGCAGCCCATTTGTACTAGGACTGAACCAGCGTGCCGATCTTCTCGCCGTTGACGGCACGCTTGATGTTGCCCTCGGTGAGGAGGTTGAAGACCAAAATCGGCATATTGTTGTCCATGCAGAGGCTGAACGCGGTAGCATCGGCCACCTTCAGACCCTTCTCAATAACCTCACGCGGGGTGATTTCGGAATACAGTTCGGCATCCGGGTTGGTGCGGGGGTCGGCCGAATAGACGCCGTCGACTGCCTTGGCCAAGAAGAGGACCTCCGCACCGATCTCCAGGGCGCGCTGCGCAGCGGTGGTGTCGGTGGAGAAATACGGCATGCCCATACCGGCACCGAAGATAACTACGCGGCCCTTCTCTAGGTGGCGGTCGGCACGCAGCGGGAGGTAGGGCTCAGCGATCTGGGCCATGTTGATGGAGGTCTGCACGCGGCAGTCGATGCCCTGCTGCTTGAGGAAGTCCTGCAGCGCCAGGGAGTTCATAACGGTGCCGAGCATGCCCATGTAGTCGGAGCGCGCGCGGTCCATGCCGCGCTGGGAAAGTTCGGCGCCGCGGAAGAAGTTACCGCCGCCGATAACGACGGCGATTTCGGTACCCTGCTGCGCCACCTCGGCAATTTGGCGGGCGACGTTTTCTACCACATCAGGGTCGATGCCGACCTTGCCACCGCCGAACATCTCACCGCCCAGCTTGAGCATGACTCGCTTGTATCCGGTTCGCTTCGGTTCAGGGTTGGTCACGGTCTTCATCGTCTCCTTCACGCATGGCGACGCTTCAGTTAAGCGCTTGAATAATTCTGTTCCATCTTAACCATAGGAAGCCGCTCGCTAATACTCAGCTGCGAGCGAGCCCCACCCTCAGGGGCAGGCTAAAACAGCGAACTCCCTCCCCCACTTGTTTCCTTTGGCCACACGGCGTAGGGAAAAGGAGTGGAGGAGGGAGCAGAAGGCAGTCGCCGCACGACATGCGGCCATGACTGCGACAGCTTCAGAAGCGCTTAGACGCCGACCTCGTAACGGACGAAACCGGTAATGGTGGTGCCAGCCTCCTCTGCAACCTGCTTAACGGTCTTCTTGGAGTCCGACAATGCTGCCTGCTCCAGCAGGACCACAGACTTGTAGAAGCCGTTCAGGCGGCCTTCCACAATCTTCGGCAGGGCAGCCTCCGGCTTGCCCTCCTCACGGGTGGTGGCCTCAGCGATCTCGCGCTCCTTCTCAACGATCTCAGCCGGAACGTCCTCGCGGGTGAGGTACTCAGCGTTCATAGCTGCGATCTGGAGAGCGACTGCGTGAGCGCCTTCTGCGTTGCCCTCGTAGGACACCAGGACACCCACTGCCGGCGGCAGGTCAGCGGAACGCTGGTGCAGGTACACAGCTACGTTGTCACCCTCAATGGTGACGGCACGGCGGGCCTGCAGCTTCTCGCCGGTCTTTGCGGACTCTTCGTCGACGACCTCGGAAACCTTCTTGCCGTCAATCTCCAGGTTGTTGAGTTCCTCACCGGAGTTGACCTTGGCCTCACCAGCAGCCTCAGCGATCTTGGCAGCGAAGGACTTGAAAGCCTCGTTCTTGGCCACGAAGTCGGTCTCGCAGTTGATCTCCACCATCGTGTTGCCGGAGACAGCAATCAGGCCCTCAGTTGCCTCACGCTCAGCGCGCTTGGACACGTTCTTTGCGCCCTTGATGCGCAGGTACTCAACGGCCTTGTCGTAGTCACCCTGGGACTCGTCGAGAGCCTTCTTGCAATCGAGCATGCCGGCGCCGGTGGCCTCACGCAATGCCTTTACGTCTGCAGCAGTGTAGTTCGCCATAGTTGGAGCGATCCTCCTTGGATTTAAACGGTATTCGTTGAAACAGCGTAGCTGAATCGCTACCACCACGTCGCGTTGAGGGGGTGTTAGCTTTCTCCCACTCCCCCAGCAGAGGAAATGTAGAGCCCTTTGCGTGGTGTTTCAACCCTCTAGTTGTGTCACGTGCTTTAGCGAGTTAAGGAAAACACGTGAGAAAAAGCCCCCATCTCCGCGGGCTCTGTGGGCCGTGCGGTACGGGGGCTTCGGGTATGCAGATTACTCTGCGGACTTCTCGGCGTCCTCGGACTTCTCAGCGGAAGCCGGATCAGACGCAGCGGCAGCCTCAGCGGCGTCGCGGGCGTCCTTCTCAGCGGTGTCGCCGGCAGCCTCCTTGGCCTGTGCAAGCTGGCGCTCCTCGCGAGCCTTCTTGCCCTCATCCACAGCGGTGGCGATGATGCCGGAGAGCAGCTTGGTGGCGCGGATAGCGTCGTCGTTGCCCGGAATCGGGAAGTCGACCTCATCCGGGTCGCAGTTGGTGTCCAGGATGGCAACAACCGGGATGTTAAGCTTCTGAGCTTCCTTGACCGCGATGTGCTCCTTGTTGGTGTCAACGATCCACAGTGCGGACGGAGCCTTGGTCATATCGGAGATACCGCCCAGGACGCGCTCCAGCTTGGTGCGCTCGCGGGTCAGCATCAGAACTTCCTTCTTGGTGCGGCCCTTGTAGCCGTCCTCAGCTGCATCCATAGCCTGCAGCTCCTTCATGCGCTTCAGGCGCTTGGAGACGGTCTGGAAGTTGGTGAGCATGCCACCGAGCCAGCGGTGGTTCACGTACGGCATACCAACGCGGGAAGCTTCTTCAGCAACGGCTTCCTGAGCCTGCTTCTTGGTACCAACGAAGAGGATGGTGCCGCCGTGTGCGACGGTCTCCTTCACGAACTCGAAGGCCTCATCGATGTAGGTCAGCGTCTGCTGCAGGTCGATGATGTAGATGCCGTTACGGTCGGTGAAGATGAAGCGCTTCATCTTCGGGTTCCAGCGACGGGTCTGGTGACCGAAGTGGACACCAGCGTCGAGGAGCTCGCGCATGGTTACGACTGCCATGTTTCGCTCGCTTTCTATATGTTGTTTCGGTTTTGCAAAGATTGTGCGGTGTTTTATCCCGCACCCTAGCAACGAAGGCCCTGGTTAACACCCCATTATCCTGGGGACCACGTCAACCACGGACTGTCTCTTCCTTAACCCAGGAAGCGACTACTTCGCCGCGCGTAGTCAGTCCATGTGGTAACCATTCGGTGCCGAGCACAGACTGCTGTGGGCTAGCTTAGTACTGCACACACGGTGATTCCAAACGACGCGACCGAATCACCTCCGCTGGATTGTTGACAGGCTTAACGAACTTTTCCCTAGCGCACCATGGGTTACTTCTGTAACGAGTTATCCACAGGTCGACCGCACGCTCTTCCCTCGAGCCGCGCTCACGCGCAGGCTTGAGGTCATGCGTCACCGTCTACTTTGTTTATCTGCCCTGCTATGCGTTTGGGCCGCGCTTGCCGACGTCCCCCTCGCCGCCGCCTTCGTCGACCCCACCACTGGGGAGCCGGTTGTTTCGCGTGTCTTGCGCGGCTTCGAACCTCCTGAGAAGCGGTGGATGGCCGGGCACCGCGGTGTCGATCTGGATCTACCTGTCGGCGGTAAGGTGCGTGCCGCTGGCGACGGCGTTGTGTACTTCGCAGGCTCCATAGCGGGTAAGCCAGCCCTTTCGATTGCTCATGGCAACGGCCTACGCACCACTTATCAACCAGTGTTCGCGCGGGTTAAGAAAGGTGACCGAGTGCAGGAAGGAGACGTGATCGGCACGCTCGCGCCGTCCGTGGATGGCTATCCGGGACTCCATTGGGGTGCAATTAAAGGTCGCGAGGACTACATCAACCCGCTGGATCTCCTCGGCGAGCCCGTCATTCGACTCAAGCCCGCGGGTGGGAGCGAGCGTAGACGTCCTTAAGGCGCTGGGCAGAAACGTGCGTATAGACCTGCGTGGTCTGCAGAGAAGAATGGCCGAGCAACTCTTGCACGATGCGTAAATCGGCCCCGCCCTCGAGCAGATGCGTAGCCGCGGAGTGGCGTAGGCCGTGCGGGGTGAGCCCCGGCGCGCCCGTGACTTGTGCGGCGCGTTCGACGACGCGGCGGACCTGGCGCGCATCGATTCGGCGTCCGCGCGTGCCCACGAAGACCGCTTCTGTTTCACCGGCGAGCTCGGGGCGCCCCGTCTTCAGCCAGGCGCGCAGCGCGTCGTGGGCCGCGTCCCCGAAGGGAACGACGCGCTGCTTATTGCCCTTACCGGTCACGCGCGCGGTGCGGCGGGAAAGATCCACATCCCCGATGTCCAGGCTCACCAATTCGGCTACACGCGCACCGGTGGCATAGAGAAACTCGAGCATGGCGCTATCACGCAGGAAATGGATCTCATCGGCGGAAACGGCATTGCCCATCAGCTCCCCGGCGGCGGCGGGCGACATCACAGTGGGCAGATGCTTGCCCACCTTGGGCGTAGCCAGGCGCTGGGCGACATCAGTCTCGAGGTGCCCCTCACGCGCGGCCCACGTGGAAAAGGCGCGCACCGCTGCGGTACGCCGCGCCAGCGTGGAGCGAGATTTTCCCTCATCGACGGCACCCGCCAGCCATGCGCGAAGGGCGTTCAGAGTAAATGACGAGAAACTCGGGACGTCGGCAGCCAGCAGGCGCAGGTCTGAACAGTAGCCACGGACGGTCGCCTCGGAGCGACCGCGGACAATGCGCTGATAATCCGCAAAGTCCTCGATCGCTTCCTCCAGCTGGCCACCCACGCGCCGCTCACTGTTACCACATGCTCCACTCATGTCACATGAGTGTACTCAGGTGCGCTGCCACATCGCGCCCGAGCGCGTTATCACCCCCATCTTTTGCATCGCCACGAGCAGGTGGATGGTCAGCGCCACCCGCATTCCCGCAGCAGCCGCGATATCCTCCGCACTCGCTCCTTCCTCCGCGCTTTCCGGCGGAGTGGAGTCATACACTTTGAGCTCATTGCGGGACAAGCGTTGTACCGGGGTTGGCTGGAACTCAAGTTCATACTGACCCGCAGCGTCTACTTCCCCGACTTTGCCCACGAGTCCGCGTATTTCATCGACTGAGGCCACCAGTTGCGCTCGCCCATCCTGGATGCGTTGGTGGCACCCCAAGGACCCAGACGTCGTGACTGGGCCCGGTACCGCCATGGCAACCCGGCCCAGAGCCTCCGCCCAGTTCAGCGTGTTTAACGCGCCAGAACGAAACCCGGCTTCCACCACCACGGTGCCGCTGGTCATCGCCGCCACGAGGCGGTTGCGGGACAAGAAGCGGAAGCGCTGTGGCCGTGTGCCCGGCGCGAACTCGGACACGATGCACCCATTCCCGGCAATCCTGTCAAAGAGACGTGCATTGCGCGCCGGGTAGGAAATGTCAATACCGCAGGCCGCCACCGCGACGGTCTGCCCACCTGCGTCGAGAGCTGCCTCGTGCACCGCTGTATCAACCCCCACTGCCCCACCGGACACCACGGTCCATTGGTGCGCTGCGAGACCACCAGCCAGAAGTGAGCCCGCCTCCCAGCCGTACCGGCTCACGGCGCGCGTGCCCACCAGGGCAACGGATTGGGCTACCGCTTCGCGCAGGTTCCCGCCGCGAACCCAGAGGCTGTGGGGCGGGACTGCTTGGTCATCAAACGTCGCCGGGGCATCGACGAGCCCCTGCTGGTAGAACCCAAAGGCACGGGCAAATTCCTCCCCGGGCCACTCCGCGTCATCGGGTGTGATGAGCCGGGCTCCGACCGCCTCTGCGGCAGCGAGGTCTTCGTCTTGTCGTAGCCAGTCCCGCCGCGATGCCGTGGCCTGCCGCAGGGGCCCGATCCAGTCCTCCCCCTTATGGATTCCTCGCGCTATCTCCTCAGCCGGGTATTGGGTCAGCAGACCGTGGAGGGTTGGTGAGGGTCCTTCCACCACGCGGTTGAGGTAGGCCCAGGTGTGACGGCTGGTCGACACGTTGAGTTCGCTCATGCGGCCAGCCTTTCGATCGTGTCAGCGCCACGGAGATCGAGTGCGCGGCTGACGTGGTCGAGCTCGGGACGGGCGGTTCCATCGAGGTCTGCCAACGTCCACGCCAAGCGCAGCACACGATCCACCCCACGCTGGCTGAGCTCCCCTTCAGCCAAGTAGGCAGCAAGCATAATCATGGCCGACTCCGCTGCTGGGCGATGACGCCGCAAATAGGAAGCAGACACGGCGCCATTGACTACGCTTCCCAGCCCATCGGCCTCCCAACGCGCCTTCATTCGTTCCCTGGCGGCGGCCACGCGTTGAGCAATGTCTGCGGAGGTTTCCTCCCCTTCTGGGTGCAGTACCGCGGATTGCCCCGACAAAGACACAATGATGTCGAGGCGGTCGCGCAATGGGCCCGAAAGGTTGGATAGGTAGTTCATCCTGTCTGCTGCCCGGCATTCGCAGCGTGACGGTTCCTCAGCGCCACAGCGGCACGGGTTCGCAGCCAACACCAGTTGAAAGCGGGCGGGAAAGATTACCTCGCGGCTAGCCCGAGTCAGGCGCACCTGTCCTTCTTCCAGCGGTGCGCGCAAGCTATCCAGTACTTGCGCCGGAACCTCGCTGACCTCGTCGAGAAAAAGCACGCCATGGTGTGCCAAACTCACCGCACCTGGCCGCGGGCGCCCCGATCCACCGCCGATCAGCGCGGCCCTCGTGACCGAAGCGTGCGGCGCGATGAAGGGCGCCCGGGAAATCGCCGTGCCAACGGCTCCCGCCACCGAGTGGATCGCGGTAGCCTCCACCGCTTCTTCCGTGGTCAAGCGCGGAAGGATGCCCGGCAAACGCGAAGCAATCATTGATTTGCCGGAACCAGGTGGCCCCACCATCATCACGTGATGGCCGCCAGCCGCGGCAACCTCTGCTGCCCACTTGGCTTCCCGCTGTCCGGCTACCTCGCTGAAGTCTGCAACCTGTTCACGCGCGGGCGCCGCAGCGTGCGTGATCAGCTGCGCATCCGGCAGGCAATCACTCCCGCATACCCAAGCGAAAGCATCCCAGAGGGTCTCGGCCACCAGCACTCGCATGCCGGGAACCAATGCTGCTTCCGCCGCATTACCAACCGGAATGATCAGCGTGTCATAGCCTTGCGAGCGCGCCGCCAGAATCGCCGGGATGATGCCGGAGACCGGGCGAACCTGCCCGTCCAGCCCCAGCTCGCCGAGCACGAGCGCCCCGCTGAGCCGACTTTTCTCGCTCTGGCCTGCCGCTAAGATAGCCAGCGCCATGGGGAGATCGAAATGTGCGCCGGCCTTGGGCAACGATGCTGGTGACATGGACACCACGACCTTTGTTTTCGGCCACGGTAGGTGCGAGTTGCTCACCGCGGTCCGGATGCGATCCCGCGACTCCGAAATCGCGGCATCACCCAGTCCCACCACATGGACACCGGGCAGCCCGGGACCCACGTTGGCTTCCACGGTGACCACCCTGGCCAGCACGCCATCTAGCGCAATCGTGTCGCACCTACCGAGAGCCATGGTCAACTCCCTGGAAATACTCCACGTCGAAGGTTTCCCCCTTCTCAGCCCCTGTGGACACGAGCCCGAGTACATCAAAGCGAACCTTGCTTAAGGGCTGGGTAGTACTCCGTTTTGCGCTCAGCCACTGCGCGGCAGCCTTGCGAAGGCGCTTTAGCTTGCGCGGTGTTACCGCTTCAGCCACGCCAAAGTTGCGGGTTGCCCGGGTTTTAACTTCACAGAAGACGATGGTTCCATCAGGCTCGCGCACAACGAGGTCGAGTTCGCCCACGCGGTAGTGGACGTTCGCGGCTATCACCTGAGCCCCGCGCGCTCGGTAAAAGTCAGCGGCGAACTTCTCCCCCGCTTTCCCCAGTGCATCCGCAGGGCGGATGGTCTGCCCCACGCTCGGTGAATGCACGGAAGTCGCTAGATTTTTTGTCATTATGGTGCTCCTTGGAATTGAACGTGTAGACAACACGCCGCAAGCACGACACAAGACAATTCCTGTGCCGCACACCCCCTTACGGCACTTCCAGAACACCTCACTCGGCATCCCTCTGGCGAGAGCTTCGAGTCTCGCCACACGAAATCTGTGGATAACTAGTCCGGACTCACCACTTTATTGGCACCCGCACCCCGCACACGAGCTTTACTCTGGGAGGACAAAGTCCGGCTTGTCCAGCTCTTCAATGTTGACGTCCTTGTAAGTGATCACACGGACGTAGCGCACAAAGCGCGCCGAGCGGTACATATCCCATACCCATGCATCGGACATACGGACCTCGTAGTAGACGTCCGGCCCCGATGTATGCGGAATGAGCTCGACCGCATTGGCCAGGTAAAACCTGCGTTCGGTTTCCACCACATAGGAGAATTGGCTGACTACATCGCGGTATTCGCGGTACAGCGACAGCTCGACTTCAGCCTCGTAGTTATCGAGTTCCTCAGCGCTCACGGTGTGCTTCTCCTTCGCTCACAATCAACCGGGATCACGGTGTCACAGATTGAGCACCAGCTTAGTTCCCGCACCCCGCCTCAGGCTTCAGGCGCGCGCGAGGAATTGCGCATGAGCCCCAGCAACGTTGCGATAACTCATACGGTGCTCCGGCGTCGCTCCCAACTGCACGATGGCCTCTTGGTGTGCGGCGGTGCCATACCCCTTATGCGATTCCAAGGCATAGCCCGGGTAGCGCTGCGCGAGCTCATCCATCAAGCGATCACGAGACACCTTGGCCACAACGCTTGCCGCGGCGATGCAGCGTGCGGCGGTATCGCCGCCGATGATCGGCAGTTGCGGGGTGGGCAGGCCGGGGACAAAGAGGGCGTCGCTCAGCACATAGCCTGGGCGGACCTTAAGCTGTGCCACCGCGCGGCGCATCCCCGACAGGTTGGCGTGCTGGATGCCAAAGGCATCGATGTCCTTTGCTCCCACGTGCACCACTGACCACGCCAGCGCGCGACGTTTGATCAGCGGCTCCAGCTTCTCCCTGGCCGCCGGCGTGAGCTTCTTCGAGTCATCGAGCCGCTCCAAACCGGGAATGATGCGATCGGGCAAGATGCACGCGGCAATAGTCACCGGTCCACAACAGGCCCCACGCCCAGCTTCATCCACCCCCGCGACAGGCCCTAGCCCCGCCTTGGAGAGCGCAACCTCATAGGTTCTCTTCTGTTTGAGACGGCGCATAGCGTTTACACCGGTTGAGCATCGATAGTCTGGGCGCGGCTGAACGGCATCACCACGGCGGCGACCTTCCCGCGAACGTTCTCCACGGGTACGGTGCCCTGCAGTTTGTCTCCGAGATGAGCGCGCGAATCCAGCGAGTTTGTGCGATTGTCTCCCATGACCCACAGGTGACCCTCCGGGACCGTGACGGGACCAAAGTAGGCGCCACCGCAGGCCTGCGAGCCCACGCGTTCATCAACAGGTATCTCCGGCGGATTCAGAACGAAGTCCTGGTTGGTGGGCTTGCCATCTACCATCACGGCTAGATCTCCCTCCTGGCACGACACGGTCTGCCCGCCGGTGGCGATGACTCGCTTGACCAAGATGTTGTCGCCGTTAGGAACGAGCCCCACGGCGGCACCTAGGTTTTGCATGCCGCGTAGCAGCACGTTGCGGGAACGCTTTACCTCAAAAGACGTGTTCCACGAGTCTGGCCCGGAAAAGACCACGACCTCCCCAGGACGCGGGTCGTTGAAGTAATAGCTCACCTTCTGCACGGCGATGCGGTCATTCGTACATCCCGGGCAGCCATGCAGTGTGGGTTCCATGGAGGAGGACGGGATGAGGTACATCCTGCCCACGAAGGCCTGAATCAGCGCCAGCGCCACGAAGGTAACTGCCAGCGCCCACAGGACATCGCGAACTCTAGGACTGGATGTCCGGGTCATCGACTCCACCGATGCGGTTGAAGGGGAAGAAGATGAACATCACCTTGCCGCGAACGTTTTCCAGCGGGATAGTTCCTTGGTACTCATCCTGCATGTGATAACGCGAGTCCGCGGAGGCCGTGCGGTTATCTCCCATTACCCAGATATTGCCCTCAGGCACGGTCACGGGGCCAAAATACGCGCCGCCGCAGGCATAGGAACCGGTGGTCTCATCAACGCGATAGGTTGGCGGATCCTGCACATAATCCTGCTCAATAGGCTTGCCATCCACCATGACTGCCGGATCCCCCTCCTGGCAGGACACCGTCTGGCCACCGGTGGCAATGACGCGCTTTACCAGCGTGTTCTCGTCGGGCGGGGTGAGCGACACGTAGCTCAGGGCATCCTGGATACGGTGGATCACCGGGTTATCGGAGCGTGGCGACACCCAATTGCTGTCCCAGTCCGGGGTCCCCTTAAAGACCACGACATCACCAGGCTCTGGGCTCTTGTCGCCGTAATAAGAAACCTTCTCGGTGAAGATACGGTCGTTGTTACACCCTTCGCAGCCGTGCAGTGTCGGCTCCATGGAGCCGGACGGGATGACATACTGCCGGCCCACGAAGTTCTGGAAAACTCCAACGACCGCGAGTACACAGACCACCACGATGACAGTCTCCAGCAACCAAGGCATCTGCTTCTTGTCCTCAGTTGGGGATGCCGCGCTTTCCGACGCCTCTCCCCCAGCGCCCTGGGAACCTTCAGTAAAGTCGTTTTCTTTTTCCACGGACTAAATCCTAGCAATGTGTCTTATCCTCACGGGCCTTGTGGGCCCCGCGCGGCGCGCGCTAGAAGGATGAAGCCAAAAAAGAAAGCCCTTCACCTTTCCTCGCGATGAGGATAAGGCGAAGGGCTGTGACGCGCTGTAAATTAGCGGCGCTCCTTGATGCGGGCCTTCTTGCCGCGCAGGTCGCGCAGGTAGTACAGCTTGGCGCGGCGGACACGGCCGCGGCGGACTACCTCGATGGAGGCAATGTTCGGGGAGTGAACCGGGAAGGTACGCTCAACGCCGATGCCGAAGGAAACCTTACGCACGGTGAAGGTCTCGCGGATGCCGTCGCCCTGACGGCGGATGCAGACACCCTTGAAGAGCTGGGTACGCTCGGTGCTGCCCTCGATGACCTTGACGTTGACGTCAAGGGTATCGCCCGGGCGGAAGGACGGGATATCGTCGCGCAGCGAAGCTGCATCAACCTTATCAATGAGGTTTGCCATTGGTGTTTTCCTTTTCAGTTTAAGACAGAGGACCCTGGCGCCACCGCGAGGCGGCTGACCGGTTCGTGCCTATTACACAGAACATCGCTATCTTTCCACACCCCACCCCCGCAGAACAAATTGCCCCAAACGCCTGACACCTGCCCACTGGGGGCTCTAAGGTGGGTGACGCACTGATACCCCACGGGTGCCCACGGGAAGTGGGCTGAGAGTGGCGCTGATACCGCGCCTGCACCGTTCGAACCTGTCTGGTTAGCACCAGCGAAGGAAGAGAGGAGCAGCCATGACGGCTACCCAAAACCCCATCCAGTCCACCGACTCCGGCGAGATCCACCCCAAACACTCCTACTCCCCTATCCGGGAGAAAGGTCTGGAGGTGCCCGAGACCGAGATCCAGCTGGATGATTCCCCCACCGGCCCGAATGAACCCTTCCGCATCTACCGCACGCGCGGCCCGGAGTGCGAGCCCGAAGTAGGCCTGCCGGCCCTGCGCGCCGAATGGATTGCGGAGCGCGGAGACGTTGAAGAGTATGAGGGCCGCGCACGCAACCTTGCTGACGATGGCCGCTCGGCCGAGCGCCGCGGTGCGGCTTCCTTGGAGTGGAAGGGGGAGCGTCGCCAGCCGCTGCGTGCGAAGGAAGGCAAGCGCGTTACCCAGATGCACTACGCACGCCAGGGGATCATCACCAAGGAGATGGAGTTCGTGGCTCTGCGCGAGCACTGCGACCCAGAGTTCGTGCGTTCCGAAATCGCCCGTGGCCGCGCCATCCTGCCTAACAACGTCAACCACCCCGAGTCGGAGCCGATGATTATCGGCCGCAAGTTCCTGACCAAGATCAACGCCAATATCGGCAACTCCGCGGTGACCTCCTCTATTGAGGAAGAGGTGTCGAAGCTGCGCTGGGCCACCCGCTGGGGCGCGGATACCGTTATGGACCTCTCCACCGGTGATGACATCCACACCACGCGCGAGTGGATCCTGCGCAACTCACCGGTCCCCATCGGCACCGTGCCCATCTACCAGGCGCTGGAGAAGGTAAACGGCGTCGCAGAGGACCTGACGTGGGAAATCTTCCGCGATACCGTCATCGAACAGTGCGAGCAGGGCGTGGACTACATGACCGTTCACGCCGGCGTGCTGCTGCCCTATGTGCCGTTGACCACGAACCGCGTCACCGGCATCGTGTCCCGCGGCGGCTCTATCATGGCGGGCTGGTGCCTGGCGCACCATAAGGAGTCCTTCCTCTATGAAAACTTCGACGAACTCTGTGAGATTTTTGCGCGCTACGACGTCGCTTTCTCGCTCGGCGATGGCTTGCGCCCCGGCTCCCTAGCGGATGCCAACGACACCGCCCAGTTCGCCGAGCTCAAGACCATCGGTGAGCTCACCCGGCGCGCCTGGGAGTATGACGTCCAGGTCATGGTGGAAGGCCCGGGGCACGTGCCGCTCAACATGATTCAGGAAAATAACGAGCTCGAGCAGGACTGGGCTTCGGACGCTCCCTTCTACACGCTGGGCCCGCTGGTTACGGATATCGCCCCGGGCTATGACCACATCACCTCCGCCATTGGCGCGGCGCACATCGCCATGGGTGGTACGGCCATGCTGTGCTACGTCACCCCGAAGGAGCACTTGGGGCTGCCCAACCGCGATGACGTCAAGACCGGCGTCATCACCTATAAGCTTGCCGCCCATGCGGCCGACGTGGCCAAGGGCCACCCAGGTGCGCGCGCCTGGGATGACGCGATGAGCAAGGCTCGCTTTGAGTTCCGCTGGCACGACCAGTTCGCGCTCTCCCTCGACCCAGACACCGCGCAGGCCTACCACGACGAGACCCTGCCCGCGGAGCCGGCGAAGACCGCGCACTTCTGTTCCATGTGCGGCCCGAAGTTCTGCTCTATGCGCATCAGCCAGGACATCCGAGATACCTTCTCCGATTCCCTTGGCATGCCAAGTTTCCCGGGTAAGGACGCCATCGATCCCGAGGTTGTGGCCGCTGCCCGTGCCGGTGAGAAGCAGATGTCGGAAGAGTTTAAGGCTCAGGGATCTCAGCTCTATCAGGAGGAAGAAACCACGCATGCCTGATCTTCGCTGCTACTTCGTCACAGGTGCAGGCACGTCTGCGGAGATCGTGCGCATCGCTGCCGCAGCGGCCCGGGGCGGTGCCGGGGTGGTACAGGTACGCTCCAAGCCGATTTCCGCCCGCGACCTCTACCACCTGGGTCGAGAGGTAGCACGCGCGGTGGCACAGGCCAACCCAGAAACGCGCGTGCTTATCGACGACCGCGTCGACGTCGCCGCCGCCCTCCGCCACGCCGGCGAGCCGGTGCACGGCGTGCATGTTGGCCAGGACGATCTGCCCGTGGCCGCCGCCCGCGCGTTGTTGGGGCCGGACGCGGTTATCGGTCTGACCACCGGCACCCGCGAGTTGGTTGAGTCCGCCAATGACGTCGCAGATGTCATTGACTACATCGGCTGCGGCCCGTTCCGCGCGACACCGACGAAGGAATCCGGCCGCACGCCATTAGGGCTTCATGCCTACCCGGAATTGGTGAAGCTCTCCCGCGTGCCACTCGTAGCCATCGGGGATGTCACCGCTGAGGATGCCGCCGATCTGGCGGCAACCGGCGTGGCCGGCCTCGCTGTGGTGCGCGGCATCATGAATGCCGCCGACCCGGAAACTTATTGCCGCGAGCTGCTTGCCGGTTTCGACGAAGGTGCGCGATGAGTACTAGCTCTGAACCTTCGGTCATCGTCGTCGGCGCGGGCGTCATCGGTCTGGCCACCGCCGTGGAACTGGCCGCGCGGGGCTTTAAGGTCACGGTGCTGGATCCGGCGCCAGCCTCCGGAGCTACCCACTTCGCCGGCGGCATGCTCGCCCCTGCCGCCGAGGTGGTCTACCAGCAGGATCCTCTCTTCCCGCTGATGCGTGCCTCCGGCGCGTGGTACCCAGAGCTTATCGATCTGGTTGCCGCCCACACGGAGGTCCCCACTGGCTACCGCGCCGAGGGCACCCTTGTCATCGCCGCCGACCGCGCGGATGCTCAGCACCTCACCGAGCTGGCGGATTATCAGTCCCTCCACGGCATGGAGGTCGAGCGCATCACCGTGCGCGAAGCCCGGCGCGTCGAACCGTTGCTGTCACCACGCTTGGCCGCTGCAGTGAGTATCCCGGGCGACACGCAAGTCTTCCCCCGTCAATGGACGGCTGCCCTCATCAGCGCTGCCCAGGGTCTTGGGGTGCGCTTCTTCCGCACGGCAGCGCAGTCTATTGACGCCGCCACTGGCGTCGTGAGCACTCCCGCAGGCCAATTCCACGCCGACGATGTGGTGCTCGCAGCAGGCTTGGGGGCACGCGACATCGACTGGGCAGCCTCGGCTGGGCTCACAGATTCCCCGCTGCACCTGCGCCCGGTATACGGAGATATCCTGCGCCTGCGCGTACCGGACGAGCTCCAGCCGCTGCTGACCCGCGTGGTGCGCGGCTTCGTGGAGGACCGCCCCATCTACCTCATCCCGCGCGGCGATGGCACCCTCGCCGTCGGCGCTACGACCCGCGAGGACACGCTTGCCACGGCCCAGGCCGGCGGCGTCTACGCGCTGCTTCGCGACGCCATCCGCGTCCTCCCCGCCGTCGAAGAATGCGAGTTCCTCGAGGCCAGCGCCGGTGCCCGCCCTGGCACTCCGGATGACTTGCCGTATCTGGGCAGGGTGAGCGAGAAACTTATTATTTCTACCGGCTATTTCCGCCACGGCATTCTGCTCACGGCCCTAGCCGCGCGCTGCACCCGCGAGCTCATCGAAGGCACCGCACCGAGCATTGATCTCGCGGCCTGCAGCCCCCTACGACACCTCAAGGAGCAACCATGATCCTCATCCTCAACGGCCAGCCCTATGACACGGCAGCAGACACCGTCGCCCAACTACTGGAAGAAAAAGGCATTGACGCCGACGGCACCGCCGTGGCACTGTCCGAGCAGGTCGTTCCCCGCTCACAGTGGGAGTCCACCCCGCTCACCGAAGGCGCGGCCGTGGAAATACTCACCGCGGTCCAAGGAGGTTAAATGCTCACCATCGCCGATACCACCTTTTCTTCCCACCTCATCATGGGCACCGGTGGGGCCACGAGCCATGAGGCCTTGGAGCGCGCGCTCGTCGCCTCCGGAACCGAGCTGACCACCGTGGCCATGCGCCGCCACGCTGGTACCCGTGACGGTGAGAGCATCTTCGACCTGTTGCGCCGGCTGGGCATCGCTCCGTTGCCCAACACCGCCGGCTGCCGCACCGCGCGCGAGGCCGTGCTCACCGCCCGCATGGCCCGCGAGGCGCTGGGGACATCCTGGGTCAAGGTAGAAGTCATCGCCGACGAGCACACGCTCCTGCCCGATGTCGTGGAGACCCTCGACGCCACCGAACTGCTCAGCGCCGAAGGTTTCACCGTGCTGGCCTACACCAGCGACGATCCCGTGGCCGCCCAGCGCCTCGAGGATGCGGGCGCTGCGGCCGTCATGCCGCTGGGCGCCCCCATCGGCACCGGGCTGGGCATCCTCAACCCGCACAACCTCGAGCTCATCTGCTCGCGGGCCTCGGTGCCCGTGCTTGTCGACGCCGGCATCGGCACCGCCTCCGATGCCACCCTCGCCATGGAGCTCGGCTGCTCCGGCGTGCTGCTCGCCAGCGCAGTCAACCGCTGCCAAGATCCGGAAGCCATGGCCACCGCCATGCGCCACGCCGTCGAAGCGGGACGACTCGCGCGCAGCGCCGGTCGTATCCCGCAGCGCGAACATGCCCAGGCATCCTCCACCTTCGAGGGCCTAGCCTCCTGGGCCGACCAAGTTCTCTAGGCCCGTGACGCAGTTGACTGGATCCATGCTCAGCAAAGATGAACTCGCCCGCACCTCGCGCCAGCGCCTTCTACCAGGCTTCGGTGACGCGGCGCAGGAGCGGCTCCACGCGGCGCACCTGCTCGTCGTGGGCGCCGGCGGGCTGGGCTGCCCGGCTCTCCAGCAGCTCGCGGCGGCAGGCATCGGGCGCATCACGCTCATCGATTCCGATACCGTCGATATCAGCAACCTGCACAGGCAGGTGCTGTTTGGTGCGGGGGACGTCGGCAAGCCCAAGGCCGAGGTAGCCGCCGCGCGCGCCCGCGAGCTTGCCCCCGAGCTGCAAATCACCGCGCTCAACGCGCGGCTGACTTCCTCTACTGTTCTTGACCTCTGCGCCGAGGCCGACCTCGTCCTCGATGGCTCAGATACCTTCGACACGAAGTACCTCGTCGCAGACGCCTGCGAGCTCACCTCTACCCCGCTGGCTTGGGGAACCGTGCTGCGCTACGGCGGGCAGGCCGCGCTGTGGCATTCCGGTAAGGACTGCGCTGACGGGCGCGGGGTGGGCTTGCGTGATCTCTTCCCCGCTCCGCCGGAGGGCGAGGCGCTCGAGTGCTCCACGGCTGGGGTCCTGGGTGCTACGACGTCCGTCATCGCGGGGCTCATGGCCACCGCGACGCTGGGCTGGTTGGGGAAGCTTCCGCACCATGAGGAGCTGCGTGGCCGTGTTACGTCCTATGAGGCGCTGCCCGGTAGTTTCCGCACGCTCACAGTCGGCCCGGATCCTGCGCGCCCGCTGGTCAGCACCTTGCCCGGAGAGCGCAGCTTTCCGCCTGAGCTTCGCGACGGCCACGCCGCCCTCCTCGATATCTCCGAGAACACCGGCTTTCCTGATGCCACGGTGTCACTGCCCTGGCATACCGTCACCGATGATGATGCCGTGCGCCGTGCGCTCGCTTCGTGCTCTTCCGAACTGGTCTACGTTGCCTGCCCCTCCGGTGGGCGCAGCGCTGGCTTCGTCCTACGCTACGCCGATCTGGCAGCGGATATGGGCATCGAGCTGCGTAACCTTCCGGGTGGGCTCGCGTCTCGCGATTACTAGGCGTCGACCACCGCCGGAGCGCGGAAGAGGTGCTCGTCCACAATTCGGGCGGTGCCATGGTGGCGAGCCCGGAAGACCACGCAGGAAGCCACCAGTGCGAGGGCAGTCACAATAAACAACACTGCAATACCGGCCCAGAAAGTTCCGTCGTGGATGCCGTCGGTGGCGCGGGTAAAGGCATTCTTCGCATAGGACATCGGATGGAAAGGATGCAGCATGCTCAACGGGCGCGGAATCGCCGCCACCGGCCATACACCGCCGAAGACCATGATGCCCAGAGCGAACGCACCTACGGCGAAGATGGCGCCGATCTTGCGTCCAAAGGTGACCAGGAAGAACTGGTAGGTCGCCGCCCCCACGGCGGCGATGGCGGCGATAACTAGCAGCATCATCGGCCAGCTCGCCGGTGACCATCCCATCATGGAGGACATGAAGGCCATGAAGGCTAGGACGAGGAAATTCAAGCCCGCCACGACTCCAAAGGCTGCGAGGATACCGCGCACCGGGCTCGTGGCCGACTCGCCCCGGCGCCCCAGGTAGTACGGCAGTGTCATGGCAACCAGCAGCATGACGAGGAATCCGAAGACGAGCACGAAGAGCATCGATACGCCACCGGTGATGTTCTTCTGGGTTGGATCGACCGGGTCGACCACCGTCTGCACTGGGTGAAGGTTGGAGGAGGTGAAGTTGATGGGCACGGCCATGTTCTGCGCAGACGTATCCGGCTGGGTAATGGAGGGGGCCTTGGCGGCGCCGTCGGCAAGCTTGGTGGCCAATTCGTTCGAGCCCGCCTTGAGCTGGTCCATGCCATCCTTCAACTCCGTGCCACCGGCGGCGAGCTGGCTCGTGCCATCCTTCAACGTGCCGGTGCCCTCGTGCAAGCGGGAAGCACCGTCCTTCAGCTGGGCGGCACCGTCGCTCAGTTCGCCAACACCCGCACGCAGCTGCTGGGAACCATCGGACAAGCGGTGCGCACCGTCATTAAGAGCCATCATGCCGCCCAGGTACTCCGAATTGGGATCAGCCAGGTTGTAGTAGAGCTGGCCGGTGCCGGCAGAAAGCTTCTCCAACTGCGCCACCATGTTGCCGCTGGCGGCCGGGTCCAGCTTGGAGACCAGTGAATAAAGCTGCTCAGCTTGTTGGTGCATGCCGAGGCCGCGGAGGACGTCGACAAGCTGCAGGAGTGCCGGGGCCACAGCCTGCGCCTGCTTGAGCACCGGGATGAGCATGCCCGTGAGCTGGTTAACACCGCCGTCGATCTGACCCGCGCCATCCGCTAGGCGGCCGGTGCCGGCAAGGAGCTTGTCGGAGCCGTCGGCAAGCTGGGCGGCGCCATCATCGAGCTGCGCGGCGCCATCGCTGAGGCGTCCTACTCCGTCATTCAGGCGGTTCGTGCCGTCCAGCAGCTGGCCCGTACCGTTGTTGAGATCGCCCGCGCCGGCGTCCAGCTTGGCGATTCCCTCGACCGCGCGCCCGCCGCCTTCCTGCAATTTGCCCGCACCCTCATCGAGACGGCCGGCGCCCTCCGCCGCGGTGCCTAGGCCGTCGCTGAGTTTGTTGAGACCTTCGATGACCTGGTCAGCGTATTTCTTGGAAATCGCATTTTCCACGCTGGTCTGGACCTGCGGGATGAGGCTGGAGGAAATCACCGAGCCATTCGTGCCGTAATAATCATTGGTGGCGAAATGAATCTCCGGTTTGACTGGTTTATCGCTGATGATGGTGACGGCCTGCTCGGAAAAGTTCTCCGGGATGGTCACCACCATGAGGTACTTGCCCTTGAGCAACCCCTCGTCCCCATCGTCTTTGCTGACCTCGGCGAAGTTCAGGTACCCCGTCTCCAACAGGCCTTCGACGACCTGATCACCGTAATTGGTGTATTTGCCCTGCTTCTCGACGCCCGCATCCTCATTCACCACCGCCAGGTCAATGTTGCGCATGTACTTTGACGGGTCCCACATGGCCCACATCATGGTGCCGGCGACGATCAGCGGTGCAACGAGAAGAAAAACGATGAGCACGCGCGACACGGTACTCGTGGGGCGCCAATCCAGGACGCGGTGCCAGCCCATGGCTTCGCTGTCGCGGGTCGCAGCACTCCCCTCATTCGCCCGACCAGGCGAAGAACCATTCTTCCGGTCTTCTTCAGTCTCACGGCTCATTCCCGCCTCCTTATAGTGATAGCTCAGGTCCGCTTCTAACCCTCTGTCCAGGCATATTCGACGAAAGAGCGAGCATGAGCGAGACCGCTAGATCGTTTGTTTCACCAAACATACCACTGGAGGAGTTGACGACATAAACTTATTATCATTCGTGCCATTGCGCCCCGTCCAGTTTTTTCGCGTGGATTACGAGCTCGGGGCTGCGTTTGGCCGTGTGGGTGCTGGCCATTCCCGCGTGAGATCCAAGTTATGAGGCACATGAACAGGGCGTTTTCTCCTCCGGTTGCGAGGCATTAAGGCCTGTTTTAGTCTCTGTGCCCATGGGGGATATCGAAACCTACATCCGCCTTCGCAATTCGGGGATTGCGTTGGTGGAAGCAGCAACCAGCACACCCGAAGGCTTACGTGCGCTCGGCGCCTCGGCCGGTGATGCCGCGGAGCTGGCGTCGCTTCATGCCATTTATTTCGGCGATACCCGCTTCACCGGAAAGCAGCGCGCAGCGCGTCAGGCGGCCCAACGCCAGGGCCACGACCTGGCCACGTTGAACCTGATTGAGTCCTACACCGCCAAGTTGAAGAAACAGCTCGATGTCTGGAATTTGCGCGTCGCGCTGGCATCCACGCCTTCAGAACGGGTTGCTTCAGTGGCGGTGGAGCGCTTGAAGGAGCTCAGGCCCAAACGCGTGCCTTCACCAGGGGTGCGGCTGACCTACCGCAAGAATGGCCCGCACTCGCTCACGGTTACCGATACCGCTCTGAACATATCCACCATTCGCAGCACACTCGAGTCCATCAACCCCGCCGACCTCCTGGACGCCACCCACCAGGTTTTCTTCAAAGAAGGCGTGGGCTCGCGGCCGGCGGTGGGAACCAACGTCGTGATAACGCTCGACGAGCTCGACAAAGTCGTCCGCCATGACGGCGACGACATCGAACTCGAGCTCACCAACGGCGGGCGCATGAGTGGCGCAGAGTTTCTCACCTACAAGTTCGCCGAAACTGGCTACGCCACATTGGTCCACCCCACCATCGGGCCGGTGTGGTTGCACCGACTTTCGCGCTTTGCCAGCCTCGAGCAGCGCATCATGGCCAGCGCCGAACACCCCACCTGCGCTATCGAGGACTGCAATAAACCGGCGGACTACTGCCAAGTCCACCACATCATTCCCTGGCAGGCAGGCGGGGAGACCAACCCGCCCAACCTGACCATGCTGTGCGCCTACCACAACGGCATCAACGACGATGACCCCACCAGCCCGACCGGCAGAGGCTATGTCTTTCGACTGAGGGGACCCGTTGACTACATCCCGCCCTGGGGAACGCCGATTACCGCGCAGCCGGCCTACCAAAAAGCGGTCAAACAACTCGCCGCCGACAAAACCCACGCCCAACCGCCAGATCCACCAAACGGTAGCCCACCGCCTGGGTAGCTCACACCCCAGCACCGTGCCGCCAGAGCAGCTCACCCCAGCATGGCGCCTAATCCACGCGGAGGCCCCGCAAAACCGCGAGGCTTTCCGCGCCTTCGGCGATCCCTCAGCTAAGTCTCATCCCGCCGTCTGCACTGAACGATCTCGGATTCTCAGGAGACGGACTCTAAAGCCGCCGCTGGGGCGAGAACACACAAAGCTCCGACCGTTTGAACGGTTAGAAGCCGGCCTTCTTGAGAGCGTCGGCCATTGAGCCACCGCCGCCGCGGTCCACGCGGCCACGCCCACCGTCGCGGCGGGAGTTGCGCCGGTCGGAGCGGCCGCCGCGCCCCTCGGAACGCCCACCGTCGTTGCGGCGCTTAGGCGCGGGCTGGCCGGGTTCGTCGTCAAGCCGCAGCGACAAACCAATGCGCTGGCGCTCCACGTCTACCTCCATGACCTTCACCTTCACTACCTGGCCCGAGCGGACCACATCGTGCGGGTCGGAGACGAACTTGTGGCTCATCGCGGACACATGCACAAGCCCGTCTTGGTGCACGCCAACGTCGATGAACGCACCGAAGGCCGCAACGTTGGTCACGGTGCCCTCCAGAATCATGCCCGGTTTCAAGTCCGAGACCTTATCCACGCCCTCCTTGAACGTCGCGGTCTTAAACTCCGGGCGCGGGTCGCGGCCCGGCTTGTCCAGCTCCGCGATGATATCCGTCACCGTCGGCACACCGAAGGTGTCGTCGGCGAAGTCCGCCGGCGACAGCTTCGTCAACACCCGCGAATTGCCGATGAGCTCCGAGACCCCCAGACCAGTCTTCTCCGCGATGCGCGCCACCACCGGGTAGGCCTCCGGGTGCACGGCCGAGGCATCGAGCGGATCCTTACCGCCATTGATGCGCAGGAAGCCCGCCGCCTGCTCGAAAGCCTTCGGCCCCAAGCGCGGCACCTTCTTCAGCTCCTTGCGCGAGGCAAACGTGCCATTCTCATCGCGGTAGGCCACGATGTTGGCCGCAATCGTGGAGTTCACACCAGCCACGCGCTCCAGCAGCGGGGCCGACGCCGTGTTCAGGTCCACGCCGACGCCATTCACCGCGTCTTCCACCACGCCATCGAGCGTGCGCGCGAGTGCGACCTGGTTGACGTCATGTTGGTACTGCCCCACGCCAATGGCCTTCGGGTCAATCTTCACCAGCTCCGCCAGCGGGTCCTGCAGGCGGCGCGCGATGGACACCGCGCCGCGCAGTGAGACATCCATGTCGGGGAACTCATCGGCCGCCAGCTGCGAAGCCGAATACACCGACGCGCCCGCCTCCGACACCACGACCGGGCTCGGCCGCTTCCCACCCGCCTGCGCGATGAGGTCCGCGACTTCACCGGCAAGCTTCTCCGTCTCCCGCGACGCGGTGCCATTACCAATTGCCATGAGGTCCACCGAATGAGCCGCGCTTAACGACGCCAACTCTCTCACCGCCTCAGCCCACTTCTGCTGCGGCTGGTGCGGGTAGACGATGGTGGTGGCAAGGACCTTGCCCGTCGGGTCGACGACCGCACACTTGACGCCGTTGCGGTAGCCCGGGTCCAAGCCCAGCGTCGCGCGCTGGCCCGCCGGGGCCGCCAGCAGAACATCGCGCAGGTTGGTCGCGAAAACCTTGAGCGCGCCTTCCTCCGCCTTCTCTTTCAGGCGCATGCGCACGTCGAGGCCCGAGGAGATGGAGAGTTTGGTGCGCCAGCCCCAGTGGACGGCGTCGGCAAGCCAGCGGGAGGTGTCAACGTCTAGGTCGAAGCGATCTGCGATCATGCCCTCGTAGATGGCGTCATCGCCGGCATCGAGGTTGAGCTGCAGCACGCCCTCGTTCTCACCGCGCAGCAGCGCCAAGATGCGGTGCGAGGGAAGCTTGTCGAAAGGCTCGGAGAACTCGAAGTAATCTTTGAACTTTGCGCCTTCGGCTTCCTTGCCTTCCACCACACCGGCGTTCATGGAACCGCTGGTGTACATACGCTCGCGCACCTCACCGACGAGGTCCGCGTCCAGCGCAAAACGGTCCACCAAGATGGCTCGAGCACCGTCGAGGGCCTTCTTCGCTTCCTCGAAACCTTCGGTGAGGTACTCCCCTGCCAGCTCGGCCGGATCCGCCGAGGGGTTGTCGATGAGCTTATCGGTCAGCGGCTCCAAGCCTGCCTCACGCGCGATATCCGCCTTGGTCTTGCGGCGCTTCTTATACGGCAGGTACAGATCCTCCAGGCGCGCCTTGGTCTCGCAGCCCTGGATGAGGGCACGCAGCTCATCGGTCAGCTTGCCCTGCTCCTCAATCGCGGCGAGCACCGTTTCCTTGCGCTCCTCCAGTTCCCGAAGGTAGGTCGAGCGTTCCTCGATGATACGCAGCTGGGAGTCATCCAACCCACCGGTGGCTTCCTTGCGGTATCGGGCGATGAACGGAACGGTGTTACCCTCCGCCATGAGCTTGAGGGCGGCTTCAACAAACTGCTCTTTGACGCCCAGCTCTCCAGCGATGGTGGCTGCGATATTCACAAAACCTCTTTATGGGTCGGGGACTTAAGACCTTCTCACCCTATACCCCGCCCTGCCACGCGCAGGAAGTGCCCAGGCCAAACTCGGTGTGACCAATCTCTGAGGTTCCGTACCAGAGCGTGTGCGGCGGCAAGCACTCCGCGACGGCGGCGGTGACCTTGGTCAGCGGCAGGTCAGAGGTGCCGTTGACGATGACCCTCCACACGTGCTCACTCACCGGCGGCTGGCCGTGTTTATCCATGTACTCGGTGACCAAGATATTGTCGGGCTCGCAGGTAAAGGAGATGATCTCTGCGTTGATGTCGAGCGGTTCGACGCCTCCTTCGCGCAGGCGCTGCGGCATGGCCTTGAGGACCTTGTTCCATTCAGCCTCAGTCATAAGTATTGACAAGTCAGTGCTGACGTCCATCTCAATCCTCCTTTAAGGTTTCCAGGTAGGCGCGATCGGCCTCACTTAACTCCGCTGCATCGAGCAGCTCTGGGCGGCGTTGCCACGTTCGCGCCAGCGACTGCTCGCGGCGCCACCGGTCCACACGGGCGTGGTCACCGGAGGTCAGCACGTCCGGAACCTTGAGGCCGCGCCACTCGCGCGGCTTGGTGTAGCTGGGCCCCTCCAGCAGGCCATCGGAGAAGGAATCTTCTTCGTGCGAGCGCCGGTTCCCCAACACGCCAGGTATGAGGCGCACCACGGCTTCGGCGATGACGAGCACAGCTACCTCGCCGCCGATGAGCACGTAGTCGCCGATGGAGACCTCACGTACACGGTAGCGGTGCTGCGCATCGTCGACGACGCGCTGGTCGATGCCCTCGTAGCGCCCGCACGCAAAGACAATGTGCTCCTCCGCAGACCACGCTTGCGCATCAGCCTGAGTAAAAGGCTCTCCCGCGGGAGTCGGCACGATAAGCAACGGCTTATCCGAATTCTCGCTCTCGCCATAGGCGCGCGCCTCAACGCCATGGATATCGTCGTGGCGCGGCTTGCTCAGGTGCGGCAGAGCGCTCTGCAGGTCCCGGGTGGAGGCGGTGCCGGAGGAGACGTCGTCAAGCGCGGGCCCCCACACCTCAGGCTTCATCACCATGCCGGGACCACCGCCATAGGGGGAATCATCGACGGATTTATGCACGTCGGTGGCCCACTGGCGCAGGTCATGCACGCCCACCGCGAGCTTCCCCTGCTCGATGGCCTTGCCCAGCAATGCGTGGCGCAGCGGGTCGAGATACTCCGGAAAGATGGTGACAACGTCGATTCTCATAGGTCGAGCAGCCCTTCCGGTGGAGTAATCGTGCAGGTTCCTTCCTCCAGATCGACCTCCGGCACGATCTCCTCCACAAAGGGGACGAGCGCTTCTTTGCCATCGGTGAGCGTGACTTCCAGGAGGGACTGCGTGGGGCCGTGCGTCACGCCGGTCACCTCGCCCACCTCTACACCGTCGAGGAGGACGCGCAGGCCTTCCAACTCGTGGTCATAGAAGCCGTCATCCTCGGGATCATCCAGGGGTTCGGCAAAGAACTGGGTGCCACGCAGCGAGTCCGCGGCCGTGCGGTCCGGGATTTCCTTAAAGGTGATGAGCAGGCGCCCCTTGTGGGCGCGCACCGCCGCGATGGTGAGTTCGTGTTCCTTCTTGCCTTGTGTGCCGTGGAGAACCTCGCCGACGGCGAATCGGGTCTCAGGGGAATCGGTGGTCACCTCGACGGAGACCTCGCCTTTAATGCCGTGGGATTTCACCACGCGACCAATGAGTAGTTCCATGCCTGCTAGCTTAACGGGCTACGCTGGGGCGGCATGACTGAGCTTCCCATCAATGATGCAACCACCTTTGGCGACGCCTCCCACAACAGTGCCGCCCTCACAACGCTGGATCTACGCGATGAGGCCCCCGAGCCACACCCCGCACGCCCCAGACCAGCCGTTAAGAGGGTCCTCAGTGCCGACGGCGCGAACCTCATCCTCTTCTCCTTCCTGCCTGGACAAGACCTACCTGATCACAAGGCCGCGCACCCCATCACCGTCCAGGTGCTCCAGGGATCGGTGATTTTTAGTTGCGGGGAACAAGATGAGGTGCTCGCTCCCGGACGCATAGTGCACCTTCCGGCGTACGTGCCGCATGCGGTGACATGTAACGAGGAACCTGCACTCATGCTGCTCACCATGTTGACACCGAACACTGGCGCGAATGTCTAGACTTTTAGTACTATTCTTATATCGTGAGTAGTTCGAAGCCGTATCATCACGGAAATTTGCATGAAGAGATCCTCCGAGAGGCCATTAAGCTCGGCCGGGAGGGCGGACCGGAGGCTGTGACGATTCGCGCCGCAACGCGCGCGGTGGGCGTCTCCCCCACCGCCGCCTACCGTCACTTCAAGGACCAAGCCGCGCTTCTCGACGCCGTCGGGGCCGTCGCCACCTACGAACTCATCAACAAGCTCAGCGATACCTTCGAAACGACTGAGGGCACCATCATTGACAAGATGATGGCGGCCGGTTTCACCTACTTCCACCACGCCTTGGAAGAGCCGCACTTCTTTATGTGCATGATGGCCGCGAGCAGCTTTGATATTCCGGCCGGGCTCGTAGCCGCGGCTGAGGGGCCCGGCGAAGATCCACGTGTGCAAGCCATGTTCAATTTCTACGGCTACATGGAGCAGTACGCGCGATCCATCGGCCAGCAACCCAAGAGGCAGCACATGATGCAAAATTGCCTGGCCGGCTGGTCAACGGTGCACGGCTTCACGGTCTTGTGCCTCAGCGGTCATTTGGGGTCGCTACCGGAGGAAAAGGTGGAAGCTATGGCGCAGTCAGTTATTGCCTCCGCTGCCCGCGGCTTGGACTTCGAAAACCCTCTGGAGGTCCGCCTCCCACGGCCGAAAAACTAGATAATCCCCGCGACCTACTGGTCAGCGGGGATATTACGTTTGGAGTGCAGGAATTACTCTGCGGACTCCTCAGCCTCAGCGGAGTCGGCCTCTTCAGCCTTAGCGGCCTCTTCCTCGGCCTTAGCAGCCTCAGCAGCAGCGGCTTCCTCAGCAGCCTTCTCGGCGGCAGCCTTAGCCTCAGCCTCTTCCTTGGCCTTGCGCTTCTTCTCGGTGATGGCCTCGATGGTCGGGCCGTTGTTGGCCTCAGCCAGAGCAGCGTTGAAGAGATCCAGCTTGGACGGCTTCGGCTCAGCAACCTTCAAGGTGCCCTCTGCGCCCGGCAGACCCTTGAACTTCTGCCAGTCACCGGTCACCTTGAGCAGTGCGAGAACCGGCTCGGTCGGCTGCGCACCGACACCCAGCCAGTACTGAGCGCGCTCGGAATCGATCTGGATCAGGGACGGCTCCTGCTTCGGCTGGTAGATACCGATGTTCTCGATAGCCTTGCCGGAGCGGCGGGTGCGTGCATCAGCGACGATGACGCGGTACTCAGCGTTGCGGATCTTACCCATACGCTGCAGCTTGATCTTAACGGCCATGATTGGCTCCTTTTCTAGTCACCGGGCAGTTCAGACACGCGCCGCTTTCTGGCGCGCCGGTTCAACCCTTGGATTTATCCTGCGCGTGACGTGCCGGCCGTCCGTAGGCGGTACCGGCGTTACGCAGAGATGAAGTTTTACGTGTCCTCCACGCGGTGCGTGAACAACCTCAACAACTTTAGCGGAACCCACACGAGATAGGAAATTCCCTTTAGCTCTTGCATAGTTAGGCCTTACCCCGTGAAAGGGGTAGTCTGTAATGCGGTTATTTCGCCGCCACACAATCCTCCTTTTATGAATAAACAAGCACCCTCCACATTCCGCTACCGTTACGACCTTGACGGCCTCCGCGGCATCGCGATCGCCTTGGTTGTTCTGTACCACGTCTTCGTTGGTCGTGTCTCAGGTGGCGTCGATGTCTTCCTCCTGCTTTCCGGGTACTTCTTCTTGGGCTCGCAGCTGCGCTATGCCGCGCGGCCCAACGCCTCCCTGAACCCGTGGTGGCCCATCTGGCGCACGCTCCGCCGGCTTGTTCCTTCCCTCGTGCTCGTCATCGGCGTGAGCTATCTACTCGTCCGGCTTTTCGCTCCGAAGCTCATGAACACGGAGCTCACCAAGCAGATCACTGCGACGGTCTTCTACTACCAGAACTGGGAATTAGCGCGGCAGAACGCTGACTACGCCGCTGCCTCCGCAAGCACATCACCACTGCAACACATGTGGTCCATGGCGGTCCAGGGCCAGTTCTACCTGCTGGGCATCTTCTTCGCTCTCGGCCTGGCCGCTTTCATGCGCCTGCGCCCCAAGAACACGGGCCTGCGAGAACAGCGCTTCTCTTCCATTAATTCCATCGCTGGCCCGATTCTCCTCGTAGTTACCGTCGCTTCTTTTGCCTATGCATCCCGCGACGGGCTCTTTGGCACCCCGGAGAACTACTACTCCACATGGTCGCGCGCGTGGGAGCTGACTTTGGGCGCGGTGCTCGTTATCTATGGCTCGCACCTGCGCATGCCGCAACACTTGTCCAACCTCGCCACCGCCGTCGGTCTGGCCGCGCTCGCCTGCACCGGTCTGGTTATCTCCGATACCTTGGCATTCCCTGGGCCGCTGTCCCTGTTGCCGATCGGCGGCGCGGTGCTCATCATTATCGGTTCCGGCGGGTCTTTCTCGCGGGTGCTCACCACCCGGGTTTCTCGTTGGCTCGGTGATATCGCCTACCCGCTCTATCTGTGGCACTGGCCTCTGCTCATCATTTCCATCGCCGCCCTCGGCCTGGAAACCCCTCCGTGGTGGCTCGGTGCCATCATTATCGTGGTGTCGCTGGGCTTGGCGGACGTGACGCATCGTTTCGTCGAGAAGCCCCTGCGCCAACACCGCAAACGCCCGCTTGCCGACGACCTCCCCGTCCACCGCGGCCTCGCCGACCTCCGCACCCGCACCGGCGCTCTCCGCGGGGTCGGTGGCGTCGTCGTTGCTGCCTGCACCATTGCTCTCGTGGCCGTTCAGCCGCTGTGGCTGCGTAGCCTGCAGGAGGCCAACCGCGAAATCCTAGATCCGAGGCTCTACCCGGGAGCCACGACCTTCGTTGAGAACATCACGCCGCCTGAGAACGTAGAGATCAAGCCTGACCCGATTCTCGCGCGCGGCATCCAGCCGCCGGTCGCTGATAATTGGTGCTTCATTCCGGAGCAGGAACCAACGGACTACTTCATCGAGATGCAGAAAGACGGCGTGACGCCGTGCATCTTTGGTGACGTTGATTCCGACGTCGAGGTCTACTTGGTTGGTGGCTCGCATGCGGAGCAGTTCTCCTCGGCGCTGGATTACTTGGGCCGCGAGATGGGCTTTAAGCTCGTCCCGCTTACCCGCGTGGGTTGCCCCATCGAGTTGGGCGATGAACTGAGTGTGAAGCCCTCTTGCGCCGAATGGAGCAAGGAAGTGGTCAAGCGCATCATCGACGCGGACCCAGCGTTGGTTGTGTCCAATTCCACGCGGCCAGGACAGCCGTTCGGCCACGGCCCCGATGCTGTCCCACCAGGCTACATAGCCTTCTGGGACGAGCTGGCCAAGCACGATATCCCCTTTGTAGGCTTCCGCGACAACCCGTGGGGCTTCGATGAACACGGCAATGGCCGCCAGTTTGATGAGTGCTACGTGGCCACCAAGGATTCCCTCGGGTGTGGCATGCGTTTCGAGGAGGTCTACGCGCCCTATGACCCCGGCGCTGAAGTCCTCTCGCAGTACGACAACATGCTCGCCGTGGACACCTCGAAGTGGTTCTGCAACGCCGACGGCGATTGCCCGGTCATCATCGGCAATATTATGGTCTATCGCGATATGCACCACTTCACCAAGGCCTTCGCCGACTCTGCCATCCCGCTCATCCGTGAAGCAATCGCGCCTATCCTCAACGGCGAGCAGGTCAAACAGCAGCCCCCGCAGATTCCCGCCGATAGCCCCGTGATCCCCCAGTCCGCTGAGACGCCTCCGGCCACACCCGCGGAGCCCATCCCCTATCCGGCCTACCCCACAGGAGAAGCCATCTAGTACGCAGAAGGGCCGGCGCTACAAAGCGCCGGCCCTTGTCTCACCGAAGAAGGCTATGTTCTTCTTCGGTTATTTCTTCTTGCCCTGCCCAAAGTCCAGGTTGCTGAGGTCGATATTTTCCATGCCCTTCGGCATCTTTATATCGCCTAGTCCGGGCATGCCGCCGCCCATTTGCTCCTGCATCTTTTGCAGCTCCTGCATCGACGGCATGCCACCCGGCATACCGCCGCCACCACGACGCTTCGGCGGCTTGCGCTTGCCGTTCTTGCCCTTGCGGCCCTTCGGCTTCTTCTTGGTAGCGGAACGCCCACCGCCCATGCCCGGCATACCAAAACGACCGGCCATCTGCGACATCATCTTCTTGGCTTCGGTGAAGCGCTCGATGAGCTGGTTGACGTCAGAAACGCTCACACCGGAACCAAGGGCAATACGCTTGCGGCGCGAAGCGTTGAGAATCTTCGGGTTCTCGCGCTCCTCCGGGGTCATACCGCGGATGATGGCCTGGATGCGGTCGAGCTGCTTCTCGTCGACCATGTCGGCGATCTGGTTCATCTTGTTGCCGCCCGGCATCATCTTGAGCAGGTTGCCCATCGGCCCCAGGTTGCGCACCATGAGCATCATGTCCAAGAAGTCATTGAGCGTCATCTCGCCGGAGCCCATCTTCTTGGCGGCTTCCTCCGCCTTGGACTGATCCAGCTTGGACTCCGCCTGCTCGATAAGTGTCAGCAGGTCACCCATGCCCAAGATGCGCGAGGACATGCGCTCCGGGTGGAAGACGTCGAAGTCCTCGAGCTTCTCACCTGTGGAGGCGAACATGATGGGCTTACCCGTGACCTCACGGATGGACAGGGCTGCACCACCGCGGGCATCACCATCCAGCTTGGTCAGGACGACACCGGTAAAGTCCACGCCATCGCGGAAAGCTTCAGCGGTCTGCACGGCGTCTTGGCCGATCATGGAGTCAATGACGAAGAGCACTTCGTCCGGGTTGACGGCATCGCGGATGTTGCGCGCCTGCGTCATCAGGGTCTCATCGATGCCGAGGCGACCAGCGGTATCGATGATGACGATGTCGTGCTGCGTACGCTTAGCCTCTTCGATGCCGCGCTTGGCGACGTCCACCGGATCCCCATGCGAGGTACCCATCTCATGCTCGTGGGAGTCCAGGGAGGTGCCAGGATCCGGCGCGTAGACGTCGACCCCGGCGCGCTCGCCAACGATTTGGAGCTGCTGCACCGCGCCCGGGCGCTGGAGGTCACAGGCCACCAGCATCGGGGTATGTCCCTTGGAGGCAAGGTGCTTGGAAAGCTTGCCCGCCAAAGTGGTCTTACCAGCACCTTGGAGGCCGGCGAGCATGATGACCGTCGGCGGATTCTTGGCCAGGTTGAGGCGGCGGGTCTCGCCGCCGAGAATCTCGATGAGCTCCTCGTTGACGATTTTGACTACCTGCTGCGCCGGGTTGAGGGCCTCGGAGACCTCGGCACCGGCCGCACGCTCCTTGATGCGCTTGATAAAGCCGCGCACGACGTTGAGCGAGACGTCCGCCTCCAACAACGCAAGGCGGATTTCGCGCGCTGTGGCGTTGATGTCCGCCTCGGTCAGCTTGCCCTTGCCGCGCAGGCCGGACAGGGCTGATTGCAAGCGGTCAGACAAAGACTCAAACACGGTGCAGTGCTCCCTCAACTATCGTGGATAAATTTATAACTTCCCCAGCTTAGCCGTTGACCAGTGCTTGGGTCACATTCCGGACGAGGGCGGCGCGGGGGACGTCGCCAAGCGGCACGGCGTGGAGCACCATCGTGGCGCCCGGCGCGGCGGTGGATACCCACTCGCACTCGGGAAGCAGCGCCAGCACGTGGCCGAGCGTACCCGGGTAGTCATCGATCCGAACTTCGAAGACTCCACTGCTCCACATCGCGGTCGCGGGCCCCGGCACAAAATCGGGCAGCACGGTATAGGTGCCAGATTTATAGGACTGAACGAGGCGCTCCTCCACCGTGGCGAGATCGATGGCACCGTGCAGAGCGCGGATGTCGAACTCGCCGGCATAGCCCTCCTCGGTGCGTACGAGGCGCGAGGAAAGAATATTCCAGCCCAGTGCGGCAATCAGGGCCAGCGGACGCACGGCCTCCCTTTGGTAGTTGCCGCGCCACAGGACGGTAAAGCTGTCATCCTCCGGGTTGTGGCGCAGGCCGATGTCGCGGTCGGCGGCAACCAGAGGACGAACTGGGCGCAGTGCCTCCAACTGCGCAAAAGCGCGCCCGCTGACCGCTTCGATGCCCTGCTCTAGCCTGCGGTTCCACACACCGGGTCCGGTGGATTCGGCATCTGCGCGGGCGAGCACGACGAGGAGAGCCAAGGTGAGGTAGTCATAGCGCACAGCTTCGAGGAGCTCGTCACGGGCTTCATCGGATGAAGGGTCCGTGCGGGAGACGATGCGCGTCAGCGTGGTGTGCTCAGCGACCACGGTTTGTACGCGGGAGCGATCCGCCAGGTCGAGACCAAGCTTGGCTGCGGCTCGCGCCACCATCTCCGCCCCCACCATCTCGTGCGGGCGCCCATAGCCTTTGCCGATGTCGTGATAGAGCCCCACCAGGAGCAGCAGGTCCGGCCGGGCCACGGAGGTGCGCGCTTCCGCACAGCGCGCGGCGGTAAGGATGGAGTGGTAGTCCACGGTGTGAGCGTGCGTGCGCTCGCGCGGCAACAGCCCCCGGATGTGCTCCCACTCTGGGACGAGCCGCTCCCACAATCCGTGAGCGTCCATCTCCTGGATGAGGCGCGGAGTGTTGAGCGGCGAGGACAACAGGCTGAAGAAGGCATCCGTCGCGGCGGCGGGCCAGCGTTCGGGCAGTTCCGGCAACTCGCGCAATTGCTCCCAGACGTGGGAGGGCACTGTTCTGCCCGAGCGCGCCGCAGCGGCGGCCACGCGCAGGAGCAGCCACGGCTCGTCGAGATCGGCGGTGCGAGCGAGGCGGATCTCGCCCCCGACATCAACCACCCCGATATCGAGGGGCTTACGTGTGCGGTTGTGGCTGCGCCTGGCCACCACGCCCCGCGCCGTTGCCAATGCCCGCTCCACGGCCTTGTCCACCGCTGCGGCGGCAGTCACGACGGCCGCAGACAAGTCATAGCGGTCGGCAAAACCCAACTCGTGAGCTATCTCCTCAGCGAATTCGGGATCGAGGACGTCGCGGTGTCGGCGGGCGGTGACGTGGAGGAGCGTGCGGACGTCGAGAAGCAGGGCCTGCTCTTCCTCGAGCGCTGGGGCGTCGGCGAGGTTGCCCAGGGCGAGGGCCCGCAAGAATTGGATGTCGCGCAGGCCGCCCCGCCCATTCTTGATATCCGGGTGGGTCATCGTGGCCAGGGTCCCGGACCGGCGCCAGCGGGTGATTGCTAGGTCGACGAAAGCATCGAAGTTGCTCTGCAACAGGCGGCGCCACGAGGCATAGACCTGGGCGCGGGTGGAGTCCACGAGCTGCTTGTCGCCGGCGACGAAAGCCAGATCCAGCTGCGCGAAGCCGGCGGCGGGATCAGATCCGGCGATGGCACCGAACTCGCGCGGGGTGCGCACGGCGTAGTCAAGCCGGTATTTGGCGTCCCAGATGGGGTACCAGATTTCGGAGACGACGTCCTCGGGAAGCTCGGTGTCATCCGGGTGGAGGAGAATCAGGTCGAGATCCGAAAAAGGGGTCATCGCCCGCCGGGCAAAAGAACCCGTGGCGGCAAGCGCACAGCCGGGCGGAAGCTGCAGGGACTGTGTGAGGCGCAGCGCCGAAGCGTAGGCGTCCTCACGCAGTTGGGCGGCCGTAGACACCTTTTAGAGAGCGGCCTCGCCGCGTTCACCGGTGCGTACGCGGATGACGTCCTCGACGTGCGTGATCCAAATCTTGCCGTCACCGATCTTGCCGGTGTAGGCGGCGTCGACGATAGCGGAGAGGATGTCCTCCACCTGCTCGTCGGCCGTCACCACCTCAAGCTTGACCTTGGGTACGAAATCGGTGGCGTACTCGGCGCCGCGGTAGACCTCGCTGTGGCCGCGCTGCTGACCAAAACCCTGGGTCTCGGTCACGGTCAGGCCGTGCACGTCGTGCTGTTCGAGGGCTTCACGGATGTCCGGCAGCGTGAACGGTTTGACGATGGCAGTGATGAGCTTCATCTGTTACTCCTTAGCTCCGGCGGTGTCGACCCGCGGCTGGACGGTAGGTGCAGGGTTAATCCTAGCGTCGTGGGTGTGGCGACGGTGAGACGCCACGGACTCACGGAAGTCATAGGCGGACTCGCGGTGCTCGCTCAGGTCGATGCCTTGGTCTTCATCATCGGCCCTCCACCCCAGGGTGGCGCGGATGAGGAGCGCCACAACCAGCGTAACGGCAGCGGAGAACAGCATGGCGACGAGAGCGATGAGCGCCTGGACGACGAGCAGCTTGAAGCCTTCCGAGAGGTGACCCGTAAGGATGCCGTTATCCGTGGCGAAGAAGGCCAACCCGATGGTTCCCCACAGACCAGCGCACAAGTGGACGCCAACGACATCCAGGGAGTCATCGAAGCCCCAGCGGTACTTCAGACTGATACACAGGCAGGCGATAATGCCGCCGAGGAACCCGAGGGCGATGGAACCGAGCGGGCTGAGTGCTCCTGCGGCCGGGGTGATGGCGACAAGACCTGCAATCGCGCCGGATGCAGCGCCGAGAGAAGTCGCGGCGTGGTCCCGGATTCTTTCCACGAGCATCCAGCCGAGCATCGCTGCGGCCGCTGCAACAGTGGTGTTGAGCCATGCCAGGCCAGCAAGACCGTCCGCAGCGAAAGCGGAACCGCCGTTAAAGCCGAACCAGCCGAACCACAGAAGCGCAGCGCCCAGCATCACCATCGGAAGGTTGTGGGGCCTATCGATGTGCTTCGGGAAGCCCGCGCGCGGGCCCACGACGATAGCCAGAACCAGGGCAGCCGCGCCGGCGGAAATGTGCACGACGGTGCCGCCCGCGAAGTCGATGGGAGCAATGAGAGCCTCACCGTTTGATACACCGAAGAGCCACGCTGCGAGGGAACGCGGGGCATGGGAGAGCACTCCCCCGCCCCACACCATGTGGGCGAGTGGAAAGTAGGCGAAGGTTACCCAGGCGCCCGCAAAGGTGAGCCACGCGGAGAACTTCACGCGGCCGGCGAGGGCGCCGGAGATGATGGCTGTCGAAATAATGGCGAAGGTTGTTTGAAAACCGATGTCGATGATGTTGGGGTAACCAGCACTGCCGGCAAGGTACTCGGCGGAGGGCCCGGTGATTTGGCCGCGTAGCCCCCAGGCTTCAAACGGGTTGCCCACGATACCGGCCAGCGAGCTTTCCGCATAGGACATGGACCACCCCCACAGAACGTAGAGCACGGGGACGAGCGCTAGTGCGCCGAAGGACATCATCATCATGTTGAGGACGTGACGGTTGCCCGCCATTCCGCCGTAGAACAACGCCAATCCGGGGGTCATGAGCAGCACCAAGGATGCGCTGATGAGCATCCATGCTGCGTCGCCGGAAGAAAATGCTTCAGGAGTCATACGTCAACTAACCTCGTTTCTATAGCTTGATAGGTAACGGGACTTAATATACCTATCGCACTATAGAATTAGGAAGGAAAGTGAGCTGCAGATCACACTTAAGATCGAAAAAGCGGCGAGGGAAGCACTCTCCTCGCCGCTTGTCCCAGCACGCGCCCTAGAGCTCGTCCTCGGAAGCCTTTACCGTTTGCTCACGCTCGCGCATACGCTTGGCATACTTCACGTCGGTGACGGTCACGCCGTAGATGGAACGGCCCATGTAGAAGGAGCCCACCGACGCGATGATCCACACGCCGAAACACGCGATCATGACCTTGATCAGCGACCACAGGGAAAACCCGTTCTCAGCAAAATCCACGACCAACTTCGCCACAAGCAGCAGCGGAACGGCCAAACCGACCGTCGGCCCCAGCAGGTTGACGCGGGTCAGGGCATCGGGCGCACGCCACAAGGCGATGGCGGTCCCAATGACCAAGACCGTGGCTACGACCAACAGAATCGAGGCGATAATCTCCGCGATAGTCATGGTCTTACCTCCTACCCTTCGAGATGATGCGGGCCATCGACAACGTCGGCAGCACGCCGGCCGCAATAGCCGCGAGCATGGCGATGTCATAGACGATGGACGCGTGATTAGTCATGGACCACGAAATATACATGCACAGCATGCCGTAAAAGACCATGTCACTCATCACGGTTCGGGTGAGCTCATCACGGGAGCGCAACGCCAATACCAACGCCGCGCACACCGATGCGCCGATGAGGAAAATACTGACAAAAACTACCCATTGAAAGGCGCTCATCGAGGAAAAATCAATCATTACTTATCATCCTTTCGGGCATCCTTGTTCTGCGCGACCTGGCGCAGGGGCCACACGGAATACTTCTCCACATCGTGCGCGGCCAGCGGGGTATCATCCGACTTCGCGATGTCCGGTGCGCGCATGTGACGGCCCAGCGTATCGAGCGTGTATTCGTAGAAGGTCGGGGCAAGTTCCTCCGTCGGGCCCTGGCCAGGTACGCCATAGTCAATGCCCTTCACCCGTGGCGCGAGGCGCTCCTCCATGTCCGCGAGATCCGCCATGACACTGGCTGGGTCATCCCCCATGACCGCTTGAACCAGCACGATACGCGGTAGACCCTCCGCAATCGGCTCGCGCAAGCCCAGCGACAAGGTTCCAGGGGTTGCGGTAATGGACGAGGTGAACCAGAAGATCTCCCACGCGCTCGTCACGCGCAAGGGATATCGCAGCACCACGGGGCGGTAATTGTTCTGCGGTTTGAAGGATTCCGCGGCCAGTGAAAAGCCCGCGACGAAGATTTCCTTGATCAGCCACAACGCGTAGCCAACGGCATGCAACGCAGTCTTCATTTAACGGCCCTCCTGAAGGGAGTCGATGTCGGGTAGGGCTACGGGGTCGTCGCCAAGCACAGCGTGTGCGTAGGACTCCGTATCCAACAAGTCTGCAGAAGCTTCCATGGTGATGCTAATGACCGGCCCGGAGAGGATAAACATGGTCAGCGAGCCCAAGATGAGCGCGGCCGAGGGCGCCATCAGCTTCTTGCGGATCACCAGCTCATCGGGCACCTTCTCCTTGGGCAAATCCTTGCCCCAGAAGACGCGACGCCACACCCGCAGCATGGCCAGGAACGCGGCGAAGGAGGCGATGATAATCACCGCGATGACGGTCCATGCCCATCCCCCGCCGGTGCGGGCGACTTCCGCGACGATGAGAACCTTGCCCCACATGCCGGAGAAGGGCGGGAAGCCCACAACAGAGAAGGCACCGGCGGCGAAGATCCACGCGATGATGGGATCGCGGCGCGCCAAGCCAGAAAGCTTATTGAGCCCGCCCGTGCCGTAGGTCTCCTCAATGGCACCGGAGGCCAAGATGAGGGAGCCCACTGTGAGCATGTGGTGAATGGTGTATAGGATTCCGGCGGCCAGTGCGCGTTGTGCATCGTGGGTGGTAAAGGCCATCATCACCAGGATGAAGGGCATACCGTTGAGCATCTGGTAGCCCAGCACACGACGGATGGAGTTCTCAGCCAAGCCACCGAAGGAGCCCACCACCATGGAGATGATCATGATGACGATGATGAGCGTTCCCCAGCGCTGGTCCATATCGAACAGCTGCACCCACAGGCGGTAGAGCATGTACACCGCCACCTTGGTGTGCAGGCCGGAGAACAAGCCCATGACCGCAGCCGATGTTCCCGGGTAGGTCCGTGGCAGCCAGGACTGCACGGGGAACACGCCGGCCTTCGCAGCGATGGCGATAACGATGATGCCCGAGGCCACCGTCACTGGGCCGTTGCCGGCGGCAGCGCCCGTGAGCGCCGCCAGGTTGACCACGCCGGTCACCGAGTAGATATAGCCCACGCCGACCACCAAAAGCGTGGAGGCGAACAAGTTCACCAGCACGAAGGCGCGGCCGGCAGCCAAGCGCGACCAGGTACCGGACATCGTGATGAGGCCATAGGACGGCAGCAGCATGACCTCGATGAACACGAAGAAGTTAAAGAGGTCAGCGGTGAGCAGGGCGCCACACACACCAGTGATAAGGATTAGTGTCAGCGACGGGTAGTAGCGAGACTTGGTCTCACCGCCCACGATGGCAAACCAGTTGGCACCGAAGGCCACGATCATCGTCGTAATGAGCATGAGTGCCGAGAACGTATCGGCGGCGAAGGCAATACCCGCGTTGCCCAGGTAGTTACCCACACTGTGCGCCACCACTCCGTTGCTCATGGTGTAGAGCAACAGCGCAAAGGAGGCGAAAATACCCACGCCCGGAACGATGAGCATGATGGCATCGCGCACGCGGCTCCATGGCGCGAGGAGCGCCAGCGCCGCCGATACGAGGGGAACCGCTGGGAAGAGCGGGAGGAGGGCGCTTACGGTGTCATACATCTAGTTGTCCTCCTCTTGTTCGAGTTCTTTCAAACGATCCATCTTGTTAGCCGAGCGCTCCAGAATCTCCCGGTTCTGGGTGTCGCGTCCCAGCGTGGAGAAAGCGTGGTCAATGGTGTTGTCATCCACCGGCTCAACAACATCCGTGTCGTCGTTCGCGCCCATCGCTGCCATGGTCAGCAGGATGGTCGAGGTAGCCATGGAAATCACCACGGCGGTCAGCACAAAGGCCTGCGGCAGCGGGTCCGCCATCTGGTCCATGCCCACCTGCGATGGAAAGGACTCCCCGCGGTAGGAGTACACGCCGGTGGCCAGGAGCATGAGGTTGGCACCGTGGCCGAAGGCCATCATGCCCAGCACGATGTGCACAAGGCCGCGCTGCTGGATGAGGTAGACGGCGCTACCGATGAGCAAAGCAATGGTCAGTGCGAGGATCATGAGTTCTTCTCCTCTTGAGCCGAGATTCGGTGGGACGAGGACGCACGGTGGCGTGCCTCGGAGTCATTGAGCAACGCCGTTGGGTCCGAAGACGGGTTGATGGACTCGGGATACGGGTCGTCGACATCCTCCATGACCACGCGCGGGGTATTCGGCAGCGCGGAATCATCGTCATGAACCCACGGCAAGTAGTCCCGCTCGGTGCCCGGGCGCAGGTAGCCACCCAAGGCGTTGATGGCCATGGTGAGCATGCCCAACACCGCGAGGTAAATGCCGAGGTCGAAGATGAGCGACGTCGTCCAGTGCTGCCCCAGGGCGTGGCCATGGATGGCGGTGAGGAAACCACCGGAGCTATGCGACGTCGGGATGTAGCCGATGAAGCCTGCCACCAGCGCCACGATAATGCCCACGCCGGTGAGGTGAATCGGAGTCATGCGCCCGAAGACAATCTCATCGGTACCGCGGGACAGATAGGTCAGGCCGATGGCAGCACCCATGATGAGCGCCGCTGGGAAGCCGCCGCCGGAAGCCTGGTGGCCGCGGTAGAAGACAATGAAGGACATGACCACCAGGATTGGGATGGCCACGGCAATGCCCTTGCGCAGCGGCACCGAGTTGAGCTGCGACTGACCGAACGGAGCCGGGCGTGTGCCGGAGGTGAACGGGAAGCGCGGCAGCGTCGAGGTGACCGCTGCGATAACCACGGCGGCCATGCCCAACACCGAAAGCTCGCCCAGGGTATCGAGTGCACGGAACTCCACGATGATGGTGGCCACCACGTTGTCGCCACCAGTGATATCCGGGGCGTTGTTGAGGTACCACATGGCCAGATCCGAGCGCTCGTGACGGCCCATCAGCGCCCACACGCCCAGGAATGCGGTGAGCCCAGCGAGCACGGCCACCACAATGGAACCCACCTTGCGGTTGTTGTTTTGTACTGGGTGGAATTTCTCCGGCAGGTAGCGCAGGACCATCATCATGACGATGACGGACAGCGCCTCCACCGTGAACTGCGTCAGGGCCACGTCGGGTGCGCCGAGCAAGAACATCTGCAAGGTCACGCCGGTTCCCGCGGTACCAATCATGACCGCACCGGTGAGGCGGTTGCGTGTACGCACCAGACCAAACATGGACAGCGCCACGATGCCCAGCGGCAACAGGTCCCACGGATTATCAAGGCCATCCACGCGCGGGTTGAGAGCCACACCGTCGACACCCGTGGACACCAGAGTGGAGCCCGCAAGGATGATGACTAGGAGGATGATCGGCAGGATCAGCTTCGACGGGTTGTGGGTATCGGACATGCGGCCAACGAAACGGCCGAAGGCTGCGCACACATCCTGGATCCACTTCAGAATCTGGTTACCGGTGCGCGGCAGGAGCTGGCGCTCCTCCATCGCGGTCCACAGCGGCCCGCGGAAGAACAACGCGATGATGCCAGCGATCAGCACCACCACAGAAATAAGCAGCGGGACGTTCAGCCCGTGCCACAGCGCGAGGTGGGAATGGCCCTCCATACCGATGGCCGCCACGATGTTATCGAGCGGCTTATCGAGCGCTCCCATGACGAAAATGATCGGCACCGACATCACACCCGGCAGAGCCGCGGGCAGCCACAACCGCACCGGTGCCTCATGGACATGCGACATGTTGCGCGGGCCATCAAAGAAGGCGCCGAAGACGATCTTGGCGGAGTAAGTAAACGTGAAGAACGCACCCACGCCGGCGACGATGAGCAGCAGCGCCTGGCCGGTAGAACCAATTGGTGCCTCCTCGAAGGCGGTGAGCATTCCTTCCTTCGACACGAATCCGAACAGCGGCGGGACCGCCGCCATCGAGGCAGCACCGATAAGCATGGAGCCGAAGGTCCACGGCATCTTGTTCCACAGCACGCCGAGGCGGCGGATATCGCGGGAACCGGCCTCGTGGTCGATGACACCAATGAGCATGAAGATGGAGGACTTAAACAGCGCGTGCGCCAGCGTGTGCACGAGGGCCGCCGCGATGGCGAAAGGCGTGCCAACACCAATCGTGGCCACGATCCAACCCAGGTGGGACACGGTGGAATAAGCCGTGAGCTTCTTCAGGTCCGTCTTCTGCACCGCGAAGACCGCCGACATCACGGCGGTACCCATACCGGCGACGATGAGCAGCCAGTTCCACACGGCAACGTCGTGGAAGATGGTGGAGAAGCGAATCAAGAGGTAGACACCGGCCTTGACCACTGCTGCCGCGTGCAGGAAGGCCGAGACCGGCGTCGCGGCCGCCATGGCTTCCGGCAGCCAGAAGTGGAAGGGGAACTGCGCGGACTTGGTAAACGCCGAGACCGCAATGAGAATGGCAACCCCGGCGGTCAGGCCTGGGCGCTCCGCCCACACGTCGGAGGCCAAGATGCCCTCAAGGTTCGTCGTCCCCGCTGCGGTTGCAGCAATCGCCACGCCCGATAGCAAGGTGAGGCCGCCAACGAAGGTAAGGATCAACGTGCGCTGCGAACCCGCCTCACCTGACTTACCGCTGCGCGCAATGAGCATGAACGACGCCAGCGATACCAGCTCCCAGGCAAGGAAGAGCACCACGACGTCGTTAGCGAGCACGAGCAGGAGAATCGACAGCGTAAACGCGGTCATCAGGACATAAAAACTGACGTTTCCTTTTCCTTTAGGCAGGTAAGCCGCGGAATAGGTAAACACCACAGCACCGATGACGAGAGCCAGCAAGGCGAAGAAGATGCCGAGTGCATCGCCGCGGAAGGCGAGGTTGACATCAACACCGGGCGCGATCACGTCACGCACCCACGTCACGGAATAGGTCAGTTCTTCGCCACGGGCAAGCGCCGGAAATTCTTTAGCCAACAGTGCCGCGGCGACAATAAAAATGCCGGCTAGCGGGTAGCCGGCTGCGCGATCAGCAACCTTGACGGCTACTGGTGCAAGCGCCACTGCGACAGCTGCGAGGAGGACAACATACAGGAGTGTCACGGAAGAGTAGCCTCACGAACCGTTGTTAGGGCTGTTTAATCAGCCTCACATAGACAGGACTTTCCCAGAGTATCATTGTGACCTCCCCCAAAGCACATCTTTAATGGGACGAAAACGACGAAAGCGCCCCACAAAGGAGGCGCTACGTCTCGAAAGAACTTAGGTCTAGCCCAGGGATCTATAAGGACTTACTTCTCCCCCAGCAAGGCATCAACAAATCCTTCAACCTCAAACGGCGCGAGGTCATCTGCACCCTCGCCGAGGCCCACGAGCTTGACCGGCACGCCCAGTTCCTCCTGCACCTGGAAGACGATGCCGCCCTTGGCGGTGCCATCCAGCTTCGTGAGGACAACGCCGGTGATATCAACAACATCACGGAAGATACGGGCCTGGGTCAGGCCGTTCTGCCCCACCGTCGCATCCAGTACAAGCAGGACCTCATCAACCTCGGTCTTCTTCTCCACCACGCGCTTGACCTTGCCCAGCTGGTCCATGAGGTCCACGGAGGTGTGCAGACGGCCAGCGGTGTCAACGAGAACAACGTCGACGCCCTGGTCAACGCCAGCGGCCACGGCATCAAAGGCCACGGAGGCCGGGTCCGCGCCTTCCTTGCCGCGGACAGTCGTAGCGCCCACGCGACGGCCCCAGGTCTCCAGCTGGTCCGCAGCCGCTGCACGGAAAGTATCCGCCGCGCCGAGCAAGACGTTGTGCCCCATGGACACGAGCACGCGGGCCAGCTTGCCGGTCGTGGTGGTCTTGCCGGTGCCGTTGACGCCGACGACCATAATGACGGCCGGCTTGCCTTCATTCGGCATGGCCTTGATAGAACGGTCCATCTCCGGGTGGCCCACCTCGATGAGGGCCTCGCGCAGCATCGCACGCGCTTCGGCCTCAGAACTGACTCCGCGCTCTGCAATCTTGTCACGCAGGGAGTCGGTAACTTGCATGGTGGACTTCGTACCCAGATCCGCCATGATGAGGGTGTCTTCGATTTCCTCCCAGGCATCATCATCAAGGTCACCAGCAGAAAGAATGCCCATGAGGCCTTGGCCAATGGCGTTCTGCGAGCGCGACAGACGCCCGCGCAGCTTGCCCAAGCGGCCGGCAGCCGGCGCAATGTCCTCCTGCGGCTGGGCTGCCGGGGCCTCGACAACCTCGGCGTCGTCGGATACTTCGAGCTCCTCCGGCTCAGCCTCGAGTGCCGCGCTTGCCGACGCCGCCTGCGCCCCCGCTGCCGCGGCGGCCTCCTCTGCTTCGGCTTCCTTAGACTCGGCCGGAGCCTCAGGTACCTCCGGTTCCTCCTCTACCTTCGGAGTTTCAACTACCGGCTCCGGTTCAGCAATCTCCGGTTCGGCAATCTCTTGTTCGGTGGCCGGGACATCCTCTTCCGTGTCTTCGTCATCCTTGTCAACAGCAGCGGCGCCGGATACGGCAGCACCAGCGGCGGCAGCGCCCGCAGCTCCTGCAGCGGCTACACCAGCGGAAGAATCCTTATCCTCTTCTTCCTTTGCCGGTTCGTTCTGCGCAGCCGGTTCCGGCTCGCTCACCGGCTTCGCGTCTCCGACGGGTTCCGGCTTAGGCTCTGCCTGAGGCTTCGGTTCCGCCGCAGGTTTCGCTGCCTTCGGGGTCTCCTCTTCACCCTTGAGCTGAGCATTCGCCAGCTCAGTGGCATCACGCTGCTCCGCCTGCGGCTCAGGCTTGGGCTTGGGCTCAGCCGGGGCCTGCGCGGGCTGCTCGGCAACTGGCGGCTGTGGCGCCGGCTGCTCGGGCTTCGAGGCGGTGACAGGCTCCTTAGTTGCACCGCCGCCTGCAGGGGCAAAGTTAAAGCCAGACTTGGCTTGGTAGTTGCCGGACTTCTGCTGCTGGGTCAGCTCCTTCGGCTCCTCCACGGGCTTTTCAAAGGAGACCTTCTTTGATTCGCCGCGCTTCTTGCCTAGGACAACGAACAAGACCACGAGCAGAATCAGGACGATGACTGCTATCGCAATCCACATAAAAGTAGTATTCATGCCTTCCATAGTGCCAGGGTTGTCCACGTACGGCACGACAAGGAGGGTGAAAAGTGCTGGGCGCAAGCCCCGCCCTAGCGCGGGGCGTCGACGCCGAGGCGCGTCGCATCCTCCGCCGCCTGTGCTGTGCCCGGCGCCTCACCGGCGCGGGACATGCGCTGCGAAATCACGCGCGTCACGCCATCGCCGCGCATCGTGACGCCATACAGCACGTTGGCCACGTCCATCGTCGGCTTCTGGTGGGTGATGACGATGAGCTGAGAATCTTTACGCAGCTCCTCGAAAAGGGCGATGAGACGGCGCAGGTTGACGTCGTCAAGCGCGGCTTCCACCTCGTCCATGACGTAGAACGGCGATGGGCGCGCGCGGAAAATCGCCACGAGCATAGCCAGGGCTGTCAAGGACTTCTCGCCGCCAGACAACAGCGACAAGCGCTTCACCTTCTTACCCGGCGGGCGGGCCTCCACCTCGATGCCGGTAGCCAGCATGTCATCCGGCTCCGTGAGGATGAGGCGACCCTCGCCTCCGGGGAACAGCGTCTGGAAGACCTTGGGAAACTCCGCTTCCACGTCGTGCCAGGCATCCGTGAACAGCTGCAGGATCTGCGCGTCCACATCTTCGATAACGCCAGTCAGATCCTTGCGCGCTTGGATGACATCGTCCAGCTGCGTGGACAGGAAGCTATAGCGCTCCTCCAGTGCCTTGTACTCCTCCAAGGCCAGCGGGTTGACCTTACCCAAGGAATTGAGGTCCTTCTCGGCTTGCTTCAACCGCTTAGTTTCGGCGGAACGATCGAAATCCTCCCCCGGGGTGTAGTCCTTGAGCAGGTCGGGAATCGCAATGCCGAGCTGCTCCACGATTTTTTCCTCGGCCTCATCCACGCGCACCTGCGCCTGGCTGCGGGCGATCTCGGAGTTATGCGCGGAGTCGGTCAAGCGATCCAGCTGCTGGCGGGTCGAGGAGACCGCTTGCTTCGCCGATTGTGCACGGCCTTGCAGCACGCCGCGCTGGGTGACCAGCTCATCGCGTTCCTCGGCGGCCCGCTCGAGTGCCTGCGCGGTCCGGGCGGCCAAATCTTGGGCATGCTTGTCGACGGCCCCCGCCAACCTCGCCTGCGCTTGCCGGCGGGCCATGGCCTGATCGTGGCGAGCTTTGGCCTGGCGCTCGTGCTGGGCTTGGCGCCGCAGAGCCTCTCCCCTGCCGGCCGCCTGGCCGACCTTCTCTTCGGCGCTGCGGGCCGCCAGCTGGGCCTCCACCTCCATGGCCTTGACCTGTTCCAGGGCCGTCGAGGCAGCATCGCGTTCCACCGAGGAGGGTTCATCAGCCTGCTCTTCAGCGTCCACGCGCGACAAGCGGTCACGCGCCTCCGCCAGTTCCTCGCGTAGGCGGGCCAACTGCACCTCGATATCCGTGGCGCGGGCGGCGGCCTTTTCGTGCTCAGCCTTGTTTGCTTCGTACTGCTTGAGCAAGCGCTGGTGATCGCGCTTCCACGCCTCTAACTCGTGATCGTGTTCCCGTAGCGCGGCCTTGGCGCTCGCCGCACCAACGCGCGCATCGTCCGCCGCCAGCTTCGCGCCTTCCAGCGTGCCGGATAGTTCTTCCAGCTCATGGGTGGCGGTCTCCAGCTGTTGCTCGGCCTCCGTAATCTGGCCGCTCACCTCCACCGTCGAGGCAGCTCCAGTTCCGGCCTCTACCCAACCTTCGCCGACGAGCAGGCCCTCAGGGGTCACAGCTCGCAGGCGCGGATCCTCCGCGATGAGCTCGCGGGCTGCGGCATAGTCATCGACGAGGACCACGTCGGAGAGCAAGCGCGTCACCGCCGCTGAGACTTCTGGAACCAAGACCATCTGGTCCAGCAGCCAGCTCGCCCCGGAGGGCAAGTCCGCGTCAAGGCGCCAGGCTGAACCGGTGGGTTCCGCGGCGACGTCGATCAGCGGCGTGCGGCTCGCCGCAGCGAGATCACGCACGATGTCCCCGCTCACCGCGCCGGCTTGGGCTTCGGCAAAGGAGCCGAGTGCTGCCGCAACGGCCGTCTCATAACGCGTGGAGATGAACTCCGCGAGAGGTTTAAAGCCCTCACCGAGATCCAGTGCTTCTGGAACGGTCTGGCCCAGGGTATCGATCCGAGCGCGCAAACTGTACACGCTGCGCTCGTGTTGCCGCTGTGCGTCACGCAGCTGTTCCAAGCGTTTATCGGCCGCTGCGGATTCGCTGGCCGCGCGCACATGCGCTTCCTCCAGTGGCTCACGCTCGGCGGCCAGGTGCTCCAGCTTGTCCGCCACCTCATCAGCTTCCGCCTGTGCTCCCCTGGTACGGGCTTTCGTGTTCGCCAGCGTCTCTTCCTGCCGCGCCAACTCGGACTCCGCGGAACTTACTTGACCGGCTAAGTTCTCCTCAGCGGCGATGAGGCGAACCACGCCTTCGCGGCGATCCGCAATGGCGCGCAGCTGCGCCATGTGTTCCTTATCGGCGGCCTCGAAGGCTTCCCGGCGCTCAGCCACTTCCTCCCGGATCGATTCCAGACGCTCCGCCGCCTCCTCGGCCGCGGCCAGCAACTCTTCGTGCTCCTCGTCGGCCCGCTGGGCGCGTGCCTCCAACTCATCCGGATCCTGGCCCGCGTAGGCCACCTGTGAGCCAACGTTGCTGGCGCGCTCGGCCGCGATGCGCTGCGTGGCGGAGATACGCTCCGACAGCGTCGAGAGCTCGAACCACAGCTTCTGCGCGGCCTCCGCGCGCGGAGTGACATCCCCCAGCTCGGCTTCTACCTCGAGCTGGATTTCGGTCGCTTCTTCCAGCTGGGCTGTCACTTCCTCGACCTGCTCGGCGAGCACCGCCGCGCGCTTTTCAGCGTCGTCGAATGTCGCGCGCAACCGCACCACGCGGTCGCCGGCAAGACGCAGGCGGGCATCCCGCAAATCCGCCTGCACGGTTGCTGCGCGCTGGGCGGCCTCCGCTTGGCGCGCCAAGGGCTTGAGTTGTTTGCCCAGCTCATCGGTCAAGTCCTGCAGGCGATCCAGGTTGGCCTGCATGCCGGTCAGCTTGCGCTGCGCTTTTTCCTTGCGGCGGCGGTGTTTCAGCACGCCCGCGGCTTCTTCGATATAGGCGCGGCGATCCTCCGGGCGGGATTCCAGAATCTCTGCCAGCTTTCCCTGGCCGACGATGATGTGCATCTCGCGGCCAATGCCGGAATCAGACAGCAGCTCTTGAATATCCATGAGGCGCGCCTTCGCCCCATTGATCTCATATTCGCTCGCGCCATCCCGGAACATGCGGCGGGTGACGGAGACCTCCGAATACTCGATGGGCAAGGCGCCATCGGAATTGTCAATCGTCAGCGTAACCTCGGCGCGGCCGAGGGCCTTGCGGTCCCCGGCGCCGGCAAAGATGACGTCCTGCATCTTGCCGCCGCGCAGCGTCTTGGCGCTGCCTTCACCCATGACCCACGCGAGCGCATCGACGACGTTCGATTTACCCGAGCCGTTTGGGCCCACCACGGCGCAGATGCCGGGCTCGAATTTCAGGTTCGTCGCGGACGCGAAGGACTTGAATCCTTTGAGCGTGAGCGATTTGAGGTGCATTCGGTTTAGTTTAGCGCTCGATGAAGCCCGACTCACCGCGCGGTGCGGCCCACTGCTCCACCACGGCGTTCACTACGCCTGGGCGGTGGGTGGTCGACGGTTCTTCACGCAGCAAGGCCAGCAGCTTCTCGCAATCAGCACGCGGCCCTTCAGCAACCACCTGGACGCGGCCATCCTGCAGGTTCGTCGCGTGTCCTGCCAGCCCTAGTTCGAGTGCCCGGGAACGCGTCCACCAGCGAAAGCCCACGCCTTGGACGTGGCCATGGACGAAAGCCGTGAGCCGCTCATTCCCTGTGGCCGCTGCCTGCTGCGTCATCTAGTACTCCCTCAAGTTCGTGCGGTCACCCAAGTCGTGCTCGTGCTTGAGACGGCGGCGGTCCTCCGCGCTGCGGCGGGTTACCGGATCCGTGCCATCCCAGCACTCGACGTTCTGCAGTTCCGGCAGCATATCACGGTGGAAGACCGGATCCAGGCCCTTGCGGCGCTGCTCGTTGTAGTTCTTCAACAGCTTGATGGCCACGCCCGACAGCGGCACGATGGCGCACACGTTGAGCAGAACCATGATGGCAGCGCCGGTATCGGCCAGGTCGAACACCGTGCCCAGCGGGGCCACCGCGCCGTAGAAGACGAAGGCCAGAACGATGAGACGGAAGATCCACAGCACCGACTTCTTCTCAGAGAGGTACTCCACGTTGGACTCGGCAAGGTAGTAGTTGCCCAGAATCGAGGAGAAGGCGAGGAAGAAGAGGATGAAGGTGACGAAGTGGATGCCCCACTCGCCCACCACACCGGAGAGCGCATTCTGGGTCAGGGTTACGCCCTCAATCGCATCAGAGCCAAAGCTTTCGAACTCGGTACCCAGCAAAATGATGAAGGCGGTAATCGTACACACCACCAGGGTGTCGAAGTACACGCCGAGGGTCTGCACCAGACCCTGCTTAACGGGGTGGGACACCGTCGCCGTCGCTGCAGCGTTCGGCGCCGAACCTTCGCCCGCTTCGTTGGAGAACAAACCACGCTGGATACCTTTGAGCATCGCCATGCCCACGGTGGCACCGGCAGCTTCCCGGAAGCCAAAGGCGGAGCCCACGATCGAGACGAACATGTCCGGCACCTTGTCAAAGTTCACAATAACGACGATGAGGCCCAAGATGAGATAGGCGCCCGCCATAAACGGCACGATAAACTGGGTCATCGAGGCGATACGCTGCACGCCACCGATGATGATGAGACCGGACACGGCGACGACGGCAACGCCCACGCCTGCCTTGAAGGCACCGGAATCCTGCCCGAAGGAGGCCGCCAGAGAGTCAGAAATGGCGTTGGTCTGGAACGCATTGTAGAACCAGCCAAAGGTAATGGCGATGGCCACGGAGAAGATGGTTGCTAAAGGCTTCCACCCCAAGCCACGGGACATGTAATAGGCCGGGCCACCGCGGTAGGCATCCCCCTCACGCACCTTCCACAGCTGCGCCAGGGTCGACTCCACGAATGCTGTCGCACCACCCAGGATGGCGATGAGCCACATCCAAAACACCGCGCCGGGCCCGCCCACGGAAATAGCCACGGCCACGCCTGCAACGTTGCCGGTGCCCACACGAGAGGCCGCTGAAATGGTAAATGCCTTGAAGGCGGAGATTCCGCCGTAGTCGGCGTCCTCATCGGCGCCGACGCCCTTGGGCTTCTCGACGACCGCCTTGAACATGTCCGGCACCATGCGGACCTGCACCACGGCGGTGCGGATACCGAAGAAGAGGCCCGCGGCAATGAGCAGCCAAGGCAGGACGTACGACCACAGGCTGTCGTTAATGACACCGATCACGGTGCTGAAGAATTCTTGCATGCGTTACACATTAATAACTCACACCAGAATCGTCCTAGTTGGCCGCGGGCAGCCTCCCCTCTCCGCGGCGCTGACAGGACGGGCAGTAGTGGGTCCCACGCCCGCCAAGCACGGTTTTCACGATTTCCTCACCGCAACGATCGCAGGGCTGGCCACCCCTGCCATAGGCATGTAAGGAACGGTCAAAATATCCGGATTCACCGTTGACGTTGACGTACAACGCGTCAAAGCTAGTTCCGCCAACGGCGAGCGCCGCGCGCATGACATCACCGGCCGCGGATATCACCGCGACGGCATCGCGCTGCCGCAGGGCGCTAGCCTTCTTGAGCGGAGAAATCTGGGCCGCCCACAACGCCTCATCGGCATAGATATTGCCCACCCCGCTGAGCACCGTTTGGTCGAGCAGAGCTACCTTGACCGCGGTGCGCTTCGCGCGCAGGCGCCGCCCTGCCGCTGTAAGGTCAAAGTCTGCTTCGAGAGGATCGGGAGCGATATGCGCCATGGTCAGCCATGGCCCGAGACGCCAATAGCCGAAGGTGCGCTGGTCCACGAAGCTGAGGCGGGTGGCGTCGTCAAGCACGGCGGCGATACGCACATGCGGCGAATCTACCTCACCGATCCGCACCTGCCCCGACATACCGAGGTGGATGAAGAGCACATCGCGTGCCGGGTCAGTGTGGTCCTCGTCGGCCAACTCCAGCCACATGAACTTGCCGCGGCGCGCCACCGCGGCAATCTTCCTGCCCACCAGCAGCGCGGACAGCGGCGCTTCCTGGCCCCGGTTAGCGCGCGGGTGGAGAACCTCTACTGCTGCGAAGGAGCGCCCCACAACATAAGGCTCGAGCCCGCGGCGGACGGACTCAACTTCGGGAAGTTCTGGCATCGAGTCCTCGTGTTTTAGCTTTCTTTGCCGGCGGTGCCCTGCACCAGCAACGGCGTCTCACGCAAGGTTTGGCACGCTTCCTCCGCCGCCTGCTGCTCAGCGAGCTTCTTGTTGTGGCCCGTCCCCCGGCCGACGGTCAAACCGGCCACGGTGGCCACGGCGTTGAAGGTTTGATCGTGCTCAGGACCCGTCGACGTGGCTGAATAGACCGGCATCGCGGCCTTCAACTCAGCGCACAGCTCCTGCAAGGTCGTCTTCCAGTCCATGTGCCGACCGGACACCACGGCGTTGTCGATCTTGGCGGCGAACAGCTTCAGCACCACCCCGCGGGCGACCTCGAAGCCATGTTGACGGTAAATAGCGCCCAGGATGGCCTCGGTGGTATCGGCCAAGATGGAATCCTTGTCGCGTCCTCCAGTGGCTTGCTCGCCTTTGCCCAACAAGATGTGGTCGCCCACGCCAATCTCACGGGCCACGTCAGACAACCCGTAGCGCGACACGATGGACGCGCGCATCTTGGAAATATCCGACTCGGGGCGCGAGGGGTACTTGTCGTAGAGCTTGGCCGCGACGGACAAGCCCAAGACCGCGTCCCCCAGGAACTCCAAGCGCTCATTGTTGGGAAGGTGCCCGTTCTCATTAGCAAAGGAGCGGTGTGTCAGCGCCAAACACAGCAGCTCATCGCTGAGCTCCACGCCGAGTGCTTTCAGCAACGGGGCGTGGTCTACCTCCGCGAATGCTGCGGCAAGGGCCTGCTCACCGGTCAGTTTCTTCTTCTTGCTCATAGGAATTTCTCCAGCCCGGACCACCGCGGATCAACGCGTTCTTCTTCCCCGGATACCCCCGTGGTCACACCTTCGGGCACGTCCACCTCGCAGCCGCCTTCGCACGTTGGGGCAAACGGAAGGGACAACCCTGCCTCATCGATCACGGTCTGCAGGAGGTCAAGAATCCCGTCCTGAATCTCGGGTACCTCATCGCCCGAACCGCGATCCTCTTCCTCGATCTCATCCCCGCCGACGAAGGATTCGTCTGCGGAAAACACCTGGGACACGTGGAGATCCATCTCTGGGTGTAGCTCAGCCAAGCAGCGTGCGCATTCGCCGCTGAGGGTGCCGGTGACATCAGCGTCCACCAACACGCCGGAGCCCAACGGGGTCAAGGTGGCTTCCACCGTGACTTCAGCGCCTTCCGGGATGCCGATCATTTCCACGCCGATGCGCTCTGGCGCGGGTCCGGTCTGCACGCGGTGCTCAGGCAGCGCCTCGGTTCCTTGGCTGCGGAGCAATTCCGTCACGTCGAACTTCAATGGTGATTTCATAGCGCCCACCAGCTTACCCTGTGCTGCCCCCTGCGCCCTAGACTGGCAAGGACCTGAACGCAGGGTCATAGCCACTTAAGCACTTGCACAAAAGCCTCGATTCTTCCGCTTCAGGCTTTTAGCCTAAAGGCCCATGAGCTACACCGCTACGGGCACGGCGCCTCTGGCCGCCACGGCACGCGACCTCGCACTCAGCTTTCCGCTGCAGTGCCTTGTCCCCGCCGTAGCACTGGCCGTTGCCGGGGTGGCATGCCGCCACGTCATCACTCGACACCGCCCCAGCATCTTTGGCGATGCCGGCCTTTCCTTGCACCGCGTGGCTCTCGCCAGTGCCCTCGCAGGTGTGATCGTCGGCGCCGTGTCTCTTCTCCCCCTGCACTTTGGGCCAATTGTCATTATTTCTTCAGCGCTGTTCTCGCTTTTTGCTGCGCTCATCGCGTGGGGCGCGCGGGAGTCCTTTTCGGCCGCCAGCATGGGGATTGGATTGATGATGCTCACCGTCGGGGCGGTGGATGTGTTGCTGATGCTTGCCGACGCCGCCTGGGGCCCTCTCTCAGAACCCCACGCCGTAGACACGAATTTCGGCATCATGTGGCTGCTCTATGCACTCCCAGGCCTCATCTCCGCCGGACTTGCCGCGGCACTGAGCACCATGTCAGCTAAGGAAGCCGCCCGTATCCGCCGCGCGGAGGAGGCACGCGCGTTAGTTCACGTTAGTAGTCGCGGGGCGCGCGAGGGGCACGGCGCCCCGGCTCGCGGTGTTCGCGCGCACTAGTGCGCCCCTCGCCGCGGGACTCCCCGCGGGAGCGCACACCGGCGCCTCGCCGCAGGGCAGAGCGATCGTTGTTGACGGTGCGTAGGAGATCCGACAAGGTGGTTTCGAATTCCGCCAGCTTGGCGTCGACGAATTCATCGCACTCGGTGCGCAGTCGGTTGGATTCGGAGTGGGCGGATTCCACGATGCGGTGCGCTTCGTCGTCGGCGCGGCGCACAACTTCGGATTCAGAGACCAAACGGTCCTGCTCAGCTTGGCCCGCAGCAACGGTGCGCTGGTACTCCTCATCTGCCTGGGCGCGGGTGCGCTCGGCATCAGAGCGCGCGTTTTCTACGAGGTTGGTGGCCTCATCTTCTGCCTGGGCCACCATGGTGGTGGCGCGGTGCTGGGCGTCGGCCAGCATGGCGTCGGAGTCCTCGCGCGCACGGGTAACCGTGTCATCGGCTTCTGCGTTGGCATCGGAAATGATTTGGTTCGCGCGTTCCTCGGCACCCTGCAGGATCTCATCCTGCTTGTCCAGAACATCTTGGGCATCATCCATTTCAACGGGGAGGGCGTTGCGGAGATCGTCGAGAAGCGCCAGCATCTCGTGGCGCGGAACCATGCAATTGGAGGTCATGGGAACGGCATAGGCCTGTTCCAGGTTGCGAACAAGTTCATCGAGGGACTCAAATACGCGGTACATGGCACCAGACTATCCAAGCAAGAGCGCACCACCACGTATCCCACGCGGGCAAAACGGCGAAAACCTCCCCGCTAGGCGGGGAGGCTCAACCTGGCAATAGAGGACAGGAGCGGGGCTAGATAACGCCCTGTGCCAGCATGGCGTCGGCCACCTTCTTGAAGCCTGCGATGTTGGCGCCGGCAACGTAGTCGCCCTCCAAGCCATATTCCTTGGAGGTCTTGTCAATGTTGCGGAAGATGTTGGACATGATCTCGTGCAGGCGCTGGTCGGTGTATTCGAAGGACCAGGAGTCACGGGACGCATTCTGCTGCATCTCTAGCGCGGAGGTCGCCACGCCGCCCGCATTCGCGGCCTTACCCGGCGCGAAGGCGATGCCGCTTTCCACAAAGTAGTGCGCTGCCTCCGGGGTACAGGGCATGTTCGCGCCTTCGGCAACATAGCGGACCTGATTCTTCACCAGAAGCTTGGCATCGTCACCGTCAAGTTCGTTTTGGGTAGCGCACGGCAGGGCAACGTCGGCGCTCACCTCCCATACGTTGCCGCCTTCGTGGTACTCCACGCCCGCACCCGCTTCGCCGGCGTAGGTGGAAATGCGCTCGCGGCGGACTTCTTTAATCTCCTTGAGCAGCTCCAGGTCCACACCGTTCGGGGTGGTGATGTAGCCGGAGGAGTCAGACATCGCGACGACGGTACCGCCGAGCTGTTGCACCTTTTCAGCAGCGTAGATGGCGACGTTGCCGGAGCCGGAGACAATAACCTTGGCGCCGTCGAAGGACTCACCATGGGTCTTCATCATTTCCGAGGTCAGATACACCAGGCCGTAACCGGTAGCCTCGGTACGCACGAGGGAGCCGCCCCAGGACAGACCCTTGCCGGTAAGAACGCCAGACTCATGCTTGCCTTCCAGCCGGCGGTACTGCCCGAACAGGAAACCGATTTCGCGGCCGCCCACGCCGATATCGCCGGCCGGGACATCGCGGTATTCGCCGATGTGGTTGTGTAGCTCCGTCATGAAGGACTGGCAGAAGCGCATGACCTCGGCATCGGACTTACCCTTCGGGTCGAAGTCGGAACCGCCCTTGCCGCCACCGATAGGCAGGCCGGTCAGGGAGTTCTTAAAAATCTGCTCGAAGCCGAGGAACTTGATGATGCCCAAGTTCACGCTCGGGTGGAAGCGCAGGCCGCCCTTGTAGGGGCCGAGGGCGGAGTTAAACTGCACGCGGAAGCCACGGTTAACCTGAATCTGGCCGCTGTCATCTACCCATGGAACGCGGAAGATGAGCTGGCGCTCGGGTTCGCATAGACGCTCGACCAGGCCGTAATCAGCATAGTGCGGGTCCTTGTTGAGGACGATCTTCAGGGAGTCAAGCACCTCAGCGAGCGCCTGGTGGAATTCCGGTTCGCCCGCATTACGCTTGAGGAGCTTGCTGTAATAGTCGGAGATTTGCTGGTCGATGGACATGGCTATCCTTTCATTCGACACCGTGCCTCGCGGTCGGTGCGTCATCCATTGAACAAACGATAGTTTTCTATCAATTGACCTAAATTGCAAGACGTCCGTACTGCGGCGCGCCTTAAAGGCTGGTCAGAGCGCGAAAATTTTTTCTCACATCTCTGCCATATACTCGTGAACATGCGCATTCTTGTTGCCCCCGATTCCTTTAAAGGCACCGCCACCGCCGCCGAAGCCGCTGCTGCCATTGCACTCGGCGCGCGCCGCGCGCTGAGCTCCTCCCCGTATGCCGACACGGCGAAGGTACATGCCCTTCCCACGGCCGATGGTGGCGAGGGAACCGCGGAGGTTCTCGCTAGTGCCGCCGTGGCTCGCCACGGCACTGCGGGCCAGACCATTACGCTGCCAACTACCGATGCTGTTGGACGCCTCACCGAGGCCAGCTATCAGCTCGTCGGCGATACAGCCTTCATCGACGTCGCCGCCGCCACTGGGCTGCCTGCTGTCTCCGATGCCCTCGACCCGCTGCATGCGGACTCCTATGGCACGGGCGTGTTGGTGGCCGATGCCGAATCGCGCGGCGCCAAGCACATCGTTCTCGGCCTCGGCGGTAGCGCCAGCATCGACGGCGGGCTCGGCATCCTCGCCGCACTCGGCGCCGCCGCACACGATGCCCGCGGCTATGCCCTCCCCAAAGGGGGTGCTCCGCTGGTCAACCTCGACCACATCGACACGGCGCAACTAAACATGAAGGCGGCCATGTTGGACTACACTTTGGTCACCGATACCCGCGCCGTGCCCATCCAGGCCGCAACAATGTATGGGCCGCAGAAGGGGGCCAAGGGCGACCAGGTCGCGCTCCTGGCCGGCGCGATGCTGCGATTGTGCGAGGTCACGGACACCGATCCGGAGGCCGAGTTCTTTGGTGCCGCCGGCGGTATCCCCATCGCCCTGAGCTGGCTTTCGCGCACACTCTGGGGCACCTCGGAGCACTGCCGCATCGTGCCGGGCGGCCGCTATGTAGCTGAGGCCCTCGATCTTCCCGCCCGCATCGCCGAGGCGGACCTCGTCCTGACCGGCGAAGGCCGCTTCGACGAACAATCACTCACCGGAAAGGTGGTAGGCACGCTGGCCGAGCTCACTGGACCGCCCACTCTCGGCATCATCGCCGGCTCCGCTACCGCCCCGGCACCGCAGGGCGCGCTACTCGAAGAGCTCGACGGCGACGCGCACGCTAGCGTGGCCGAGCAACTGAGCGCCGCGGCCGAGCGTCTTGTGCTGAACTTCCTGCAGAATTAGAGCTTTCTGTGGGACTAAGGGGCTACCTGCACCGCCCACGGGAAGATAGCCGGGCGCTCGTGGGCGAGCTCATCTTCCAGCAACACATGATCCTTCGGTAGCACCGCATGCGGGGTCAGCAGGCGCGCGAGGACCATCGTCAGCTGGTTAACGGACCCCGTCACGCCATCGACGGCGATGGCGTAGCGATACACGTTTGCCCCCTCCAGGTCCCGCTCTTCGTGTTCCTCACGGTAAGTCTGGCGCAGCTGTTCTTCCAACCCCTCTGGGAATACAGGCTCAGGCACACGAGTAACCTCTGCAGAGGCCAGCGAGTTGTTTTCCACCAACTTACGGGTGGCAGTGCTAAAGATTTCGGCCACACGCTCCGCTTGGGCATCCGGCACCAGAACATCAAAGTGAATCATTGGCATGTAGGTAACCCTACCCAAACTTCAAGGACGGTAACTATGGCAGATCCCACACTTTCCACGCTGACTGGACTCCTTTCGGAGGACGCCGTTGATCTCAGCTGGCAACGCGCCTTTTACGAAGATCTGCATGCCCACCCGGAGCTGTCCCACGAAGAGGAACGCACCGCCGGGCGCATCCTCGAACAACTAGAGAACTACGACTGCGAGCTCGTCACCGGAATCGGCGGCCACGGCATCGTCGCTATCTTCCGCAATGGCGACGGCCCCACCGCCCTCATGCGTGCCGACTTTGATGCCCTCCCCGTGGCCGAGGAAACCGGCGTGCCCTTCGCCGCCACCAACGGGGCAATGCACGCGTGCGGGCACGACGTACACGCCACCGCACTGCTCGGTGCGTGCGCGATTCTCGACGCCCACCGTGCGGCCTGGCGCGGCACCTTCCTAGCACTATTCCAGCCGGCGGAGGAATCATCCATGGGCGCCAAGTACATGATTGCTGACGGACTCACCGACCGAGTCCCCACCCCGGATGTCTGCCTAGGACAACACGTCATGCCCGGCCCCGCCGGCCAAGTGCAGTCCACCGCCGGCCCCATCCTGGCCGGTTGCGACTCCCTCCGCATCCGCATCACGGGGCGCTCCGCGCACGCCTCCATGCCGCATGAGGCCATCGATCCGTCCTACGTGGCCGCCATGGTGGTAACCCGCCTGCAAGCCATCGTCGGCCGCGAAGTACCTCCCCATGACTTCTTCGTCATCTCGGTAGGCGAGCTGCACTCGGGCGATAAGAACAACATCATTCCGGGCAGCGCCGAGCTGGTGCTCAACACCCGTTACTACAAGCCGGAGTTGGCCAAGCGAGTCTACGCCTCCCTCGAGCGCATGGTGCGCGCTGAATGTGAAGCAAGCGGATGCCCCGCTGAACCTACCTTCGAGTATTTCGCCCACGGCGAAGTCACCGACAACGACGCCGCCGCACATGAAACCGTTCGCTCGGCCTTCGACGCGGTCTTCGGTGATCTCTCCGTCACTGCCACGCCCTCCACCGTGTCCGAGGATTTCTGCTACCTCCCGCAGGCCTGGGGCGTGCCGTACTACTTCTGGTTCATCGGTTCCACGCCGGAGGACCTCCTAGGCAACCCGCCGGTCAACCATCAGTCCACGTTCCTCCCGGACTATGAGCCCACCATGCGCTCAGCTACCCGCGCTGGGGCTGCCTCCGTGCTGTCTTTCCTTGGGCACTAGTTTTCCGTACTCAACGCGGTCTGCGAGTGAGTACGGAACTGGTTAAGCTTGGGAGTTGGTATTTTTCCGCATTTTTTATGCCTAAGGTGAAGGATTCTCATGAGTCAACCCCAGCACTCCGATTTTCAGACCGCAGTTCCCGGACACGTCCGCGCCGCCGCCGGCGTCTCCCCCACCGCTGCCACCAACCGCAAGTTCTGGTCCGGCCTGTCCTCCTCGGTAATGGAGCAGATTGCGGACAACTGGGAAGCCACCCGCAGCGCCTACGCCGCCACCCGCCAGCAGCACTACTTCTCGGCTGAATTCCTGCAGGGTCGAGCCCTGCTCAACAACCTCACCAACATCGGCCTCGTCGACGAGGCCCGCGCCGCCACCCAGGCCACCGGCCACGAATTGGTCGATGTCCTCGAGGCCGAGCACGATGCCGCGCTAGGAAACGGCGGTTTGGGCCGCCTGGCTGCCTGCTTCCTCGACTCCGCTGTCACCCAAGACTTCCCCGTCACCGGCTACGGTCTGCTCTACCGCTACGGCCTGTTCCGTCAGTCCTTTGACAACGGCTTCCAGCGCGAAGAGCCGGATGCGTGGATGGAGAATGGCTATGACTTCATCATTCGCCGCACCTCCGAGCAGCGCCTGGTCCATTTCGATGACATGGATGTCCGCGCTATCCCCTATGACATGCCGATTACCGGCTATGGAACCGACAACGTGGGCACGCTGCGCTTGTGGAAGTCCGAACCCATCGATGAGTTCGATTACGACGCCTTCAACTCGCAGCGCTTCACCGAGGCCATCGTGGAGCGCGAGCGCGTCATGGACATCTGCCGCGTGCTCTACCCCAACGACACCACCTACGAGGGCAAGGTTCTGCGCGTTCGTCAGCAGTACTTCTTCGTATCGGCTTCGCTGCAGCAGATGATCGACAACTACATCGAGCACCACGGCGAGGACCTCACCGGCTTCGCTGAGTACAACTGCATCCAGCTCAATGACACCCACCCCGTGCTGGCCATTCCAGAGTTGCTCCGCCTGCTTCTCGACGAACACGGAATGGGCTGGGACGAGGCATGGAAGGTCGTCACCGAGACCTTTGCCTACACCAACCACACGGTGCTGGCAGAGGCCCTGGAAAGCTGGGAGATCTCCATCTTCCAGAAGCTCTTCTGGCGCATCTGGGAGCTCGTGGAAGAGATTGACCGCCGTTTCCGCGAGGACATGGCCCAGCGTGGCCTCGACCAGGGCCGCATCGATTACATGGCCCCGGTGTCCGACGGTCACGTCCACATGGCATGGATTGCTTGCTACGCCGCTTACTCCATCAACGGCGTGGCGGCGCTGCACACCGAGATCATCAAGGCAGACACGCTGTCTGAGTGGTACGAACTGTGGCCGGAGAAGTTCAACAACAAGACCAACGGCGTCACCCCGCGCCGCTGGCTGCGCATGTGCAACCCGCGCCTGTCCGACCTGCTCACTGAGCAGGCTGGTTCCGATGCCTGGGTCACCGATCTGACTGAGCTGGCCAAACTGGATTCCTTGGCCGAGGACGAGAAGGTGCTGCGCCAGCTCATCAACATCAAGCGCGCTAACAAGCAGGACTTTGCCGCATGGATCGAAGCACACCAAGGCGCCACGGTGGATCCGGATTCGATCTTCGACGTCCAGATCAAGCGCCTGCACGAGTACAAGCGCCAGCTGATGAACGCTCTGTACATTCTGGACCTGTACTTCCGTATCAAGGTCGACGGCGAAACCGTTCCGAAGCGCACCTTCATTTTCGGCGCGAAGGCCGCCCCGGGCTACGTTCGCGCAAAGGCCATCATCAAGCTCATCAACACCATCGGTGACTTGGTCAACAACGACCCGGCCACTAAGGACGTGCTCAACGTGGTCTTTGTGGAGAACTACAACGTCTCCCCTGCCGAGCACATCATCCCTGCCGCCGATGTCTCCGAGCAGATCTCCGTGGCCGGCAAGGAAGCCTCCGGCACCTCCAACATGAAGTTCATGATGAACGGTGCACTGACCCTGGGCACGATGGATGGCGCCAACGTCGAGATCGTCGAGGCAGTGGGCGAAGAGAATGCCTACATCTTCGGCGCCCGCAACGAGGAGATCCCGCAGCTTCGCGCCGAGTACAACCCGGGCGAGCTCTACAACACTGTTCCGGGCCTGTCCCGCGTCCTCGATGCCTTTACCGATGGCACGTTGGGCTCTGAAAATGCCGGGATGTTTGGGGATCTGCGCTCCTCACTGCTCGATGGCTTTGGTGAGCACGCTCAGGACACCTACTACGTCCTCGGAGATTTCGCAGACTACCGCGAGACCCGTGACCGCATGGCTGCCGACTATGACGCTGACGAGATGGCATGGGCCAAGAAGGCTTGGCTCAACATCTGCTACTCTGGCCGCTTCTCTTCCGACCGCACCATCGCTGACTATGCCAACGAGGTGTGGAAGCTGGCCCCGACCCCCATTTCCAACGTCTAGACAAAAACGTCTAGACAAAAAAGGGGTTTATAGACGCACTGTTGCCTATTAACCCCCGACGGGCTTTCCTCACAGACAAAGCGCCGCCTCACCACCGTTCCTCCTTCCCACTTAGTGGGTAAGGAAGCAACCGGGGTGAGGCGGCGCTGTCTGCTTATCTGCGACAGTATTACTTATCGCGCAGGGTCTGGCCCAGTTCGTGGACCTGAATCATATTCGTGTTACCGGAGATTCCAGGAGGGGTACCGGCGATGACGATGATCATATCGCCCTCCTTGTACTTATCCATCCCCAGCAGCGCCCCATCGATGGCGGCCATCATGTCATCGGTGGACTCAACCGCGTCACTCAGGAAGGTCTCCGCGCCCCACGTCAAAGCCAACTGCGAGCGTACCGCCGGGTGCGGGGTAAAGGCCAAAAGCGGCAACGGGGAGTGCAGACGAGCCACGCGCTTAGCGGTATCACCGGACGTCGTAAAGGCCACGATAGCCTTCGCGTTAAGGCGCTCAGCAATATCGCGTGCGGAGTAAGACACAACACCACGCTTGGTGCGCGGGACGTGCGTCAGCGGAGGAACCTGGCCGCCCTGCTCAGCATTCATCACGATCCGGGACATCGTGCGCACAACATTGTGGGGGTCGATGCCGACGGAGGTCTCACCGGAGAGCATGACCGCATCGGCGCCATCGAGCACTGCGTTGGCAACGTCGGAGGCCTCCGCACGAGTCGGGCGCAGGTTGGAGATCATGGAATCGAGCATCTGCGTTGCCACGATCACCGGCTTGGCATTCTCACGAGCGATCTGGATAGCGCGCTTCTGGAACAGCGGAACCTGTTCCAGCGGAACCTCGACGCCGAGGTCACCGCGGGCGATCATGATCGCATCGAAGGCTAGGACGATGGACTCGAGGGCGTCGACTGCCTCCGGCTTCTCGAGCTTGGCGATGACCGGAACGCGGCGGCCTTCCTCATCCATGATCTCGTGGACCTTGTCCACGTCAGCCGGGGAGCGCACGAAGGACAAGGCGACCATGTCTACGCCGAGCTTCAAGGCGAAGCGAAGATCTGCGATGTCCTTTTCCGACAGCGCCGGAACAGAAATGTCCATTCCCGGCAGGGACACGCCCTTGTTATTCGAGACCGGTCCGCCCTCGGTAACCTCGCAGACAACGTCGTTGCCGTCGACTTCCTTGCACACGACGGCGACCTTGCCATCGTCGATCAGCAGGCGGTCACCCGGCTTCGCGTCCTGTGCCAGGTTCTTGTAGGTGGTGGACACGCGGTCGTGTGTGCCTTCGACGTCATCAACGGTGATGCGGACGATTTCGCCGTCCTTCCACATCTCTTCACCGTTGACGAAACGGCCTAGGCGAATCTTCGGGCCTTGCAGGTCCGCCAAGACGCCGACTGCGTGGCCGGTCTCATCGGTGGCCTCGCGGACCCAGCGGTAGTTCGCCTCGTGGTCCGCATGCTCGCCGTGGGACATGTTCAGACGCGCCACGTTCATGCCTGCTTCAACAAGCCCAAGAATTCCTTCCTTGCTTGCGACTGCAGGACCCAACGTACAAACGATTTTGGTTCTTCTATCCAACATGGAGTGCCTTATTCACATCGGGAGTTTCTAACGGTTCCTAAACTACCCCCGTTTACTGGTCTCGGCCACCACGAACGAAGCTCATGCCGGGTTTTCGACCCGTAACGCCGGTATTCCAAGCGGAAAACGCGACACCCGTATTGCAGCTACAAACGGGAATAACCGGGCGCATCCGGGCATTTCAGTTCCGCCGCACCGGTCTTTAGGTTGCCGTGTTAGGCACCGCAAAAGCCACGTGTGATCCCGGCTACTCCACAGAATCTCCGGGCCTATATCCGGTGGGCACTACCCGCATCGTCACCCTTTAGACTCACCGGCGCTACCCTCGGCAGCGCTGCCCACCGCAGTCTCCGTGGCGCGGGTGGGATCGACTTCCTCCGGCGACTCCTGCCCGCGCGGCAGTCGGAAGTACACGATGAGCGCCACGACAAAGCAGACCACGGAAACGATGACGTTGACCCGGAGTCCGAAGATGTGCGTGGCATCGTCCGCACGCATGTTTTCCACGACGAAGCGGCCCGCGGTGTACCCCGCAACATACAGCGCGAAGACACGACCATGGCCAAGCTTGAACGCCTTATGCGCCCAAAGCAGGAACACACATACCGCCACGTTCCACACAAGCTCATAGAGAAAGGCCGGATGCACAGAGGCCACTACTTCCCCAGTCGAGCGGCCGCTGATGGGCGCATACTCGCCGCTTTCATTAACTCGGTAGTAGATGTCGAGGGCCCACGGGACAGTGGTCTCACGGCCATACAGTTCCTGGTTAAACCAATTGCCCAAGCGGCCGATGGCCTGGGCCAGGATAAGCCCTGGGGCGACGGCATCAGCAAAGGGCCCCAACGGAATACCCTTAATCTTGAACATGATCCACAGTGCCACCGCGCCCAGCGCGACCGCTCCCCATATACCGAGCCCCCCGTTGGTGATTTTCACTGCATCGATCGGATCACACGTGGAGCAAAAGTACTTATCGTAATCCGTAATCACGTGATAGAGGCGCCCGCCAATGATGCCGGCCGGGATCACCACTAGGGCAGCATCCCACACCACGTCAGGGTTGCCTCCGCGAGCGGTATAACGGCGCAGCGTCATCCACATCGCGACGAGAATGCCGACGATGATGCACATGGCATAAGCACGAATCGGGACCGGGCCGAGATGCCACACGCCTTGTGGCGGGGAAGGAATATTGGCGAGGTTGTAAATCTGCACGGGAAACAGTGTGCCTGAAAATGACGGCCGCTACAACGCGCTTAGCTTCTACGCGAAGGGCACGCAGGATGTTGGCCTGCGGCCACCAAGGAACGGGCCAAGGTCATCGGGTCCTGGGCAGCCATGATGGACTCACCAACGAGGATGGCATCAGCACCTTGCGAGGCATAAGACAGCACGTTGCGCGGGTTATTAACACCGCCCACCGCGATGCGAGTGATGCTCTCAGGAAGACCGGGCGAAATAGCAGAAAAGGCCTCCCGATTAATAGCATCGGAGGCCAATGACCACGCGTTGATCGCCACGACAGTTCCCCCTGCCTTGATAACGCGATCCACCTCGGCACAGGTGCGGACTTCCAGGATGGCGGTCATCCCGAGGGATTCCACGCGGTCGAGAAGTGACTCGAGGCGAGCTTGGCTGAGCAGCTCCACCTGCAAGGGAATCGCGTCTGCCCCATAACAACGCGCCTCATGAATCTGATAGGGATCAACGATGGTGTCGCGGCACAGCATCGGTAAGTCGACGGCCGCGCGGGCGACCCGCATGTCCTCGAGTGACCCGTGGAAGCGGCGACGATCTGTCTGACAGGCCATCACATGAACCCCTGCTTCCTCCAGGCTATGTGCCAGTTCTGCCACCGACTTCGGGCTATCCAAGTGGGCAATTTCACCGCCATAGGGCACGGCGCGCTTGATTTCGGTGATGATAGAGCATCCCGGGCGCAGCAGAGCTTTCGCGGCATCGCGCGGAGCGTCCATGTCGCGGGACCTTGCTTTAATTTCCTTGAACGGGACACGGGCCTCCCGCGCGGCTACATCAGCCAGCACTCCGGCCACGAGATGATCGACGGCGATCGGGGTAGGCATGATTCCACCTCCCTTCCCCGAAGGAGACTCAAAGAAAGAAACAGGGGCGTTCGAGATCACATTTAGGCTAGCGCGCCCTCACCTCTAACTAGAAATCCGGGGCACCCGTTCCCCGCAACAGGGCCTTTCTCACCAGGCTCTCCGTCACTATGCTCGCCGTCGCGGCGCGTGTGTTTAGGAGGAGCGGGGATCTGTGGGATCAATATCAGCATCCAGCGCGTCCCACATCACGCGGCCGGAATCTTGGGAGGTTTCGAGTTCTTCCTGCAGGCGCTCCTGCCGTACCGCCGGGGTTTCGTATTTGGCTGTGCGGGGTTTATCGGCACCCGGGTTGCTCGCCACCAGCACCGCCCCAAAGAGCGCCAGGGCGGCGCCGACGAGAGCGAGAACTGGGCCCGCAGTCGACGCGTCCGCGGTGAGGACGACGGCCCAATCGGAAATAGTCGTCGTATCCACAGAGGTATCGTTGGTCCCGCCTTGCAGAAGCTCCTGGGCACGCTCCGCCTCGGGGCCGGCGGTCAACAGCGCCACCGGACGCCATCCCGCAGCCGCAGCGGCGAGGGCGGTGATGACGGAGACGATGCGCCGGCCAGTCCGCCCGAGAGCGAAGGCAGCCACGCCACCGGCCAGGACCACCACGCTCAGCGCGATGAGCTCAAGGGACCATAAGGAGCCGGATAGCTCCACCACGCTCGATCCGGCCTTATCGTCTTCGACCGCCGCCTTCACCCACGTCATGCGGGAGGATAGCCACAACAAGATGGCGCCGACCAACATCAGTACGGGTCCGCCGCGCTTAGCCATGATCTTCCTCCCCAAAGAGGTTTCGAGCGTCGAAACAGGTGCGGTCGCCGGTATGGCATGCCCCGCCGCGCTGACGCACGGTGAGCAAAATGGTGTCACCATCGCAATCTAGGCGCGCACCCACTACCTCTTGGGTATTGCCGGACGTCAGCCCTTTAATCCAATACTCTTGACGCGAGCGTGAGTAGTAGGTCCCGCGGCGCGTCGCCAGCGTGTAAGCCAGCGCGTGGTCATCCATCCACGCCAGCATGAGTACCTCACCTCGTTCCGACTGCACGATAGCCGGGACTAGGCCCGCCTCATTGCGCTTGAGCTGCAGGGCAATGTCGTCGCTCAGCTCATAGTCCCCGACGTTCGTGGTGCTGGCGGAGTTAGTGCTGTCCTCTGTCATTGACGGACCTCCTTTCCTGCAGCAGCTAATGCCTGCTTGACCTCGGAAATCTCCACCTCGCCGAAGTGGAAGATACTAGCCGCGAGCACGGCATCCGCTCCAGCGTCGATAGCCGGTGGAAAGTGCTCGGCCTTCCCGGCCCCACCCGAGGCGATGATCGGCACCGAAACCGCTGCACGCACGGCCTCAATCAATTCGAGGTCGAAGCCTGCCTTGGTTCCGTCACCATCCATGGAGTTCAGCAGAATCTCGCCGACCCCCAATTCCTCGCCGCGCTTGGCCCATTCCACAGCGTCGATCCCCGCGGAGCGTGTGCCGCCATGCGTGGTGACCTCAAATCTGCTGGGAAAGCCCGCCGCACGGCGAGCATCGACGGACAACACGATGCACTGAGAACCAAACACATCCGCGAGCTCTCGCAACAACTCGGGGCGCGCAATGGCGGAAGAATTAACGGACACCTTATCGGCACCAGCCCGCAATAGCTCACGAACGTCCTCCACCGACCGCACGCCGCCGCCGACGGTTAGTGGGATGAACACCTGATCCGCCGTGCGGCGAACGACGTCGAGCATGGTGCCGCGGCCGTCCTTGGACGCGGAGACATCCAAGAATGTCAGCTCATCAGCGCCCAGCTGACCATAGCGAGCGGCCAGCTCCACTGGGTCGCCGGCATCACGCAGGTTTTCAAAGTTGACGCCTTTGACCACGCGGCCATTATCAACGTCCAGACACGGGATCACGCGCACGGCAAGCGCCATGGTGACAATCCTCCTCATAGCTAAAGGTGAGATAAACAGCAGTCCACTCGGGACCACCGAACGGTGATGAACATAGTAGGAAAACGGTAAAACGTTAAAGAATAAGTCCGGGATTCAGCGCCAGTGCTGAGCACCGGTTTCAGCCCCGGGACGGGGCCTATTTAGCGGTCCCCACGCGGATTTCGAGCAATGGCCTCCAAAATCGTGGCATGCACCTGCGGGGTCCCGCCCACGAAACCCTTCGAGTGTGCAGTCCACTCATTGCCCTCGGGGTCGCTCACACGGCCACCGGCAGCCTTAATGATGAGCGCGCCCGCCGCGTTATCCCACGGGTGCGGCGAGAAATTCACTGCACCGTCGAACACGCCCTGAGCGACAAAAGCGTTGTCCAGCCCCACCGACCCAGTCATGCGGGGCCGCAACCCGGTCTCCCGTAGGTCGTTGAATAGGCTCGTGGGCAGGTGCGAGGAGCAGCCCACGTGTCCGCGCGCTTCGTCGAATCCGAGAGCCTCCTCTCCTCCCCCGAACCCGGTCGCCGGGCCGCCGGTCGTACGCAGCGGCATCCCTTGCGCCGCAACAACACGGCGGTTCAACAATGGAAAGTCGGCGACGGCGACGACCGGCTTTGCATCGTGCAGGAGCGAAACAAGAATGCCGCAGCACGGATTCCCAGCCGAGTAGTTCGCGGTTCCGTCTACCGGATCCACAACCCACACCGTCTCCTCCAAGTTGCCACCGGACTCTTCACCGAACACCGGAATGCCGGTGAGCTGGCCCAATGTCTGGCGCAACTGCTGTTCGATGAGCAGATCCACCTCGGTAGCAAAGTCTCCTTCGCCTTTGAACCGCGCGGGTGCCGCGCCGAGGCCCCTGCGGAAGAGATCATCAACCTGGTCCACCGCGGCTTCCGCAAAGGCAACAAGTTCGCGCGGATCCGACGCTGAAGTTCCTGTCATCGGGGCCATAGGCCTACTTCTCCTCGATCGGGTCGATGTATTCCTCTCCCGGCAGCGGGGTAACCTCCGCAACGGCTGCAAGAGCCTCCTCCAAGGTGAAGCGCTCTTCGTAGAGTGCTTTACCGATGATGGCGGAATCGATCCCCTCGTTCTCGTAAAGAGCCAACTCGCGCAGATCGTCGAGAGTGGAAATGCCGCCGGAAGCAGTCACCTTGGCGTCCGTGGCGGCCGCCACCTCACGCAGCAGCTCGATATTGGGCCCCTGGAGCGTGCCATCCTTCGACACATCCGTCACCACGAAACGGGTGCAGCCAGCTGCGTCAAGGCGCTCGAGCACCTCCCAGAGGTCTCCGCCATCGGATACCCAGCCGTGACCGCGTGTGCGCCACTCACCATCCACCATCCGGACGGCGAGGTCCACTGCGATGCGATCGCCATGCTCTGCGAGGACCTTGGCAATCCATTCTGGGTTTTCCAGCGCCGCGGTTCCAATATTGACGCGGCGGGCACCAGTGGCCAGTGCGCGCGCCAAGGAATCGTCGTCCCGGATGCCTCCGGTCAATTCCACGTCTAGGTCCACGCTCGTCGTAATTTCAGCGAGCAGCTCGTGATTGGAGCCACGACCGAAGGCGGCGTCCAAATCCACCGCGTGCAACCACTGCGCGCCTTGGGCCTGCCATTTGAGGGCGGCCTCCCGCGGCGATCCATAGGACTTTTCGGTTCCTGCTTTTCCTTGGTCGAGGCGTACTGCCTGACCATCAACGACGTCAACCGCGGGCAACAGTGTAAAGCTCATGGTGGGTAGTCTACCTTTCACGCGGGCTCTTTAAAGCGTTCCAATCCAGTTCTTTAGCAGCTGCGAGCCCACATCACCCGATTTCTCCGGATGGAACTGAGTGGCCCACAACGCACCGTTTTCTACCGCGGCGACAAAGCGGTCACCGCCATACTCAGACCACGCCACCTTCGGTGGCTCAGTAATCTCGGTCTCGAGCTCCCAGCTGCGCGCGGCATAGGAGTGCACGAAATAGAAGCGGTCATCCGCGCTCACGCCTTCAAACATGCAGCTACCGCTGGGAAGCTCCACGGTGTTCCATCCCATGTGGGGGAGGACGGGAGCCTGCAAGCGGGTGACCTCCCCGGGCCACTCGCCGCAACCTTCGGTGTGCACGCCGTGTTCAGTGCCTGACTCAAAAAGAATCTGCATACCCACACAGATTCCCAGGACGGGGCGCCCGCCAGCCAAGCGTTGGCCGATAATCCGTGGTCCCTGCGCGGCGCGCAGCCCCTCCATGCAGGCAGCGAAGGCGCCCACGCCGGGGACTAGGAGGCCATCGGCCTCCACGGCGGTCTTGGGGTCCGCGGTGACCGTCACGGTAGCGCCGACCCGCTCCAGCGCGCGCACTGCCGACCGGACATTGCCAGCACCATAATCCAGGACTACTACGTCGTATGAGCTCATCGTGGCTCCTTTCCGGGCCTCCTCGGCCTTCTAATCATGCGCAGGCGAGTCTGAATATCATTCAGCTCGCTCACACGGGTCTTGCCCAAAGCGCGGTCAGCCACGGACATGAGCAGGCCAACCGCAATGATGGCGGCACCAGCCGCGAAGGCGCCATCGTATCCGGACATAGCCACGACGGCGCCGAGAACCGTCGAACCAAGTCCAGTTCCACCGTCGTAGAAGATATTCCACACCGCAGAACCTTCGGACAGGCGCTCGCGAGGGAGACGGTCGAACATCGACAACAAGGCCTCGTTCTGGACGATGCCGAAACCCGCACCATAGATGACCGTGCCGAAGACGAGCAGCCATACTGACCATTCTTGCCACAGCACGGCGGCGATTAGACCCACACCAAAGACTGAGAAAGCCTGGGCTGGAATCATCAACGTGCCTGGCTGGCCCACGCGGTCCGCCACGACACCGGCGACATAGCGTGAAATCATGGCCGCGCCACCGATCACGGACAGCATGAGGCCACCCAGGACAGCGCCACGCTCAGGATCCAGCTCGCGCACCGCCGGGGAAATGAAATTGGAGGCGACGCCGTAGCTCACGGAGAAACTGGTCAGAGCGAGCGCTGGGACGAGCACAAGCTTCCACATTGGTGCCCGCGGAGTGGTATCCGTTGGGTCCGGCAACCCCACTGGAGCTGCCTTGATTTGCGGTACCAAAATGCAGGTAAAGAATCCCAGCAGGCCAAGGCCAGCGGCTAGGAGATACACCGTGTTGTAGTTAAAGGCTGAAGCCACTGCGAGCCCCAAAGGCAAGAACGCCATCTGGGCTGCACCGATGAACAAACCGAAGATACCGGTGGCCTTGCCCAGCAAACGCCGCGGCGTAATTTCTGCGATGAGAGCGTTCTCCGCCACTGTGAGAGCGCCGAAGCCGATGCCGCGCAGGGCGGAGAATCCCAGGGCGATCGGGGCGGCATCGCCCAGCATGTGTCCCAACGCCGGCAGTCCCAACAACAGTGCTGAGGCCGCCATGATGGGGCGATAGCCAAAGATGCGCAGCAGCATCGGAGTCGCCATCTGGGTAAGCACCGTCGCCAACATGAACACGCCGGTGGTGGCGCCAGCCAACGTGGCGGAGCCACCGGAGTCCAGCACGGCCAGGGGCACCACTGGAAGCAGGACCGACCAGGCACCGAAGGCGGAAACCACCGCGATCATGGTTTCCTTAAAGCCGGCGACCTTCCATACGCTCTGAGGGGTCTTTTCCGTCACTTCGCTGCCACCCCCGCTGAGAAGATGTCAAGCATCCAGGCCAGCGCCGCGATCGCGGAGACCGCCGCGAGCGCACCCGCGACCACGGTCATCAGCACCGAGCCATTCTGATACGCCGCCCACGCGCCGCCGACGAGCAAACCGGTGACCAGAAAGAGAATGAGAACCAACACGTTCATAACGGCTTAGAGAGCTCCCTTCGTCGAAGGAACTCCGGTCATGCGCGGATCCCGCTCAGTAGCCTGACGCAGGGCACGGGCCACCGCCTTGTACTCAGCCTCCGTGATGTGGTGTGGATCGCGGCCGTACCGCACGTTGACATGCAGAGTCGTCGCCGAGTGCGTGGCAAAGGTTTCGAAAAAGTGACGGTTGATCACCGTGGCGTAGTGCCCTCCGATGACCTGCCACTCCATGTTTTCCGGTTCGCCATTCATCACGAAGTAGGGGCGCCCAGAAATGTCGACGACGGCCTCCACCAGCGTCTCATCCATGGGCAGCAGCTGGGACCCGAAACGGCGGATACCGGACTTATCCCCCAGTGCTTCCAGGAAGGCACGGCCGAGAACAATCGCGGTGTCTTCGACGGTGTGGTGGGCATCGATGTCGATATCGCCGTCGGCGTGGACGCGAAGGTCGAAGGAGCCGTGGGTGCACACAGCATTCAGCATGTGGTCAAAGAACGGCAGGCCCGTCGAAATATCCGCTTGGCCGGTGCCATCGAGGTTGATTTCTACAGAGACCTTTGTCTCCCCAGTAATGCGCTCGGCGCGGCCAATGCGGTCGCCGCGGTCGTGGCGTGCAGCTTCATCAGCGCTCATCGTCCCCACGCTCCTCCTTCAAGTCGTGCCCCATAGGTGGGGCTCAGTTAATCATCTCTACTGTATCTGCCAAGTGCTCTGCGGCAGAAAGGAAGGCATCATTCTCTTCAGGCAGGCCAATCGTGGCGCGCAAGAGACCCGGTACACCGTTATCTCGGATCAAGACATCGCGGTCCAGGAACCCCTGCCACACCGCATGCTGATCGGCAAAGCGTCCGAAGGACACGAAGTTGGATTCGCTCGGCACGACGTAATACCCGAGCTCTTGGAGCCGTGCGACAACCCGGTCCCGCTCCGCCGACAGCTTCGCCACGGTGCCCAAGGTCTCCTCCTTGTGTGCCAGAGCCACAGTGGCCGCGATCTGGGAGAGGACAGAGAGGTGATAGGGCAGGCGGACAAGCATGACGGCTTCCACGAAAGCCGGATCGGCCACGAAGTAGCCCAAGCGTCCGCCGGCGAAATCGAAGGCCTTGGACATCGTGCGCGAGACCACGAGCTTGGTCGGATACTTCCCCAGCAGCGTGGTGGCAGAAGGTGAAGGCGAGAACTCCATGTAGGCCTCGTCCACGATGACGATGCCCGGCGCGGCCTGCACGATCTTCTCCACTAGGTCGATCGGGGTGACGTCACCGGTGGGATTGTTCGGGGTGGTAATAAAGACAACGTCGGGGCGGTGCTTGGCGACGGCCTCCAGCGCCTCCTTTTCCGCAATGCGGAAATCCTCGTTCCGCGGGCAGGAGATGAATTCGGTTTGGGTGCCCGCGCACAGGATGGGGTGCATGGAATAGCTCGGGGTAAATCCCAGCGCGCTGCGCCCCGGCCCTCCGAAGGCTTGGAGCAGCTGCTGCAGCACCTCGTTGGAACCATTGGCCGCCCACACGTTGTCCACGCTGACATTCACGCCGGTCTGCTCACTGACATACCCCGCCAGCGCCGTGCGCAGTTCGACGGCGTCGCGCTCTGGATAGCGGTTGAGCTCTCGGGCGTGCTTTTCGACGGCCGCCACGATGTCCTTGACCAGCGCCTCCGACGGCGGGTAGGGGTTCTCGTTGGTGTTGAGCTGGTTGGTCACCGTCAGCTGCGGGGCTCCATAGGCACTGGAGCCGCGCAATTCTTCGCGCAGGGGAAGATCCTTCAACTCAGCCATTACTTAAGCCTCTACTTTCTGGGTATCTGGGGCATCGGCGAATCGTGCAGCAATTGCTTCACCGTGGGCAGGCAGTGCCTCCGCGGTGGCAAAGGCAATCACATTCTCCGCCACCTCCCCGAGTGCTGCGCGGTCATACTCGATGAGGTTGACCGGGCGCAGGAAGGTGTGCGTCGACAGCCCAGCGCTAAACCGCGCGGTTCCCGAGGTGGGCAAGACGTGGTTGGAGCCAGCGGAGTAATCACCGAGCGGCACCGGCGAATAATCACCCACGAAAATGGCACCGGCGTGGCGGATACGCTCCGCTACTGCCCGGGCATTCTTCGTGTGAACCTCCAAGTGCTCAGCGGCATAGGCGTCCGCGACAGCGATGCCCGCTTCGAGGTCATCGACCAACACGATGCCGGACTGTTCGCCGCGCAAAGCCTCGGCTGCGCGCTCGGCGTTCGCGGTGGCGGTGTAGCGCTGAGCTACTTCCGCATTCACGGCGGCAGCCAGCTCCTCCGAATCTGTAATGAGCACGGAGGCAGCCATCGGATCATGCTCCGCCTGGGAAATGAGGTCATAGGCCACGTAGACGGGGTTGGCGGTCTCGTCGGCCAGGATAGCGATCTCGGTGGGGCCGGCTTCCGCATCGATGCCCACCACGCCGTGTACCGCGCGCTTGGCAGCAGCAACAAAGACATTGCCGGGGCCGGTGATGATGTCCACGGGCTCAAGAGCATCCTCCCCCGTGGCGGGTTCATCGTCGCCGTAGGCCAGCAAGGCGATGGCTTGTCCACCACCGACTGCCCAGACATCGTCCACGCCGAGCATGTGGCACGTAGCCAGCACTGTCGGGTGCGGCAGGCCGCCGAATTCCTTTTGCGGCGGGGAAGCCACGACCATCGCTTCAGCGCCTGCTTCTTGGGCCGGGACGGCATTCATAATGACGGAGGATGGGTACACCGCCTTGCCTCCTGGCACATACAGTCCTACCCGCTCAATGGGTTGAAAAACCTCGGTAACCGTTGCACCTGGCGCCAGCGTTGTCGTGTGTGGGGCCGGCTTCTGGTCCGCGTGAACGGCGCGCACGCGGGCGATAGATTCTTCGATAGCTGCCCGGACCTGAGGGGCCAGTTCTTGGGCCGCCTTCTCGAGCTCCTCGTGAGGGACCCGCACCGCGGCGGGGCGGATGCCGTCGAATTTCTCACCAAAGTCGAGGGCCGCTGCAACACCGCCTTCTCGCACCTTGTTCACCATGGGGATAACAGTGTCCATGACTGAGGAAACATCGGTTCCGCCTCGCGGCAATACTCGGCGCAGGCGGGAGGTGGTGAGAGTCTCTCCGCGCAGGTCAATGGTTCGTAGCATGCTCAAGCCCTTTTCATAATATACAGCCGCATAATATGCAGCGCTTTCTATACCTTCCCATTACTATACCCGTGCCAAAAAGCCAGCGAGCTGGCAGGTGCAGGTTATAGAATGTGTCACTACTAACACGTTCCGGCACCCCGACTCGGCGAAGGGAGGCGGCGAGATGAGCAACGGCGCCGAAGGTAATGACAGCCACTCCACCTCGGATCTGCTTGCCCGTGTGGAGCACCTCGCGCACCGCGAAAGCCTCCACTGCATCCGGGTCAGCGCGCACGAACTCCTCTTCCCCCATCCGCCGCTCGGGGAGACCCGTGCCTTTATGGATACCGAGGGCGAGCCTATTTTGCGCTTCTGCACCACCCACCACGGTGTCTTGGGCTTCGGCGATATCCCCGCGCTCAGCGAGTTCGTCAACGACTGGAACCACAATTGTCTTTCGCCGCAGCTCGTGCTCAATTATTCCTCCCCGACCGAGGTCGAGGTGTGGGGCCATTCCTTCCTCGTCGTGCACCAGAAACCCACGGCGGCCCAGCTCTCCGCCTCTGTCATCCCTGCGCTGCACAACGCGGCGGCCTGCCTTGAGGAATTAGCGGATTATTTCCCCGTCTTGACGCTTCCCCGCCCGGCGGCTCCGGAAGAACAGATAGAGCTCGACGGCCCCGTCGGCACAGTCGATACCGCTCGTCTCGGGGAGCTTTTACCCGCCCTCGGTATTACGCGTTTCCAAGCAGATGCGGAAGAGGCCGTCTACGCGTGGATAAACGATGTCCTCTTTGCCTTCGCTATCGACTCTGGGCCGAGCCTCATCATCAAAGGCCATTGGGATCCCAACCTCCCAGGAAGCGAGTTCTCCAAAATTTTCCTCATCTGCAATGACTGGAACCGCACCAACCATTCGGCTTCTGCCTTCTGCCACTCCAACGTCGATGGCTTGCAGGTGCGCATTGACTACGCCGTTATGACGGGCGCTGGGCTTTCCGACGCCCAACTGATCACCGCCCTAGGCCGCGGCATCAAACACGTCCTCCACGGCATCGATGACATTTCACGCGATGCTGTGGGCTCCTCCCCCGTCGCTTGGCCCTAAGGAGCCTCTGCCTCAGCCGCCATTGCCTCCGCTTCTTCGTCGTCCACGGCACGAGGAGGATTGACAAATACTGCGGACCAGTACGTAAACATGGCCATGAACGGCCCCACGAGCCAGGCGATGCCGGGCGAGAATTTCGGCACGAACTCCACAATTTCCCCGGGATCGTCCGGGATACTCGTTGCGGTAGCTCCACCAAAGACGTAGAACGACGCCGCGCCAGCCAAGGAAGCCAGGGCTACCCACAGCAATACCCCGACGCCGCGGTAGCGCTCGCCGCGCCGATAGGCAATAAGCCCCAACGCCATACCCAGGGCACCGGTAATGAGTACAAAAGTAATGTAGGAATCAAACTGAACGTTAGCGACGTTGCGCAGGGCGTAGCCGCCATCATCAACCCGGTGCCCCTTCAGGGCAGGACGCCACAGCCCCCACGCGGCGCCGGCCACAGAAAACCCGAGGAGCGCTAACGCGAGCAACCCCGCACCAAATCCGATGGCGCGGGGTATGCGAAAGCTAGGTGCACGCAGTGCAGGCACGATATGTTCTAGCCGCAGAAGGTCCAGTTGCCGTTCTCACGCTTGAAGCGCATGGTGGAGCTGTCCATGCCCTTGCTGGTGTTGACGTTCACGGTTGCGGATGCATCGTCACCGTTGACCACGACATCGTTGATGGACTCAACACCGGTCTTGGACCAGTCAAAGCCTTCCATCTGCGAGGTGTCCTGGCCAGCTGCCGCCATCATGTCCTTGAGCTGGTCCATCGGAACATCCGGAACCTGGTTGTAGTCCACCTGGTCAAGGCCGGAGTTCGGGTCGTTGCGCACTTCAGCGCAGGTGTGCTCCGGGAGGTACTTCACGAAGGAACGCATGGTCTGCTGCTCGTACATGCCACGGACCAGACCATTGATGCCGTCAATGTCTTCCTGGCTTGCAGCCTCACCCTGGACCGGCTCAACCTTCGGCATGCTCTGGAACGGATCCACACCGTTCTCGAAGGGGTTAGCCATGGCCTGGTTTTCGCCGCCCTCGGGGTTCTCCCCTTCCGGCTTCGGATCGGCGTTCTCGCCGTCCTTATTCTCTTCGCCTTCCTTCTTTTCGTCTCCCTCCTTCTTTTCAGAATCCTTCTCCTTCGACTGCCCCTCGGAGGTCTTGTCCTTGGACTCCGTCGTGGTGGTGGTCTTCACCGCGGAGGAAGCGGTATCGGTAGCGTTCTCATCATCGGAACCGCAAGCAGCCAAGGAGAGCGGCGCGACGAGCGCAACAGCGACGAGGGACTTCTTGGCAGGTGTCAGAAAAGACAAGGGATAACTCCTAATATCTATAGAGAGCGATAGTAAAACCACGCTGGGCGTGGCAGTTGCTCTTGGGCACTTCACATAACCCTAACAAGGCATGATTGTATAAACCCTACACTTCACCTTGAAGCTTCCTGTGAGCCACGCTTGGTGTTTTTCCGCGCCGCGTAGAGTGGGTTGTTGTGCACCTTTCTCGCGACGCTATCGTTTCCACCGCCCTCGAGCTCTTGACACGCTACGGGCTCGCCGATGTCACCATGCGCCGTGTTGCCACCAACCTCGGCGTTGCTCCCGGCGCGCTGTACTGGCATGTGGCCAATAAGCAATCGCTCATCGCCGCAATGACCTCCGAGATCCTCTCCCCCGTTACAGGAGAGACCACAACGGAGCTGGTCAGCTCCCTTCATGGGGAACTCACACGCTGGCGCGACGGCGCCGAAGTCGCCATAGCAGGTGCCGCCTTCCCCGAAACCTCAGCAAGTTCTGACTTGGAGAAGCTTTTCACCTCCGCGTTGAAGCGGGAAGCCCCCGGGGCATCACCGGAGGATAGTGGCGTCGCCGCCCGCGCGCTCATCCATTACGTCTTGGGAGCGACCTTCATGGAGCAATCCCGCGAACAGCTCAGTGGGGCGTCGCCAAGCGCAGCTCCCTCAGCGCCGAATGCCGTGTCAGGCGTTGACACCTTGGTGCGCTCCGCAGAACTCATGGTCGCGGGTTTACGCACGCTGTGAACCGATCGCATGCAGCGGAATTGACTAAACTAAGCCTCATGACTGAGACCCGTGCTGATATAACGCCATCTCGCCAGGTGTGGCCTGGTTCCCCCTCCCCACTCGGCTCCACCTTCGATGGGGCCGGTACTAATTTTGCTATCTTTTCCGAAATCGCCGAGAAGGTCGAGCTCTGCCTCATCGATCACAACGGCAACGAAGAACGCATTGAACTGACCGAGATCACCGCCCACGTCTGGCATGCCTACCTTCCCAACGTCAGCCCGGGGCAGCGCTATGGCTACCGCATCCATGGCCCTTATGAACCAGAACATGGCCTGCGCTGCGATCCTTCAAAGCTTCTTGTCGATCCTTATGCTCGCGCCTTCGACGGTGATTTTGATGGCGATGCCTCTCTGTACTCCTACGATATCTTCGCGGACGAGCCCGGCACCGGACGCAACGACGATGATTCCCTAGGCCACACAATGCTGTCGGTGGTGATTAATCCCTTCTTCGAGTGGCACGGCGACAACCGCCCCCACACGCCGGATAACGAGACCATCATCTACGAAGCCCACGTCAAGGGCATGACAATGACGCACCCGGATGTGCCGGAGGAGCTGCGCGGCACCTACGCCGGCATGGCACACCCGGCCATCATCAACTACTTCAAGGACCTGGGTGTGACAGCCGTCGAGCTGCTGCCAGTCCACCAGTTCCTGCAGGATGATCGGCTGCGCCAGCTGGGACTGCGCAACTACTGGGGCTATAACACCTTCGGCTTCTTCGCGCCCCATGCGGACTATGCCTACGCCAAGAAGCCCGGCGAGGCGGTCGCCGAGTTCAAGGCCATGGTTCGCGCCTACCACGAGGCCGGCATCGAAATCATCCTTGACGTTGTCTACAACCACACCGCCGAGGGCAACCACATGGGGCCGACCATTGCTTTCCGCGGCATTGATAACCACGCCTATTACCGCTTGGTTGATGACAATCCCGAGCACTACATGGACTACACCGGCACCGGTAACTCTCTTAATGTCCGCCACCCGCACTCCCTCCAGTTGATCATGGATTCGCTGCGCTACTGGGTAACGGAAATGCGCGTCGACGGCTTCCGCTTCGACCTGGCTTCCACCCTGGCGCGCGAGCTTGATGACGTCGACAAGCTGGCTACCTTCTTCGATCTAGTCCAGCAAGATCCGGTGGTTTCCAAGGTCAAGCTCATCGCCGAGCCCTGGGACGTGGGCCATAACGGCTACCAGGTTGGTAACTTCCCGCCCATTTGGAGCGAGTGGAACGGCAAGTACCGCGACACCGTCCGTGACTTTTGGCGCGGCGAGCCGTCGACGATGGGCGAGTTTGCCTCGCGCCTGACCGGATCTTCCGACCTCTACGCCAACAACGGCCGCCGCCCCACCGCGTCCATCAATTTCATCACCGCGCACGACGGCTTCACGCTGCGTGATTTGGTCTCCTACAACGAAAAGCACAATGCCGAAAACGGAGAAGACAACCGCGACGGTGAATCCCACAACCGCTCCTGGAACCACGGTGTGGAGGGCCCCACTGACGACGAAGAGATTAAGAAGCTTCGCCGCCGCCAGGTGCGTAACTTCCTCACCACCCTTCTGCTGTCCCAGGGCACCCCGATGCTATGCCACGGCGATGAGCTGGGCCGCACCCAGGGTGGCAACAACAATGTGTACTGCCAAGACAACGAGATTTCGTGGATCGATTGGTCGATGTTGGAGCAAGAGAAGAACATCGCCATGCACGGCTTTACCAAGCGCCTGATTAATATCCGCAAGAACCACCCGGTGTTCCGTCGCCAGCGTTTCTTGGCCGGCGGCCCCTTCGGTTCTGAGGTGAAAGACCGCGATATTGCGTGGCTGGTTCCCTCCGGCAAGCTGATGACCCCGGAAGACTGGGACTTTGAGTTCGGTAAGGCGCTTATGGTCTACCTCAACGGCAACGCGATTACGGAGACGACTGCCCGGGGTGAGCGCATCACGGATGATTCCTTCATCATGATCTTCAACGCCCACCACGAGGAGATCGAGTTCACTCTGCCGAAGAAGGACTTGGGTGCTAGCTGGCGCCTCATCGTGGATACGTCTGACTCCGGTGGCTACCCAGATGAAGAAAAGCTCATCGCGGCTGAGGGATCCATCGTGGTGCAACCGCGCACGTCGCTCATCCTCCGCCAGACCGAGCCGCCGGTTTTCGATGACAGCGATGAATCCGCCGGAGCAGACGAGAACTAGACTGCTCCTTTACCACCTACGCTCTGCTCCCCTGTCCTGAAAGGAATCTGTGTCCTATACCGCCCATGGCGCTGTCATTGATGTCACCGCCGATGCCCTCACGTTCCGCCGCTCCCAGCTTGCTGCGTCCCTCGGCGCACCGGCCCACGAGGCTCTCTCGATGGCCGATGCCACGAGCGTGGAGTGCACGGCGCCAACGGCCACGGGCTTCGGGCAGGTCGTGGTGCGCGGCACGGTCGATGCTGCGGGGAATGCTGGGGACACGGTTATCCGCTTCGCCCCAGGCCAGGACGCGGAGGCCTTCACTCAGGCGGTCAAGGCCGCCCTCCGCGGCGAAGCGCCGGCGACCAGCAGCCGAATTGATGGGCTGAATTTCACCGCTGTCGATGTGGAAACCGCTAACGACAACTGGGGTTCGGTCTGCCAAATCGGCGCGGTCCGCTTTCGCGATGGTGAAGAAACTGAGTCCCGCACGTGGCTGTGTACTCCCCCGCCGGGTCTGGAGCACTTCGACGATGTCAACATCAGTATCCACGGCATCACAGCAGACGACGTCGCCGGCGCTTCCCCCTTCGCGGACGCCGCCGCCGAGCTCTTCGAGTTCCTCGGCACGGACACGCTGGTCGCCCACAACGCGCAATTCGATTCCACCGCTTTGCGCAGTGGCCTCCAGAAGGCGGCGGCTCCAGTCCCAGAAGTGCGCCTAGCATGTTCGCTAGCGCTGGCTCGCGACGCCTCCCGCGCCGGCGTTATCGACGTGGCCAACCATAAGCTTCCCACCGTTGCCTCCTACATTGGCGCCGAAGATTTTCAGCACCACGAGGCCACGGCGGATGCCCGCGCCGCTGGGGAAATTGTCAGCGCCTTGGCTCAACGATTTGGCCATTCTGGCTCCATCGAGGAGTTGTTCTCTACCCGCGAGTTTGCACTGGGAACCTTAAGCGAGGAGGCGGTTATCCCTGTCCTCCGTGCCAACACCGCGCCGCTTTCCGCAGCAGACCTAGGCGCGGGAACAGATTTCCGCGACAACACCCGCATGGCGGGTGCTACCTCGGGTGCTCAGAAGAAGCGCTCCTCCTCGCAGGAGCGCCGCGGGCCGGCCCCGTGGCAGTCCGTGTCCACCCCGGACACCATCCCGGATCCGAACCCCGATGCCGACCCGGAAGGCGCGTTGTTTGGCCAGAACGTCACCCTCACCGGTGACTTTGAGCCTTTCGACAAGGGTTTGTTGTGGTCCAAGATCGCTGAGCGCGGCGGTCAGGTGGGCAAAAACGTCACGAAGAAGACCACCATCCTCGTCGTGGGCCAGTGGGCCACCAAGACGTCGAAGGAAAAGCGTGCCGAAGAGCTGCAAAGCAACGGCCAGGACATCGCCATCTGGCAGTCCGACAAGCTCTTAGAGGAACTGCAGCTCGACGAAGCCCCACCGTTCTAGGCAGTAAAAGGCGCTAGGGCGCTAGGGCATCCGGGTTCTAGCGCGCGGTGAAATTTCTCTTCTCCGGTGGGAACCTGTGGGCGCAAGACACAGTCCAATAAAGGCAAGGAATCCGCACGAGCCTACCTTTCACGGAGACGAACACATGACCATCGCGCTGCCCACCTCGCTTCACGTCGATCACCTGCTCCCTTCGCTCTGCCCGAGCGAAGAGCTCAACGGAATTAAGCTGTGCGATGATGGCTTCGGCGACTCGCCCGCGCGCATCCAGCTCTCGCGGACGCTATCGATGTCCATGGTGCACGGCACGGGTGCCGAAACCAAGCGCGTGAGCCAGCGTGCGTTGGACGATCTGGGCCTGACTACGCGCCAAGCGTGGGATACCGCAGCGCTCAATCTTCAACGCCGCGCGTTAACACAGCAGGGACTGCGTTTCTTTACCCGGCCAGCGGAGCACAGTCTCAGCGGCGCTGAAGGCAGCCTCGAGGTGCGCGTGCACCGCTGCACCGTATCGTCGTGGTTGGCGCATCCGCAGGCCTTCGTTATCCTGGATAATCATCTGAAACGTTTGAGCCAGGCCACGAGTATTACCTACCTCGTTCCTGATGCGCACACCCTCTACGCGCTGCTGAACGTTTCCCCACAGCGAGCGACGGAACTGGCCTGCCGCGCGGCCGAGTTGCGCCCGCGCCATCGTCCCCCTCTGAGCCTGCAACCACTAGTATTGGCTAACGGCTTCCCTCTCGAGGTGTAGATACGCCTCACGTCATTCTTGCCGTGGCCGAAAGGAGTCACGTTCTTCACGATGCCTGAATCATCCATGTCCCGCCTGGGCAACCAGTATCACTCCTGGGTACGCGCGCACCCCACCGCGGCGCAAGACTTCCGCGACGCCATCGAGGACTTGCTGAACGACGCCGGAATTATCTTCGACCGCGTGGCCACCCGTGTAAAACAATGGCCGTCGCTCAAGGCCAAGGCGAAGAAGCGTCGAGAGAACGGCGAGCTCATGTATCCGAACCCGTGGGAGGATATTCACGATGTTTTGGGCGTGCGGATTACTGTCTTCCACTCCACGATTATCCCAGAGGCCCTGGAGGTTTTAGGAGAGACCTTTACCGTGCTTCGCTCAGTGGATAAGGCAGCGGAGACGCGAATTTCCGGTGGGTTTGGTTATGGCTCCCATCACTTGGTACTGACGGTATCGGAGGATAGCGCCGCCACGCTGGAGGAACTTGAGCCTTATATCGGCTGGACCTTCGAGATTCAGATTCGCACCGTACTCCAGCACGCGTGGGCCGAGTTCGAACACGATATCCGCTACAAACAGGGTCCGAATCCTCCCTCCCCACAGGTCGATCGGCTCTTTACGCTCGCCGCAGGCCTCATTGAGCTGGCGGATCAGCAATTCGATGAAATCGCCGCGCTCAAGGCTCCCAGCTCTGAGACGGACGATGACGTGGAAATCACGGCAGAGACCCTCCCCGGCGTCCTCGCCATCATTCTGGGTAACCGCTTTCCGCGTTCACGCTCGGAGCACTACCGCTTCCTGGCGGAGCTTTTAGAAAACAACGGCATCAATCGTCTAAGCCAGCTCAGGCAGCTACTCGATGATGACGACATCGCCCACGTTCACGACGCCATGCGCTACCGCTTCCGCCCGGGCCAGGTCAGGCTTATCGACGACCTGCTGCTCAACAAATTCGGCGCCCAGCACATCGAGGCCACCGCCGATGCCGGAGACCGCAGGGACCGCAAGCGCCGTTTGAATGCTCGACTTAAGGCCTTAAAGAACTTCCGGAATAATTAGCGGAATCCACCACGGAACTTCTCCATCTGCCGGCGCTCCTTCTTCGTGGGGCGGCCGGCACCGCGCGGGCGGACCGGGACGGAGGGCATGAACTCCTTCGGCGGTGGCGGCGGGGCATGGTCGATGTAACAGGTGCGCGCAATCGGGGCGCCGACGCGCTTGGACACGGTAGCAAGCACCTCAAGGTCATGCTCGTGATGGTTGCGCCACACGCGCACGCGGTCGCCGGGCACAACCTGCTGCGCGGGCTTGGTGGCGTTGCCGTTGAGTTTGACGTGCCCAGCGCGCACGGCAGTGGCGGCTTCCGAGCGCGTCTTGAACATGCGCACGGACCAGACCCAGGCATCAATGCGCACGGGCCGCCCGTCGGGCTGATTCACCATAGGTTCTTAAAAGTTGTGGTTCTCGTTCACGATCTTCTGGATTTTAATCCAGTTGTACCCTCCACCCACCACGGCAACGATGAGGCCAATCGCCATGAAAGTCCAGAAACCGGTGAGCGTCCAACCCAAGAGGACACCGCCGGCGACGCCGCCCACGACGCAGATAGCTCCGTTGCGGGCGTGGGTGCGCACGGCTTGCTTGCGTTGCTCAATGGGGTTGTTGGGGCGTCGCTGCATAGTCATGGGGCTTATTCTACATGGACAGAAGCTAGCGGCCTGAAAGCTCGACCCAGGCAGTTCCAGCTTCCTTCGGTTCTGCCTCGCCCTGGGTCAGCGCCGCGAGCGTCGCCGCGAGTTCCTCCTTGCCGCCGGGCTCCACAGACACGGTGAAGGTCACCGCCTGGCCGTAGGCGGTATCCACCATGTCCACGCCACGGTTGCGCAACTCCGCCTCCAGCCGCCCGGCCTCCGCATGGGAGACTTCGACTGTATAGAGCTCGCGCAAGGCACGCGTGACGGGCTCAACCTGCTCCATCGTCTCGCTGACGGCGCCGCCATAGGCGTGCACGAGCCCGCCCGCGCCCAGCTTGATACCGCCGAAGTAGCGCACCACGACCGCGCAAATATCGAGCAGTCCGGAGCCCTTCAGAACATCGAGCATCGGCTTGCCCGCCGTGCCGGAGGGCTCGCCATCATCAGAGGAGCGCTCCACTGGATTCGAGCCGTCAACGTGGTAGATGTAGGCCGAGCAGTGGTGGCGGGCGTCAGGGAAGCGGTCGCGGGCGCCGTCGATAAGCGTGCGTGCTTCCTCTTCCGTCGTAGCGCGGCCGATGAGGGTGATAAACCGCGAGCGCTTGATCTCAATCTCGTGCTCGACAATCTCACCGGCGGCGGGGCGCTGATAGCTCTCCAGCATTATGCGACGAGGAAGTCGTACTCAGGCGTGCCGGGCTGAAGCTGCTGGCAGTTGAGCTTCGATTTCTCCATGCGCTCCAGCAGTCCGTCGATACCTGCGGCACTCCCCAACTCGATACCCACCAGCGCGGCGCCGGTCTCACGGTTGTTGCGCTTGAGGTACTCGAACAGCGTGATGTCATCTTCTGGGCCAAGAACATCCTGGAGGAAGTGGCGCAACTGGCCGGGCTCCTGCGGGAAGTTCACCAGGAAGTAGTGCTTGAGTCCGCGGTGCACCAGGGAGCGCTCCATGATTTCGGCATAGCGAAGCACGTCATTATTGCCGCCGGAAATCACGCAGACCACCGTTGAGCCCGGCTGCAGGTTGAGAGTGCGCAGGCCGGTCACGCTCAGCGCGCCGGCGGGTTCGGCGATGATGCCCTCGTTTTGGTAGAGCGCGAGCTGCTCCGTGCACACGGCGCCTTCCGAGACGATGTCATGGTGCAGGCGGCCCTGGTTGGCTTCCAAAATCTTGAAAGGCAGCTCACCGATGCGCTTGACGGCAGCACCGTCGACGAAAGGATCGACGGTCTCCAGGGTCACCGGCTCACCGGCCGCAAACGCAGCGCTCAGCGACGCCGCCCCGGCCGGCTCAATGCCCACCACCGCGGTGCGCGGGGCCATATCGGCGAGGTAAGAGGTGATGCCGGAAATGAGTCCGCCGCCGCCCACGGGGACCACCACGGTATCCAAGGACTTGCCCATCGAGGACAGCTGGGACACGATTTCCGCGGCCACAGTTCCCTGACCGGTGACGGTATCGCGCGAGTCGAAAGGCTCGATGAAGAAGGCGCCGCGCTCGGCGGCATCCGCGTGTGCGGCCGCAGCCGCCTCGTCGAAGTTGGCGCCGGTGACCACCAACTCCACGAAATCACCACCGTGAACCAGGATGCGGTCGCGTTTTTGCTTCGGGGTAGGTTCCGGCACGTAGATCTTGCCGTGGATTCCCATGGTGCGGCAGGCGTAGGCGACGCCCTGGGCGTGATTTCCCGCCGAGGCGGTAACTATCCCCTGCGTGCGCTGCTCTTCGCTGAGGTTTGACATGCCGTAAATAGCCCCGCGGATCTTGTAGGAGCGCACATCCTGCAGATCTTCGCGCTTCAGGTACACCTCATAACCTGTCTCTTGGGACAGGCGCGGGCAGTACTGCAGCGGAGTCGGGGCAATCTCCGAGCTAATTCGCGATTGGGCCAGTTGGATATCAGAGGCGTGGATAGGCTCGAAGTCTTGCGGGATGGTTGTCATGGTGGCTTATTTTAGCGCTCCGCTCTCCACGCGTCGCACATTACCTAGCATTCGACCGGTTCACCGAACGTTTACCCAGATCTCGTTTGGCCGCAACTTACTGTTCCCCAAAAGCACTAGGGGCAAACGTACGGTGGTGCGGAATCTTTTCGTCTCGCAACAAGGAGTCTTTCTGCATGTCTCGTTCTATCTCCCGCCGCTCCCTCACCCTGTGCGCTGCGACCGCCACGTGCCTTAGCCTGGCTGTACCGACTTCCTCGGCTGCGATTGTAGAGAATGTCATCGAACACTCTGCTGCCGACGCTAACCTCAAGGTCACCCCGATTGGCACCTATGAGTCTGGGATCTACGAAGAGTCCGCCGCAGAGATCGTGGCCTTCCACCCGGCCTCCAAGCGCATTCTCACCGTCAACGCGCATGCGGGCCAGATTGATGTCCTCGATGCTTCGGATCCGACCAAGCTCACGCTCATCGGTTCCATTTCTGCTGGCGAGGGCAAGGAAATCAACTCCGTGGCCGTGCGCCCCGATGGCCTGGCTGTGGCCGCCGTCCAGCAAGCGGACAAGACCGAGGAGGGCGAAGCACTGTTCTTCAACGCCGCAGCCGAGGACCTAGCGACCGCCGAATTAGGGCGCGTGATGGTGGGCGCTTTGCCGGATAACGTCCACATCACCGCCGATGGTGGCTACGCTCTCCTGGCTAATGAGGGCGAGCCCTCGAACGAGCTCAACGCCGAGGGCACCGATTACATCACGGACCCGGAAGGTTCCGTCTCCGTCATTAAGCTGCCGGAGGGTGTTGAGGCTTCAACCCAAGCGCACGCCCGTATCGCCGACTTCACAGCCTTCGACGGTCAGCCCCTGCCAGAGGGCGTGCGCGTCTTCGGCCCCTCCGGTCACGATTCCAAGCCCTCTATCGACTTCGAGCCGGAGTACATCACCTCCCAGGACGGCAAGGCCTTTGTAACGCTGCAGGAGGCCAACGCCATCGGTGTCATTGACATCGAGTCCGCCACCGTGGAAAAGATTCTGCCTGCACACATTGCGGATCACTCGACAGTCCCGCTGGACCCCTCGAACAAGGATGACAAGGCGGAGCTGCGCACCATCCCGGTTAAGGGTCTGTCCATGCCCGATTCCATCGGTGCCTTCACCGCTGGCGGCCAGACCTACTTCGCCACCGCGAACGAGGGCGACGCCCGCGAATGGGGCGTGGAGGAGAAGGACGGCGGTTCCGGCGTCTACACCGATGAGGTGGAGCTCAAGGACGTGGTCGAGGATGGCAAGGTGTGCGAGGGCGCGCTTGGCGACGTCGACCTGGACAAGCTCGCCGACAAGAAGGAAGCCGGCAACCTGAAGCTGAGCAACGCCTCTGGCTGGAACGAAGAGAAGGGCTGCTTCGACGAGCTTTATGCTTACGGCTCCCGTTCCTTTAGCATCTACGACGCGGAGGGCAACGTTGTCTTCGACTCCGGTGCCGAGTTCGAAAAGATCACCGCCGAGCTCAACGAGCCGGGCGTGTTCCACCACAACGCCGATAATGAGAGCGCCGAGTTTGATGACCGTTCCGACAACAAGGGCCCCGAGCCCGAGGCTCTCACCATCGGCACCGTGGGAGATCGCACATACGCCTTCATCGGCGCGGAGCGCGTCGGCGGCATCTTTGTCTACGACGTCACCGACCCTGCTAACTCTTCCTTCGTTACCTACGTCAACAACCGCGACTTCTCCACCGACGAGTCCGCTGCTGCCGGCGACCTAGGCCCGGAGGGCTTTGCCTTCGTCGACAAGGCGGACTCCCCCAACGGCGAGTACCTGCTCATCGTCGGCAACGAGGTATCCGGAACCACGACCGTCTACTCCGTTGAAGATCTCCTCGCCGGCGACAAGGACGAAGAGGAGAAGCCGGACGAGAATACGGATGAGAACCCTGGCGATGACTCGCAGGACCAGGACGACCAGAACAAGGACGGCCAGAGCTCCCGCCCGTCCACCGCGGCCATCATCGCTGGTTCTGTCATCGGTGCCATCGCCGCCCTAGCTGCTGCCGTAGGCCTGCTGCGTGCCCCGGGTATCCGTGAAACGGTTCTCAGTCTGACCCCTGCACCGCTGCGCGAGCAGCTGGAGAAGTTCCTCTAGCCCCTACCGCGCCCCTGGGGAGGGCTGCTACATTGAAATGGGCTTGCACCAAGCCCTCCCCCTTTTTTCTCATCCCCTCGCATCCCTTCCCAAGGAGAACCCTCTGATTATGCGCCTTTCAACCTCCCTGATCGCAGTGTGCACCACGACCATGGCCCTGGTAACTCCGCTGGCTGCAGCCGACGACGCTTCTGGTAGCGCTCAGCCCGCCGCGCAGAGCCAGAGCGGACAGAACGGTCAGAGCTCCACTGGCGGAAGCTCGATGAACATCGGTCACACCAATACCTCCGGCCTCTCCGAGGAGTGCGCGGATGCGGTGCGCAAGGCGCGCGAGGAGCACGAAAACGCGGTGGCCGATGACACTGCGGGCTCGTCCTTCATGGGGCCGAAGGAGCTCGGACTCGGCATCCTTAACGGTTATGGTTCCTCCGGTATGCCGGAAGAGCCGGACTGCGTCCAGGAAGAAAAGGACGCTGAGCTGGAGAAGGAGTGGGACGAGATGCCGGACTGGGTACAGTCTGCACGCCCCAATGACACGGCCGAGGAGGTCTTTGCGTGGATCGGTGGCGCGGCTGCGTTACTCTCCGTCGGCATCAACCTGCTGGCCGCGGTCGCGCAGTCCAACCCGGCTGTCCTCAACGACCTGCGTGCCTTCCTCAAGAGCCACGGTTTCTACTGGGATAACACCAAGAAGAAGGAAGAGGCCGACGCGGCTGAGGAATAATTCCCTACCGTACGATCTCGAAGGCGCGAACCTCACTTGGTTCGCGCCTATTTATTTCGCCCTCGGACGGGACCGCGCACTAGAGCATTTGCGCGCCCCAGCCCGGGCGACGGGTTAGAACAGTTCCTCCGTGGCGATCTGTGCGCCTTCGACGAGGGACTCCAACTTTGCCCACGCGATCTGGTGATGCAGGCGTCCACCGAGACCGCAATCCGTCGACGCGATGACGTTCTCGGGGCCCACCAGCTCGGCGAAACGGATGATGCGATCCGCCACCAGGCGCGGGTGCTCCACGGCGTTCGTGGAGTGCGAAATCACGCCCGGGTAGATGACAGTGCCCTCCGGCAGTTTGTGGTCCTGCCACACACGCCACTCGTGCGCGTGGCGCGGCGAGGCGCCCTCAAAGGAGAAGCCGCCGACCTTGGCCTGCAGGATCTCTTCAATGATGTCCGCGAACGGAATATCCGTCACGTGCGGGCCGTGCCAGGAACCCCAGCAGATGTGCAGACGGGTCTGCTCGCGCGGGATGTCCTTGATGGACTCATTGAGGATGTCGATGCGCTCGCGCAGGAATGCCTGGAAGTCCTCTACGGTCGGTTCCGGGACCACCGAGTCCCAAGCTTCGGCCAGATCCGGGGCATCGAACTGGACTGTTAGACCGGCATCGGTAATGGCCTTGTACTCCACCTTGAGCGCCTCGCCACACGCACGCACGAGATCGGACTCATCCTCGTAGTACTTGTTGGGCAGACGTGCCGCAGCACCCGGAGATAGGGCGGCGACGAAGCCTTCGGTGCCTTCGGGGAGGGCGTGGGCAAGCAGCTTCACGTCCGCCTCGACCTGCTCCTGGCCGATGTACGTAACCGGGCCGGTGAACTCCGGGTTAGCTACCTTCTTGCGGCCGGTAAAGATACCCGAATCCGGATCGTTGTAAGCCTCGGCGAACAGTGCGCGGTCGCGGCGATCCTTCATCGAGGAAAGGCGAATCTTGCCCGGCTCGGAGCGGATCTTGTCACCGATTTCCCAGCGGTCCTTGTCCGTCATGGTCAAACCACCCAGGCGGGTAAAGGAGTAGTTCCACCAAGCGCCATAGTCCACAGCGCCGGAGGTGATGTGGCCGTACTCGCCCTCGTTGATGATGTCGATGCCGAGATCAACCTGGCGCTTGACCACGTCAGCGACCGAGCGCTGAAGAATCTCGTGGAACTTCTCATCGGAGATGGTGCCGGCAGAACGCTCGAGGTTAGCTTCCAGCAGCTCCTTGGTGCGCGGCAGCGAGCCAACGTGGGTGGTGCGGATCTTATTGACCATGAGGAAACGGTCTCCCTTTCAACTAGACTGTGCTGTCTAGCGTAACCCACGGGCGAAGCGCAGCCCGCCTCATTCTGTACTTTTATTCAGCACGCGAATACAGGGTGTCACCTCAGCCGAGAATTCCGGCGCCCATCGTCGCCTTGAGATCACCCATGAGGTTGCTGGAGCGCTCCACACGCAAGTGCTCGCCAAGGACCATCATGGTGGACTCTTCGCCGTCGACAAGCGTGAGGTACACGTCCGACTCGCCTTTGTTGTTGACCAGGACCTGCTTCAGCCGTGCGATGTTGTCCATCGTGCACTGATCCGTGCGCATGGTCAGCCGCAGTGGCAGGCCGGCACCGTTACCAGGCCCCAAGTCAGGAACGCGAATATCGGAACAGAACAGGGACATGCGCTCATCGCGGATCTTCACCTGGACCTTGGCCAGGATGATATTGTCTTCCGCAATCTGCGGGGCCACCAGCGAGTACACCTGGTTGAACACGAGGATATCCACCTGGGCGCCGTTATGGTCCTCGATGCTGACGATGGCCCAGGGCGAGCCATCGCGCTTGGAAAAGCGCCTGTCGACGCCCGAGATAATGCCGCCGATCACCAGCTCCTGCCCGTTGCCGACTTCACCGTTGAGGATCTTGGTAATCGGGGTGTCGGTCTGCGCGTTGAGGGCTTCCTCGAAGCCATCGAGCGGGTGGCCGGACACGTACAGGCCGAGCATCTCCCTCTCCAAGGCCAGCTCGTGCTTTCGATCCCAGTTCTCATCTGGGATATCGATGGCGAAGGCGGAGACAGAGTCGCCCTGTTCATCACCACCGCCAAAGCCAGCGAAGAGGTCAAATTGGCCCTTGTCGGCTGCTTTTTTGGTAGTCTGCACCGAATCCACGGCATCCTCGTGGATGAGCATGAGGCCCTTGCGCGGGTGTTCCAGGGAATCGAAGGCGCCGGCCTTGATGAGGGATTCGGTCACGCGCTTCGAACAGGCAGCCAGCTCGATCTTCTCCAGGTAATCGGAGAAGGACGTGAAAGCGCCTTTCTCCCGGCGGGTCTTCACGATGGAATCCACCACTTCCCCACCGACGTTGCGGATAGCGCCCATGCCGAAGCGGATATCCTCGCCCACGGCCTGGAAGGTTTCTTGGGACTCATTGACGTCCGGGGAGAGCACGCGGATGCCCAGGTGGCGACAGTCGGCCAGGTAGATAGCGGACTTATCCTTCTTGTCACCCACCGAGGTCAGCAGCGCGGCCATGTACTCCGGCGCGTAATAGGCCTTCAGGTAAGCCGTCCAGAAGGACACCAACCCGTAACCGGCGGCGTGGGACTTGTTAAACGCGTAGGAGGCGAAGGGCTCAATGGTGCCCCACAGAGCGTCCATGGCTTCCTTGGAGTAGCCATTGTCCTTCATGCCGCCCCAGAATTTGTCATACTGCTGGGCCAGGACTTCCGGCTTCTTCTTACCCATGGCCTTACGGAAGCCATCTGCCTCGCCGGCGGTGTAGTTCGCCACCTTCTGCGAGATACGCATGATCTGCTCCTGGTACACGATAAGACCGTAGGTCTCATCGAGGATCTCCTTAAGCGGCTCCTCCAGCTCGGGGTGAATCGGGGTGATTTCTTTGCGGCCGTTTTTGCGGTCCGCGTAATCCCAGTGCGCGTTCACACCCATCGGGCCCGGACGGTAGAGCGCCAGCGACGCCACAATATCCTTAAAGCCCGTCGGCTTCATACGCTTGAGCAGCTCCTGCATGCCGCCCGAGTCGAGCTGGAACACGCCCAGGGTATCGCCGCGCGAGAGCAGGTCATAGACCTTTGAGGCATTCGGGTCGTCGGCATGGAGGTCCTCTAGGTGGACTTCCTCGCCGCGGTTCTTCTTGATGTTTTCCAGGCAGTCACCAATCACGGTGAGGTTGCGCAGACCCAGGAAGTCCATCTTCAGCAGGCCGATGGCCTCACAGGCCGGGTAGTCCCAGCCGGTGATGTAGGCGCCGTCGGCTGGGCGCTTCCACATCGGGATGTGGTCCATAAGCCGGACCGAGGCCATAATGACCGCGCAGGCATGCACGCCGGCCTGACGGACCACGCCCTCGAGGCCGCGAGCGGTCTCGTAGATCTTCTTGACGTCCGGGTCAGTCTCAATCATCTGCCGGACCTCGGTCGCCTCCGAGTAGCGCTCGTGCTCGGGGTCCATGATGCCGGCGAGCGGGATGTCCTTGGCCATGATGGCAGGCGGCAGCGCACCGTTAATGCGGTCCGCCATCTGGAAGCCCGGCTGGCCAAAGTGCACCTTAGCGGAGTCCTTAATGGCCTGCTTGGTCTTCACGGTGCCGAAGGTAATCACCTGGGCAACCTTGTCCTCGCCCCACCGCTCGGCGGCGTAAGTAATCATCTCGCCGCGGCGGCGATCATCGAAGTCGATATCGATATCCGGTGCGGACGGACGCTCCGGGTTCAAGAATCGCTCAAAGAGCAGGCCGTGCTCGATGGGGTCAATGTTGGTAATGGTCAGCGCGTAGGCCACGAGTGCACCGGCCGCCGAACCACGACCCGGACCGACGCGAATGCCGATGGACCGCGCGTGTTTGATGAGCTCGGCCACGATGAGGAAGTAAGAGGGGTAGCCCTTCATGTCGATGACGCTGATCTCGTACTCAGCGCGATCGATGTACTCCTGCGGCACATCCCCACCGTTGAAGCGATCCTTCAGTCCTTCCATCACCTCGTGGGTCAGCCAGGAGGTTGGGGTGTGGCCCTCGGGGACGTCGGCAATCGGCATGCGATCGTGGGTGTGCTCCTCCCAAATCGCACCGTAGTCCTGCACGCGCTCCGCAATCCACAGGGTGTTATCGCAGGCCTCCGGCACCATGTGATCCCACAGTTCGCGCATCTGCGCGGCGGACTTGATGTAGTAGCCGGTGCCGTCGAACTTGAAGCGATCCGGGTCCATGAACGTCTTACCGGTCTGCACGCACAGCATGGCCTCGTGCGCCGGGGCTTGGGACTCCAGCACGTAGTGGCAGTCATTGGTCACCAACGGCGGCAAGTCCAGCTTGCGGCCGATCTCCAGCAGGCCGTCGCGCGTGCGCTTCTCGATGTCCAGCCCATGGTCCATGAGCTCCAGGAAGAAGTTGTCCTTGCCGTAGATGTCCTGCCACATCGCGGCAGCCTCGAGAGCCTCGTTGAACTGGCCCAAGCGCAGGCGGGTCTGCACGTCGCCGGAGGGGCAGCCGGTGGTCGCGATGATGCCTTCGGCGTGCTCGGCAATAAGCTCCGCGTCCATGCGCGGCCACTTTCCTAACTGGCCCTCGTAGGAAGCCAAGGAGGAAAGCTTGAACAGGTTGCGCAGCCCGGTTTCATTCTCCGCCAACATGGTCTGGTGCAGGTAGGCACCGGAGGCAGAGACGTCATCGCGCTTCTGGTCCGGGGTTCCCCACAGCACGCGCTTCTTGTTGAAACGTGACTCAGGAGCCAGGTAGGCCTCGATGCCGATGATTGGTTTAATGCCGGCGCTGGTCATCCTTTGATAGAAGGCATTGGATCCATACATGTTGCCGTGGTCGGTCATACCGACTGCCGGCATGCCTTGGCGGAGAACCTCATCCGCCAACATGTCCACCTTGGCCATGCCATCCAGCATGGAGAATTCGGTGTGGTTGTGCAGATGGACGAAGGAGGAGTTTTTGGCCATGCGGCTCATCTTAGCGGGGCCGTCAAACTTCGCCCGTAGGTCCTCGTTAAGGTACATTTTCTTAAATGTTCTACACTATTGCCGCCTATCTCATGTGGGGCTTCTTCCCAGCGTTCTTCCCGCTGCTGCGCCCCGCCAGCCCGTTTGAGATCTTGGCCCACCGCATCGTGTGGACTGCGGTTCTCGTCACCGCAATGCTGCTGGTGACTGGTGGCTGGCGCGAGCTCCGCGCATTCAGCTTGCGCACCTGGGGGTGGATGTTCGCCTGCGGCGTGGCCATCACCATCAACTGGGGTACCTATGTCATCGCCATCAACAGCGATCACGTGGCCGATGCCGCACTGGGCTATTTCATTAACCCGCTCGTCTCCGTGGCCCTCGGCATTATCTTCCTCAAGGAGAAGCTGACGAAGGCGCAGGTGGCGTCGGTCAGCATCGCCTTCATCGCGGTGTTGTGGCTGACCTTTATGACGGGCCAGGCCCCCTATTATTCGCTGGCCTTGGCCTTCAGCTTCGGAATCTATGGCCTGCTGAAGAAACGCATCACGGTCTCCTCGATGGGCTCAGTGGCCGCGGAAACCTTGGTCATGCTCCCCTTCGCGCTGGTCTACCTGGGCTACCTCCAGGCACAGGGAGAATCCACCTTCACTACCGAAGGCCCCGGGCACATCGCACTGCTGATTACCTCCGGCCTCGTCACCGCTCTGCCGCTGTTGTGTTTCGCCCAGGGCGCTAAGCACCTGCGCCTGTCTACGCTCGGCATGCTGCAGTACATGACCCCCATCATGCAGATGCTGTGGGCACTGTTCGTCACCCAGGAGCACATGTCCACTGAGCGCTGGATCGGTTTTGCCATCATCTGGGTGGCGGTGATCATCTACCTGGCGGACTTGGTGCGCATGGGCCGCGCTTCTCGACGCCGCGCCCGCCTCCACCCCGCCGACGCATCACCCACCGCAGAGGGCTAACGGCGCTTCAGCTCTTCGCGCGCTTGACGAGCCTGGGCGCGCCGGGCGGATTCCTCGCGCGCGTTGAGCGCCCACCGCGGCATGAGGATGGCCATGGCGATGCAGTAGATGGCCACCACGATGAGAATGCCGAAGGTGAGCTTGTCCGCTCCCCAGATTCCTTGCGCGATGGCGGCCCCAGAGGCGATGAACGCGCCCGCCCACATCAAGAGGTAGGCAAAGCGGTAGTTCGGCGGCCACTCGGTGGTGTTGGGAAACAGGCGCATGTCTTCTCCTCGGCTGTTCTAGCGGTTCTCATTCTGTCCGACGTTGGCGGGCGGGCGCACGCCGAAGGAGCCCCATGCGGCGTCAGCGGGCGCGACCTCCACGGTATCGACCCGCGGATCGTTAGCGAGGGCGCGCAGTTGGCTCCCCCCGGAATAGACCACGACGGCATCGACCTTCGCTGGTGCATCCTCCGCCATGTCACGGGCATGGTCGGCCACGCGGGCCAAGACGGTATCGATAACGTCGGCGCGCGTGGCGCCGGCGACAGGCTCGGGGACCGCGATGGGCGCGGCCAGCCCGATCACGATGGCATCCATGCGCTCGATGGGCTGCAGGGCGTCGCTCACGTCCTGCGGACTCAGCGGCTCGCGAAAGCCCACCAGCGCGTAGGCCGGATCGGTTGCGTGCGCTAATGAGGTCTCCGCGCGCTCCCGATAATCGGCCGCGCTCTCCGAGCCATCAGGGCCAAGTTGGTCTCCCTGCACCGCCGTGCTGGGCTGCGTTCCGAAGAGCCCGAAGGCGACCACCACTGCCAAGGCGAGCACGGCCAACAGCACCAGCGCCGCGGCACGGCGGCGCCGGTAGATGCGTTGGCTGGCGCGTCGCTGCGGGCTCATCCGCGCAAAACCTCCACGGCGTGCTTGAGATCGTCCGGGTAGGGTGCAGTGCACTCGAACCACTTGCCGGTTCCCGGGTGGGTAAAGCCGAGTTCGACCGCGTGCAGCCACTGGCGGTTAAGCCCCACACGCTTGGCCAGGTTCGGGTCACAGCCATACATCGGATCGCCGACACAGGGATGCCCGGTGGCGGACATGTGGACACGGATCTGGTGGGTTCGGCCGGTCTCCAAATGAACCTCGAGGAGGCTAGCCTCGCGGAAGGCCTCCAACAGCTTGTAATGTGTCACGGCCGGTTTGCCGTCATCGACGACCCCAAATTTCCAGCCCGCCGAAGGATGACGGCCAATGGGTGCATCAATGGTCCCCACGATGGGATCCGGCAGGCCCTGCACCACGGCGTGATAGGTCTTCTGCACGGTGCGCTCGCGGAAGGCGTTCTTGAGTTGGGAGTAGGCGCGCTCGCTGGCGGCCACCACCATGACGCCTGAGGTCCCCACGTCGAGACGGTGGACAATACCCTTGCGTTCGGTAGGGCCGGCGTCGGCAAGCGCATAGCCTGCTGCCCGCAGCCCGCCGATGACGGTGGGCCCATCCCAACCCAACGTGGGGTGCGCAGCCACACCCACGGGCTTGCACACGCAGATGATGTCCTCGTCCGCGTAGAGAACATCCATGCCCTCCACCAGCTCTTCTTTGGGAATGAGTGGCTCCTCGGGCGCTGGCATCATGACGTCGATCCAGCCGCCGGCACTTAAGCGCTCGGACTTGCCCACGGCGGCGCCATCGATTTCCACGTCTCCCGCCGCGCACAACTGGGCCACCCGGGCCCGCGAAATACCCAAGAGCTTGGCCAGAGCGGCATCCGCGCGCATGCCATCGAGGCCCTCGGGCACCGGCAACCTACGACTTTCGCGCATCAAGCTTCCCCCGCTTCCTGCTCTTGTGGCTTTTCTTTCATCTCAGCCCAGAACATCGCACCAATGAAGACCACGACGCCACAGGTAATGGCTGCATCCGCAATGTTGAAAACCGCGAAGCTGCCCACGGAGATGTAATCCACCACGTGCCCAAACCAAAACCCCGGCTCACGCACGAGGCGGTCGATGAAGTTGCCCAGGGCACCTCCGGCGATCATCGCCAGGCCTATCGCCTGCCACTTATCGTGAATGCGCGGGGCAGCGATGGCCACACCAATGATGAAGACCAATTGGATCGTGGTAAACAGCCACGTCGATCCCTCCCCGCCCATAGAGAAGGCAGCGCCGGGGTTAAACAGAAGGTAGAAGCGGAACCAATCACCAAAGACCGGTAGGGCTTCACCTTCAGTGAGGATGGACAGCATCAGCGCCTTCACGGCTTGGTCGACGGCAGCCACACCGAGCACCACCGCGACCATCACTCCGATATAACTCCTTGCTTTCACCCGTTCCATTCTAAACAGGCTCATCCGGTAATTTGGAATGCGTGTTTCGTGTGAGAGCCCTAGCAGTCCTGTCCGCCACCGTCCTGGGAGTCGCCGGCGCGCTGAGCGGATGTTCCTATTCCCAGCCGGCCAAGCCAGTCGAGGAGCCAGTGGGCCTGGCCCTCGATGCCCCGCGCGTGACCCTCCTAGAACCAGGTGACGGCGCCGGTCAGGTCCTGGCGTACAAGGACCTCGATGCCTCGCAGGAGCTGACGTATGAGGTCGCCACGGGCTTCGACCAGCAACTGCGCAAGGACGGCAGCTCGGCCCCGTCACCGGAGGCTCAGGACAAGGTCACTCTTCCGCTGCAGGCCTCGGTGGAGGCTGCCACCGAGAATGTCGAAGGCCAACTTCCAGCAAGCCGCAACGCCTTCGTCACCGTCGGAAAGCCGGAGGCTGACGGCGCGGATGTCTCCTCCGCTGAGGGCTTCCAGTTTGGATGGCGCGGCACGGATACGGGCCAGATGAACTCGCTACGCCTCGCTGCCCCGCAGGCGGCGACCGATCAGGCCCGCAGCACCGTCGAGCGCGCCATCACCAGCCTGACCTCACTGCCCATCGTCTTCCCTGATGAGGAAATCGGCCCGGGTGCTACGTGGGTGGTGGAATCGCGCGTCACTGGAGAATCCACGCTGTTGCAAACCACGACCTATACCTTGGACAAGCTGGACGGGGATATCGCTGAGCTCAGCGTGAAGATTGAGCAGCGGCCTTCCCTGGGCGCACTGTCCTTCGACGGCGCCGACGCCCCCGAAGAGCTACGTGGCAAGGAGCTGAAGGTTACGGACCACACGTCGACCTCGGAGGGCTCCGTTACCGTTGATCTGACCAAGCCGCTCCCCACCGCCGGCGATGTCTCCGTGACCACCGCGATTTCTTATGGTGCGGAAGGCTCTGATCTTCGCGTGGTGCAAACCAGCGCCACCGAGATGGAGTTCACCACCGAGTAGCCTGCTTCGCGCCTCACCTTCCCGCGCGAGATCACCGCGAGACAGCCTCCGCACAAGGCAGCGCCCACCACCTGGCTGGCATGAGATCCAGCGAGTGGCGGGCGCTTAAGTAGCGAGTGGCGGGCGCTTAAGTTATGAAAACCTGGTTTTACTGGGCGGGAGCCTCAGCACCTTCTGCGGGGGCGTCGGCAGGCGCCTCAGCGCCTTCCTCGGCGCCAGCATCTTCCGGCACGGAGTCCGCACACATCTCCGGGACCTCTTCCGGCGGGACGATGTTGGTGACCAAGACACAAGCCCAGGTCTTAGACAGCTTCCACGTGCCGCCCTCGTTGATGAACTCCACCTGGTCAGCGGTCTGCTGCTGGCCATCAGGGGTGTTGATGTGGACGGTAGCGAGCGCGGAATCCGGCACGAGGCCCGGGATGACCGGGGCCACAACCTCGAAGGTGGCACCGGATTCGGCCTGGGACTGCGACATGACGTCGAAAAGCTCCGGCGCCGTTTCGCTGCCCTGCACCAGCTGCACCTTCTCTTCCTGCGGCAGGTTCGGGTCGGCAGCCTTAGCCAAGATCTCGTTGAGTTCCTCCACGGAGGGCATCTCGGTGGAGACAACCTGCGAGGCGGAGGTTTCGCCCGAGGGCTTAGCGGCGGTGCTATTCTCGGCCGCGCCATCGTCGGAAGACGAGCAGGCGGACAGGGCAGTCGCGGCGCCCAAAGCCAGGACGGCGGCGCTCAGCTTGAAGGATTTCACAAATACTCCTCACGTTGGGGATCGTGGTTCATCCCTTTTACTCTAGCGCCCGCGAGCTTCACCCTGGGTTTCCCGCGCAGGTGCGCGCCTGTAGTAGCCTGCTGGCATGACTTTTGCACTCATCGCCACCGGTGGCACCATCGCCTGCACGACGGTCCGTGACGGCTCCCTCGTCCCCACCGTTAGCGGCCAGCAGCTGGCCGCATCCCTGGGCACCGAGGACAGCCCTCACGACATCGAGGTGGTGGAGTTCCGCGCGCTAGATTCCAGCTCGATTACGTTGGCCGACCTCGATGATCTGCTGCTTTGCGTGCGAGACCAGCTCGCCCGCCCGGACATCGACGGCGTGCTCATCACGCATGGCACCGATTCTTTGGAGGAGACCGCCTTAGCGTTGTCCCTTTTCGACCTCGGTGCGGGCCCCATCGTGCTCACGGGCGCTCAACGCGCCTTTGACCACCCGGATGGCGATGGGCCGCGCAACCTCCGCGAGGCCTATGAACTTCTATGTTCTGGGAAGCCGGGTGTGTGGGTGCAGTTTGGCGGCCACACCATCCCGGGGCGCGGTGCGCGCAAGTGGCACACTTCGCAGCTCAACGGCTTTGAGGAGCTGCCGGTGGGAGACTCCACCTTAGCGCCCCTTCCCCTAGCGCCCTTGGCCAATCACCCCGTTGAGATCATCGCGGCCTACCCGGGGGCATCAGCCGAGCTTGTCGACGCCTCCCTTAAACACGCCTCCGGCCTCGTCATCGAGGCGATGGGTTCGGGCAACATGGGCGCGGAGATGGGTGCCGGGGTAGCCCGCGCGCTGCAGGCGGGCGTGCCCGTGGTGATTAGCACCCGAACTCCCTACGGGAATACCAAGCTGGCCTATGGCGGCGCTGGCGGTGGAGCCACCTTGGGCGAAATGGGCGCGGTGGCCGCCGGTGGATTCCGCGCCGGGCAGGCCCGCATTATGCTTGCTGCGGCACTTGCTACAGGCACGCCGGTGGCAGAGATGTTTAGTTCGGCCCCTCCTGCCAAGACCTATACCGCGGGCTAGCTACCCCCTCGTGGTGGCACCTCTACCGCATCCTCGGGGTCAGCGTCTTCATCCGGCGGGATGTCTTCCCATGCCAGTGAGTCCAGCGGGTCGGCGGGGCGGAGGTCTTCATCCTCAGCCGCGAAGGAGCGCACGAGCCCCGGGCCCGTAGCGCGGGTTTCAAAGCGCACGCTGACCACCCCGTGGCCCGCGCCCTGAATCCAGCCGTGGCCGAAGTCGGGGTGGTAGACGTCTTGGGTCGCTCGCCACCGGTGGCTCGGCGACTCTTCGGAATCCGCAGCTCCGCCCGCCGGGGACACGTCCTCTGTCACGTGTGGCGTCCCAGGCAGATAGTCGCTGACCCCGGTCTCGTAGTCCGTGTCCGGTGCCCGGCGCACGATCTCACGGTCTAGTTCCGGAAAGAGCACGTCTTGGCGGGCCTCCTCTAGTCCTGAGTAGCTCACCCCCACCAGCCTGATCGGCCCAAGCTCCTCCGGGTAGCGGGCCAAGCTCAGTGCTTTGGCTTCGAGCACCTTCAGGTCATCGGTGGCGTAGGGCAAGGTGGCAGAGCGTGACTCGATGTGAAAATCCGCCATCCGCAGCTTCACCGTCACCGTGCGCGCGCCGCGGCCATCCTTCAGCAAACGGGAATGAGCGCCATGCGCCGCGCGAATCAGCGCCGCATCTACCTCTGCCGCCGTGCGCAGATCCGTTGGGTAGGTGAATTCCGTGGAGATCTGTTTGGCAATCGCACGCGGGGCAACTGGACGCTCATCAATCCCTTGGGCAAGCTCCCACAGCTGCACCCCCACCACGCCGCCGAGTGAAATCTCGACTTCCTTGCGGCTCATTGCGGCCAACTGGCCGATGGTCTCCACCCCGATGGCGGCGAGCTTTTGCTGGGTGACCGGGCCCGCACCCCACAGCTTGCCCACCGGCAGCGGGTGAATGAGCTCATCGAAGCGCTCCTGCGGGACCACGAAGGTGCCGTCCGGTTTGGCCTCCCCCGAGGCGATCTTCGCGCTCTGCTTTCCAGCACCCGCTCCAATAGAGCTGGGAAGGCCCGTCTCCGTTCGAATCACACGGCGGAGATTCTCTGCCCACTCGCGAACCTCGTCGGCTGAGGCACCGACGAGTGCCTCAGGTTCCATGAAGGCCTCGTCGATGGAAAGCTGCTCGATGACCCCAGCGTGCTCCGCAATGATCTCAAATACCCGGCGCGAAGCCGCCGAATAGACTGCTCGGCGAGGTTGCACCACCACGGCACGAAAACCCACGAGCTGCTGTGCACGGAACATGGGCATGGCGGAATGCGCGCCATAAGCGCGCGCCTCATAGGAAGCACCCGCGACGACCCCGCGGCCGGACGTCCCTCCCACCAGCACCGGCCGGCCACGCAGGGTGGGCCGAGTCAGCTGTTCCACCGAGGCATAGAACGCATCCATGTCGATGTGAAGAACCCAGCGCTGCATAGCTACAAGTCTAAAACATATATTCGCATCCACAAGGAAGCCCTAGGCAGACAAAGAGAACTAGCTCTCACGCGCGGCATGAGTGATCGATGCCCCACGATTGACGTGTGGTACTAGACACTAAGGCCCGCATGCATGCATCATGTATACATGCAAAAAGACAAGGTACCTGCCGCAGAAAGGGCCTATGAGCACCTCAAGCGCCGCATCATCGATGACGAGGTCGATGACTCGGACATGCTCTCCGAAGCCGCCCTTGCCTCCGAGCTAGGAATGAGCCGCACCCCGGTGCGTGAGGCATTTCTCCGCTTGGAGGTAGAAGGATTTTTGAAGCTCTACCCCAAACGCGGCGCGTTGGTCGTCCCCATCAGCCCCCGCGAGATCCGTGAGGTTTACGAAGCCCGCCTCCTCGTGGACGAGAATTCTGCCCGCCATATATGCGATCTCCCCGCCGAAGAGCGTGGCCTTATCGCTGATGTCCTCGATGCCACGATCGAGGAACAGAAAGCCGCCCTCGACAACTCTGATCTGCGTACCTACACCCAACTGGACGCAAGGTTCCACCAAACCATCATGGACAACGGCGGCAACCGCCTCTTGGCGCACCTTGGCCACACGCTGCGCGAGCGCCAACAACGCTTCACTGCCACCGCCATTGGCCGCAGCGTCGAGAAGGCACGCGCCTTCGTGGCTCAACACGCCTTGCTTGCCGACGCCCTCCGCTCCGGCGACATCGACTCCTACCTCACCGAACTCCACTCCCACCTCAACTCCTCAAGGAAGCAACTGTGACTGTCTCTGCGCATTCGAACCCTGCTGTCGAGGCGCCCACCACCGAGCACGACGCCATTCTGGACACCGACGCTGCCGAAAGCCCCACCTCCTCGCGTTCGTCTATCCACTCGGACGGAACGCCGCTGTCGCCGCGCGCGTGGTTCCCCGTCGCCGGTTCCATGATCGCCGTGGCGTGGGGCGGAAACGAGTTCACCCCGCTGCTGGTGATGTACCGCGAGACCTCCAACTTTTCCCAGGTGACAGTCAACGGGCTCTTGGCCGCCTACGTCGTGGGCATCATCCCCGCCCTTCTGATCGGCGGCCCACTGTCCGATCTGCTTGGCCGCCGCCCCCTGTTACTCCCCGCAGCGCCACTGTCTTTGGCGGGGTCTTTCTTGCTGTCCATCGCGCCCAACGAGCCACTCATCATCGCGCTGGGGCGTGTCCTATGCGGCATGGCTTTGGGCTTGGTCATGGCCGTGGGCTCAACGTGGATTACGGAGCTCATCACGAGGGCTGGCGGTGACCCGGCGGCGGGCGCCCGCAAGGCTTCCTTGTGTTTGACTGCCGGCTTCCTCGTCGGCGCGGGCATCGCTTCGGTGCTCGCCCAGTGGGGTCCGTGGCCGACGCACACGGCTTATATCCTCCACATGCTGCTTACGTTGCTGACCGCCGTGTGGATCCTGCATACTCCGGAGACCCGCCAGCCCACCCGGGGCGACGTCAAGACCACCATCTTGGAGCTTCGGGTGCGCGACATGCTGGAGATGCTGCACATTCCCGCCGTTGCTCACAAGCGTTTCCTACGCGTCGTCGTCCCTGTGGCCCCGTGGGTATTCGGTTGCGCGGGAGCGGCCTATGCGCTCCTGCCACAGCTGTTGTCCGACTCGGCAGGCGATGCCCCCATCGCTTTCTCCGGCCTGATGACCGTTATCACCCTGGGGTGCGGTGTCGCTGTCCAGATGTTGGGCCGACTGGTGGATACCCATAAGTCTGCGCGCGCCTCGGCGCTGGCCATGTTCGTCATCACAGTCGGCGCCATCCTCGGAGCCTTCGCCGCCCACTCGCTCTCCCTGCCGCTCGGCATCGCCGCCGCCGCGACCATGGGCGCAGGATACGGCCTGGCACTCGTCGCCGGCTTGTCGGAGGTCCAACGCATCGCGGGCGAGCGTGAGCTCGCCGGCCTGACCGCCGTGTACTACTCCATTTCCTACACCGGTTTCTTCATCCCGATGGCTTTCAGCGCCCTCGCACCTTACCTTGGTTTCACCGCGTTGTTCAGCATCGGTAGCTTCTTGGCTCTGGTCTGCCTCATCAATGTCATCCTTGCTTGGCGCGCGCACCTGCCCGGCACTCGCCGCTAGCACCGGCCCCACCAGTCGGGCGCCCTCCCCTGGGCCGCACTGCGCTACCTGTGCACAGACGCTAAAAGCTCCGCCTCCCGGATCCGGGAGGCGGAGCTTTTTCTGCGACCGTTAACGTCGCTGTTGCCGTCTTAGGCCTTAGCCACTGTGGCGGTTACGCCCTTAAGAACGTCGTGGACATTCTGGCCAGCTCTAGCCTCGAGGGCCTCGGTCGTCACGGTGAAGTCGACGGCGAGTACCTCTGCCGCGATGTGCTCGCGGTGGCGGTTGGCCCACTCTTCCTTCTCCGCGGGGACAGACAGGACCACGGTGATGCGGTCGGTGACCACGAAGTCCTCGGCCTTGCGGGCATCCTGCAGGCCACGGATGACATCCGCCGCCCAGCCCTCAGCCTCCAGCTCTTCGTTGACGTTGGTATCCAATACCACTAGGCCATCCACGCCGTCCACGCGCGCCGTGGACTCCGGGTTCGCAGCCTTGAGACGTTCCGTGTACTCATCCGGGGTCAGGCGGATATCGCCGTCGACGATAACCTCCTCGCCGTCGCGCTCGTAGTTGCCCGCCTTCAGGTTCTTGATGGCGCGCTGTACGTCCTTGCCCAAACGCGGACCTGCCACTTTGGCGTTGCAGACGACCTCGAAGGTGCCAACCTCATCGACGTCATCGGTTAGCTCAACGTCCTTGACGTTGACCTCATCGCGGATGATGTCCTTAAAGTCAGCCAAGCGAGCCGAATCCGGCATCGCCACGGTCAGCTTCGGCAGCGGCAGGCGGTTGCGCAGCTTATTGGACTTGCGTACAGACGACGCCGCCGAAGCCACCGCGCGGGTGGCATCCATGGCGGCCACCAAGTCCGCGTCAGCCGGGTAATCCTCGGCCTTCGGGTAGGAAGCCAAGTGCACAGAGCGCTCACCGGTCAGGCCGCGGTAGATGACCTCAGCCACATGCGGCAGCAGCGGAGCCACCACGCGGGACACAGTCTCCAGCACCGTGTAAAGGGTATTGAAGGCCTCCGCGTGGTTCTCCTCGCCCTCCCAGAAACGGTCGCGGGAGCGGCGCACGTACCAGTTGGTCAAGGCATCCGCGAAGAGACGAACCTCCTCGGTTGCCGTAGCAATATCGGTATTCGCCAGCGCATCATTCGTGTTCTTCACCAAGTCATGCGTCTTGGCCAAGATGTAGCGGTCCAGAACGTTGGTAGAGCTGACATCGAACTTCGCGTCCTGGGAAGCGTAGAGCTGCAGGAAGGTGTAGGCATTCCAGATCGGCAGGATAGCCTGGCGCACGCCCTCGCGGATGCCCTGCTCGGTGACGATGAGGTTGCCACCGCGCAAGATCGGCGAGGACATGAGGAACCAGCGCATGGCATCCGAACCATCGCGGTCAAAGACCTCGTTGACGTTCGGGTAATTGCCCTTGGACTTGGACATCTTCAGTCCGTCATTGCCCAGAACGATGCCGTGGGCCACAACCTTCTTGTAGGCTGGGCGGTCAAAGAGCGCAGTCGACAGCGCATGCATGACGTAGAACCAGCCGCGGGTCTGACCGGAATACTCCACGATGAAGTCCGACGGCGAGTGGGTCTCAAACCACTCCTTGTTCTCAAACGGGTAGTGCTTCTGGGCAAACGGCATGGAACCAGACTCGAACCAGCAGTCCAACACATCCGGCACGCGGCGCATCGTGGACTTGCCCGTCGGATCATCCGGGTTCGGGCGGGTCAGCTCATCGATGTGCGGGCGGTGCAGGCTGGTAGGACGCACGCCGAAGTCACGCTCCAGCTCATCCAGGGAGCCGTAGACATCCACGCGCGGGTACTCCGGATCATCAGAGATCCACGCTGGGATCGGAGCACCCCAGTAGCGGGTACGGGAGATATTCCAATCACGAGCGCCCTCCAGCCACTTGCCGAACTGGCCGTCACGGATGTGCTCCGGCAGCCACTCGATCTCGTTGTGGTTGAGCTCCACCATGCGGTCACGGAACTCGGTCACCTTGACGAACCATGCCGGCAACGCCATGTAGATGAGCGGCTCGCCGGAGCGCCAGGAGTGCGGGTAGGAGTGCTCGATGGTCACGTGGCGCACCACGCGGCCAGCTTCCTTCAGGTCCTTGATGATGCCCTTGTTAGCGTCGAAGACCAGCTGGCCCTCGTAAGGTGGCACCTGCGAGGTGAACTTACCGTCCTCGTCCACCGGGATGACCAGGCCCACACCGTACTTCTGGCAGGTGAGCATATCGTCCTCACCGAAGGCCGGAGCCTGGTGGACCACACCGGTACCGTCCTCAGTGGTGACGTAATCTGCGAGCAGCAGCTGGTAGGCATTCTCGACATCCGGGAAGAAATCGAAGATGGGCTGGTACTTAAAGCCCTCGAGCTCAGCGCCCTTGAACGTTTTGAGAACTTCCGCCTCACCCAGCTCCTTGGCCAGGGTGCCGGTGAGCGCTTCGGCCATGATGAAGGTGCGGCCAGCAAAGTCGCCCTCGGTGGCCTTGAACAGGACGTAGTCGACCTCCGGGTGGACCGCCAAAGCCAGGTTGGACGGCAGGGTCCACGGGGTGGTGGTCCAGGCGAGGAAGGAGGCGTCGGCAAGCTCGGCGTTATCCGCCAACGTCTTCTCCGCCGCGCTTCCCTCCACAGCGCCCGCTACCGGGAAGGTCACCGTCAGGGTCGGATCCTGGCGCATCTTGTAAGAATCATCCAGGCGCGTCTCCTGGTTCGACAGCGAGGTGTGCTCAGCCCAGGAGTACGGCAGGACCCTGAAGCCCTGGTAGATCAGGCCTTTGTCGTAGAGCTCCTTAAACGCCCACATCACGGACTCCATGTAATTCAAGTCCATGGTCTTGTAACCGTTCTCGAAGTCCACCCAGCGAGCCTGGCGGTTGACGTACTCTTCCCACTCATCGGTGTACTCGAGGACGGACTTGGCGCAGTACTCGTTGAACTTCTCCAGGCCCATCTCCTCGATCTGGGCCTTGTCGGTGATGCCGAGCTGCTTTTCTGCCTCCAGCTCCGCTGGCAGACCGTGGGTGTCCCAGCCGAAGACGCGCGGAACGTGGTTGCCGGCCATAGTGCGGTAGCGCGGGACGATGTCCTTGACGTAACCGGTCAACAGGTGGCCGTAGTGCGGCAGACCGTTGGCAAAGGGAGGGCCATCATAAAAGACGTACTCGGGGCAGCCCTCAGTTTGCTCGAGGCTGGCTTTAAAGGTGTCGTCGGCCTTCCAGTACTTCTGGACTTCCTGCTCCATATCGGGGAAACGGGAAGACCCAGCAGTCATATCAACTTTGGGATAAACGCTGCCGACGTTCGCGGGGTTGCTACTCATCTAAAAATTCCTTCACTCGTTCGCTGTGGCGGGGACGCGCCTTACGGCTCGCGGTACCACCCCGCTTGGGCGCCGAGGCGCCCCGCTTCGTTGATGTGAAGGAGATGACGGTCCCTACCCGCCCGGTTCTAATAATGCTCTGCTAAGCGCGAAGCACGTTCTTCCGGAATGCTCCCCGGTGATAGCCGGCTCACTGCATACGCCTAAAAGTATAGCGAGCCGGTCAAGTTTTCACAGGCGCAGGTTCCCGCAAGCCCCAAAATAGAAACGACAGTACATGAATGAGGTACCTGGGATAAGGTTGTCCACAGGAACATTTTTTCTAATGCGAGCAGGTCATAAGGTGTTTTAAGCTCCACTGTCATGAGCGCACTGCAGACTTTCCTTAACGCACTCGGGGCCGGCATCGATGTCGTCGCCGAGTGCGAAGGCATGTCTGAAGCAGACCTCATCGCCGCCGGTTCCCCAGACAAAACCGCCGCGGAGTTGGTGCGGCTGCATACGAGCTTCTTTGGCAAGACCGCCATGACGCGGATGCAACGCGACGCCGTGAAGGCAGCGCGCCAACGCAAGCATTCTTTGCCTACCTTGGAGGTCATCGACCGCTATGCCCGCAAAGCCAAAACACAAGCGTTGGGCTGGAAACTACGCCTAGAGCTCTGCCGAACGAGCGCTGACACCCTCGCCATGGAGGCACTGGCGAAAAAGAAGCTCAAGGAGCACGCGGTTCTCCCCACGCCGAAGGAGGGCGTGACTGTCTACCGCCGCCGCAATGCACCGTGGACGATGGCGATCACGGGCCCCTCGCAACTGATTGCAGAGCTTAACGACGCCGTCGACCCAGCACGCCCCCTCGAGTCCATCCGCGAGGCCTTCTTCACAGGCGCTGCTCCGCGCCGCGGCTTGCAGACCAATATCCTTGTGCCGCTGGATGCAATGACGAAAATTCTCGACGGTGACGGCGAAGAAATCACCCTCCAGATGACCAATGGCGCCACGATGACCGGCGCGGAGTACCTCAACAAGGTCATCGCCGGTGAAATCGATAAAGACGGCGCGCTCGCGACTCTTTTCCACCCCTACCACGGGCCGGTCAACCTCTACTACGAGGAGCGCTCCGCCAGCATCAAGCAACGCATCATGGCCATGGCCGAGTTCCCAGTCTGTGCTTGGGATGACTGCCTGAAGCCGGCCGATGAATGCCAGGTTCATCACCTCATCGCGTGGAAGAACGGCGGGTACACCAACCAGGAAAACTTGGTGATACTCTGCCCGTATCACAATGGGGTTAACCAGGACGATCCGAATGCGCCGCCGGGCCGCGGCCGCATGGCTCGGATCAGGGGTAAAGCGAAAAGAACGTACGGCCCTCCCCCGCCGCCCACGCCGCTGCAAGCGCCACCCGGGATATTCACAAACCCCGCGGAGCGAGACGACTAGCGGCTTCACAAAAGTAGCCCTCCACCCAGAATTACCACTGGGCCGAGGGCTACGCGTCGTGCTTAAGATACGCGCGCTACAGGCGTTTCGGCGGGACCGAGCTACTCGTCGTGCTTGCGGCGCAGCTTGATCACGGTATCCGCGATAAACAGAACAATACCCACCCCAGCCGAAGCGAAGAGCACGTACAAGGACCACTCAGCAGCGGTGAGGATGTAGTTCACGAACGCCAAGAAAGCAACAAAGGCCAGAAGCAATGCGCCGATGAGCATGTGCGCTCTCCTTTCCTCACCAATGACTAAAAGCTATGTGCTTACAAAGAATGTATACCTACGGACGTATACCTACAGAAAAGAATAACGGCGCCCCCCGCAGGGACGCCGCTCATTCAGAGATTAATTGTTGGACTTTCCAGCCTCACCGTTCGGGGCAGCGGTGCCGCGGGACTCCAACTCCTCAAGCTGGGACTGCAGCAGCGTCTTGAGGCGGGTACGGTACTCGCGCTCGAAGGTGCGCAGCTCGGAGATGCGGGCCTCCAGAGCGGTCTGCTGCTGCTTGACCGTGTTCATGACCTCGGTGTGCTTCTTCTCAGCATCTGCCTGCAGGGCAGCTGCCTTCTCCTCAGCCTGGCGAATCTGTGCCTCGGCGCGGGACGTAGCGTCGGCCTCAGTCTGCTTTGCCTTGTTTTCGGCGTCAGCCACCAGCTTCTTGGAGCGGGTATCGGCTTCCTGCAGCTGCGCGTCGTAGCGCTTCTGGGCGTCAGCAAGCTGGGCCTTGGAGTGAGAGTCAGCGTCGGCAAGCTGCTTCTCTGCGGCCGTGCGGGCCTCCGCCAGCATGGACTCGGAATCGGCCTTGGCCTCGTTGGTAAGGCGGTCTGCCATCTCCTGCGCCAGGCCCAGAACGCGGGCTGCCTGCATATGCGTGTCCGGGGTAGCAAGGCCCTGTGCAGCACCTGCACCAGCCACGGCAGCAGCGGAAGATGCGGTGGTGGAGGTTGCGGAGTTCTTCTTTGCGGACTCCAGCTCCTTCTTGGTGCTCTCCAGTTCCTTCTTGGAGGCCTCGAGCTCACGCTTGGCAGCAGCAGCTTCCTCGCGAGCAGCCTTGAGCTCTGCGGAATTGTCCTGCGCCTGAGCGGCCGGCGCCTGGGAAGACTGCGCCTGAGCGGCCTTTGCCTGTTCCTGGGCGCGCTTGGTTTCTTCCTTGGCCTTGGCAATCTCGTTCTTGGAGTCAGCCAGCTTCGCCTCATACTCAGCGCGCAGCTTGGATTCGACTTCCTTGCGCACAGCGGCCTCGTCGACCTTAGCGGCAGCGGCGCCGCCGGCAGCGCCGGCTGGAGCCTGAGATTTCAGCTCCTCAACCTGGGCGTGGAGATCATCGTTCTCATCCTGCAGCTGAGCAAGAGCATCCTCAACGAGATCGAGGAACTGATCGACCTCGTCCTCGTTGTAGCCACGCTTGCCAATTGGCGGCTTGCTGAAAGCGACGTTGTGTACATCAGCTGGTGACAGTGGCATTGACTTCTCTTCCCCTTACGAATCGGTCAAACCTCTAGAGGGTCCAGAGGCCGGGTACATATGCGGTTAATAATACGGATTGTGGTAACTCATTGTATCCGAATCAACACATTATCTAACGCGGGCACGAGTCTCAACGTTAACAGGAGGGTTTAATACACCCGTTAGTTACACCGCAAGTCCGTTGGTACCGAAAAATAGCCACGCAATAAGTTGCGAAAGAACGGACAAAAGCAGGAACAAAACAATGATGGAAACATCGAGCGCGATGCCGCCCAATTGCAGCGGCGGAATCACCTTTCGCAGCGCTTTGACCGGCGGATCGGTGACCACGAAAAGCACCTCAGCAACCATCATGAACCAGCGGGGCGGGTTGAATTGGCGCGAAAAAGACTGGATCATTTCAATGACGATGCGCGCCAACAAAATCCACGAGTAAAGACTCACGGCGACGAGGAGAATTGAACCTAAAGCACTCACAATGCCTGAGCCTATCGGAATCACCCCCGCCAGCGGTACTCCCCTGCCCTAAGGTTCGCCCTCGGCGTACAGAGACGGCACCGCGGCAGCCATACCGCCGCCGAGAATGACTCTCCGATAAGGCCCCACGATGAAAACGACGAAACCGCCCCATCGCCTTCCGCCTCCCTTAAGCCAACACGGAGGAGAATAACGATGAAGCGGTTAAAGCCTGACGTCTCTAGCGCAGGTGTGCTGCTCGCTCCAGCTCCACGGTGGAGATATCAGCGCCCTTCGGCACAATGGCAAAAACCTTGCGGCTGGTGTCCATGCCCTTGGTCAGGTTCTTCATGCGGCCTTCCAACGCGAAGCAGAGGCCAGCGGCAAAGTCCACGAAGCGCTTGGCGGAGCCGCGGTCGGCGTCGGTGAGTTCAAAGACCACTGCGTCACCGTCACGGAAAGGGCCGCCAACCTTTGCTGCATCATCAAAGGAGACGAGGGAGAGAGCCACGATGGTCGGGACAAACTCCTCTTCCTGCTTCTCGTAGGAAGGTGCGTAGGCCGGAGCGTTGTAGCTGCGCTCGTCGGCGTAGTAGGCATCGTCGGCGTCCATGTCCATCGGGCCCAGCCCGAAGAACTCTTTAGTCCTATCAATCAGTGACATTCTGGGTCTCCCTCTGACCTAGTGTGTTCTGTTCATTTGCTGTCTTGTAATGCAGTTTTACAATGACAATTAACCTAGCGGGCGGGCTCCCATGATTCCGGTTCCGACACGCACGATATCCGTTCCAGATGCAATCGCTGCCTCCATGTCGGCGCTCATGCCGGCGGACATTTTCAGGTCTCGCCCAAGCTTGGCCGCCACCTCATCCGTCAATGATCTCACCTGGGTGAAAACCTCCGCCGGATCGCTCTCCAGCGGTGGAACCACCATGAAGCCACACAGCTGTAGGTTCTCCAGATCTTCAACCAGATCCACCAGAGCAGGTACGTCCTCTAGCGGGCAGCCGCCACGCGCGGTATCACCGTCGGCGGATACCTGAATATAGACCGGAAGCGTGTCCTCTCGCTGGCCGCGTTCCTGGGCAAGAGCCACGCCGCGGTCGAGTGCTCTGGCGAGCTTTTCTGAGTCGAGCGAGTGAACACTATGCGCCCATCGGGCCACGTGGTTCGCCTTCTTGGTCTGAACCTGGCCAATCATGTGGAAACGCATCTCGGACAGGGCCTCCGCCTTGGCACGCGCTTCCTGCTCGCGATTTTCCGCCACATCTGTGATCCCCAACTCCGCTAGCAGCGCGATGTCTTCGGCCGGGTGAAACTTCGTCACCGGCAGCAGCTGCGGGGCGGGGCGGCCAGCGGCCTCAGCGAAACGGTGAATAGCAGCGCGGGTGCTCTCCAGGCCAGCCCTCAGCTCTTCACGGCGCACAGTATCGTTGTTCGTCATTAATCCTCCAACCAAATCACGCCGGCTTGGCGTCCGGTGACGCCCTCGCGGCGATAAGAAAAGAAATCTGTGTCCTCAATCGTGCAGCGCGGGTCCGATTCGATAGCCGTAACCCCCATCTCCATCAATTGACGAATCAGCCCAGCGCGCACGTCGACGCCCCAGGTACCCGACGACGTGCGGGTCTTGGAGCCGGGCAGATGCTTCTCGACGTCATCCGCCATCGCCTCCGGCACCTCATAGTTCCGCCCAGAAGCGGCCGGCCCCATGAGCACCTGAATCGAGGCGGGGCGGGCCCCTAACTCAACCATGGTATCGACGGTATTGCGGACGATTCCGTTGCGCGCGCCAAGGCGCCCGGCGTGGGCGGCGCCGATGACGCCCGCGGAGACGTCGACAAGCAGCACCGGCGTGCAGTCCGCCACGAGAACGCCTAGGCCCAAGCGCTTTTCGTTGGTTACCACGGCATCGGTGGCCGGCACGGGCTCCTCGACGCCGCGGCGCTCGGCCCCCACCACCGTCACGGTGTTGGTGTGGAGCTGTTCCATCCACACGATGTCCTCTAAGCCCGTGGCTCGGCGGAGCCGCTCGCGATTGGCGGCCACTGCGGCGGGGTCATCGCCAACGTGATCGCCGAGGTTAAAAGAGTCATAAGGCGACGACGACGCCCCGCCGGCACGGCTTGTAAAAACCATGCGGACGGGGCGTCGTGCTGCGTGTGCTTCCTCGTTTACTGGCATGCACTCCAGAGTAGCTGGCTGGAACTAGCGCATGAAGGATGGCACGTCGAGATCGTCATCGCCGTCATCGTCGAAGTCACGGCCACGACGCTCCGTGGGGCGCGAGAGACGGTACTCATCATCGCCGCCGCGGCGGTAGTCCTCACCGCGGAAGCGATCCGAGGTGGTAAATAGTCCGCTCGACGGGGCCGGCTCTGCCGGCTGCTCGCGCTCGTAGGAGTGACGCGGGGCGTACTCTTCACGCTCAATGCGCTGGGAGTCAGCGCGCTGCGGTTCGGCGCGGGTGTACTCCTCGCGCGGGGCCTCGGTGCGGGGCGCGGCGGGGCTCTCAGGCTGTGCCTCAGCGCGGTTCTCGAAGAGGGAACCCGGACGTGCAGCCGGGGTAGCCTCCGAACCGTGCTGCTGCGTCTGGCCAGGCTGTGCCGGCTGGGATGTCATGTTGGCCTGGGCATCGAAGCCGGTCGCAATGATGGTGACGCGGACTTCGTCACCAAGGTTGTCATCGATGATGGTGCCGAAGATGATGTTGGCGTCCTCGTCGGCGCGCTCCTCCACCATGGAGGCAGCAGCATTGACCTCGTGGAGGCCCAAATCGGAGCCACCGGCGATGGACAGCAGCACGCCCTTGGCGCCTTCCATCGTCGACTCCAGCAGCGGAGAGTTAATAGCCTGCTCGGCGGCGTTGAGCGCGCGGTTATCGCCGCGGGCAAAGCCGATGCCCATGAGGGCGGAACCAGCGTCGGACATGACGGAGCGAACGTCCGCAAAGTCGACGTTGATCATGCCCGGGATGGTGATCAGGTTGGTAATACCCTGCACACCGTTGTGCAGGACTTCATCGGCGGCGCGGAAGGCTTCGACGATGGACAGCTCCTCGCCGCCCAGCTGCATGAGGCGATCATTCGGGATAACGATGAGGGTATCGCAGACCTCGCGCAGCTCCTCAATGCCGGCCATGGCCTGGCGGGTGCGGCGCGCGCCCTCGAACTTGAATGGGCGGGTAACAACACCGACGGTCAGGGCACCCATCTTCTTCGCGATGGAGGCGACCACCGGAGCGGCGCCGGTACCGGTGCCGCCGCCCTCGCCAGCCGTAACAAAGACCATGTCGGAGCCCTGGAGGGCGTCTTCAATTTCGGTCTTGTGATCCTCCGCGGAGGTCTTGCCTACCTCAGGGTTGGCGCCGGCGCCGAGGCCGCGGGTGGCCTCGCGACCGATGTCGAGCTTGGTATCCGCATCGGAGAAAATCAGCGCCTGGGAATCGGTGTTGATCGCCACGAACTGGACTCCCTTGAGCCCTTCTTCGATCATGCGGTTGACAGCGTTGACACCACCGCCGCCGACGCCGACGACCTTGATGTCCGCGAGGTTGTTGCTAGATGAGATCATACGAGGGTCTCTTGCCTTTCGAATAAGGTTTTAATGTAAACGAGGAGGCGCCCCTTTTTCTGAGAGGCGGTTACATCCATCTTTAACGACAACGGGGTAATTTCGGCGCACATTTTGCCGCGTGTCGGTACCCTCAACCTCTACTTTAGGGTTGCTGACATGCGGTTTTCTTAACAGGCGTCCCACCCGCCCCACTCGCGACGCGCTTAGCGACGAGTCACCAGCGACGGGTTCGAAATGTTCCAGGATTCGCCCTCGAGCTTGAGCACATCCTCAAAAGCAATGGCCTTGTTCGCGTTGTCTTCCGACGCACCCCAAAAGATGGTTTTGTCATCCTCCGTGCGGAAGGTCAGCGAATACCGGTCCTTAATTTCGAGGGTCCTCACCTTCTCCCGAATCGGGGCGGGGAGCGCAGCGACGGCGTCGACAGCCCCCTGCATCTCAGGCGAACCGGAGTCGGTGTGCCCTGTCAGCTCCACGGCTTCGGGTGGCGCTTCGTCCTCCACGAATTCCTTACCGTGGTTGTCCACCAAAATCGTCCTATCGCCTTGTCGCACATAAGCTACCGCCTCGTGCTCGACAAGTTCGATGTGGACGGTTGACGGGAAGGCCCGCGACACCGTCGCGCTTTCTACCCACGGCAGAGAGGCCACGCCGTGCGCGGCTTCGCGCGCATCCAGGCGCGCCAAATTAGAGCCCTTCACGACGCCACTGGCCTGCTCGACCTCCTCTGCCGCGACGTGATCATTTCCCACGACCTCGAAGGATGTCACCTTCAGGATGGGAAAAAGCCACACCGCCGCGGCAGCAACCGCCACTACGAGAAGCACCGCGCCTAGCGCGAGCGCCCCAGTCTTTTTAGACATTCGGTTCCTTCGGTTCCTCCGCGCCGCTCGCATTCTCTAGCGCCGACAAGATTTCACCCGCCACGTAGGTAATAGTTCCCGCGCCGATGGTAAGGACGATATCTCCGGGCTGCGCCAGGGAAATGACGTCGCCGGCAGCCTCAGAGAAATCCGGCTCGAAAATGACCGGCATGTCTTCGGGCATCTTGTCGGTGATAATGCGGGACGTAATTCCTTCTACCGGCTTCTCGCGGGCGCCGTAGATGTCGAGGACGACGGCGGCGTCGGCAAGCGCCAAGGCCTGAGCAAACTCGGCGTCAAACTCCATGGTCCGGGAGTACAGATGCGGCTGGAAGCAGGCGATCACGCGGGCTCCCTCGCCCTCGGCGTCCGCTTTCGCGCGCGCCGCGGTAAGCACCGCAGACACCTCCGTGGGGTGGTGGGCGTAGTCATCGAAGACACGGATTCCGCGCTCGCTGCCGCGGTACTCGAAGCGACGGCGCACACCCGTAAAGTCGGTCAAACCCGCGGCCAGTTCCGCCGGGTCTCCGCCAGCCAGCGCACCGGCCAGCAGGGCCGCCGCCGAGTTGAGCACCATGTGATGGCCTGGGACATGCAGGTCATAGGACAGCTCCTGTGGCGCCTGACCCGGCAAGGTCAGGCGAACGCGGACGTGCGCGCCGGCGGCGGAGACGGTTTCTTCTAGGATCTCCGCTGCCAGCGGCACGGAAGAATCCGCGGCTACCTCGCTGCGCGTGCCGTAGCCCAGCACCTGAATCCCGCGCTGAGCCGCCCGCTCACCCGTGGCGGCCGCATGCTCATCCTCGAGGCACACGACGAGGTAGCCGCCCTCAACCACGCGGTCGGCGAAATCATCAAAGACCCGATAGTAGCTCTCTGCCGTGCCGAAATAGTCGAGGTGATCAGGCTCGATGTTGGTGATGACTGCCACGAAGGGGCTGTAGCGCAGGAGGGAGGCATCGGATTCGTCGGCTTCTGCCACGAAGGCGTCGCCAGTGCCGCCGTGCGCGTTGGTCCCAGCTCGGTTGAGTTGCCCGCCGATGGCGAAGGAAGGATCCATCCCCGCCTGCTGGAGCGCGGTGACCGCCATAGAGGTCGTCGAGGTCTTTCCGTGCGTGCCGGCGAGCAGCACCTGACGGTGGCCTTCCATGAGCTCAGCCAGCAGGTCCGAGCGACGGATCACCGGAATCCCGGCTTCCCGTGCCGCAACCAGCTCCGGGTTGTCCTGCGGGATGGCGGCGAAGGAGGTGACGACTACCGTCGGCTTGTCCCCAGCCAGATCGAGGTTCTCAGCCGCGTGGCCGACGGCGACGTGCGCACCCATCGCGCGGAGGACGTCAACGGCCGTCGACTTCTTAACGTCCGAGCCGGTGACGACCGCGCCACGGCTAACCAGGATGCGCGCGAGGCCGGACATTCCGGAACCGCCGATGCCGACGAAGTGGACGCGGGACAGGTCCGTGGTGGCGGGGGTATCAGTCATGGTGAAAATTTCCTTCTTTAATAAACCTGTACTGTGCGCCTAGCCGCGGGTGTCGGCGGCGACGCGGTGCGCGATTCGGTCAGCGATCACCGCGGCGGCATCGCCGGCGGTGCTGGCGTCAGCAGCGGCACGCATGGCCGAAAGAGCGTCGGGGTGGTCAAGGATAGCGCGAACTTCGGCGGCAAGGCGCCCCGGAGTAAGCTCCGCGTCCGGTATCTGGACCGCGGCTCCCGCTTCCACCAGAGCCCGGGAGTTCAACGCTTGCTCGCCGTTGCCGTGCGGCAGTGGCACATAGATAGCGGGCAGGCCGGCCGCAGACACCTCAGCCACGGTCATCGCGCCGGAGCGGCAGACCATCACATCAGCAACGGCAAGCGCGCCGGCCATGTCATCGATATAGGGCACGGCCGTGTAGTGCTCGTGCTCAGTCGGCACCGTGTTCTTCTTGCCGTAGGCATGCAGCACTTGGAAGTCTCGGCACAGGTCCTCGAGCGCTCCGGCGACGGCGGTGTTAATGCTCACCGCTCCCTGCGAACCGCCGGTAACCACGATGGTCGGGCGGCCTTCATCCAGGTTCCAGTTCTGGCGCGCAGCAGCGGCCTTCGTACCATCTGGGTCCTCGCCCAAGCCCGGGCGTACCGGAATGCCCAGGACCTCGCCCGGCATGCCAGATCCCTTTTGGGCATTGATTCCCGTGCCGCCAAGACGCACGCCCAGCTTATTAGCCATACCGGCCAAAGCATTCGTCTCGAGAACGAAGAACGGAATGCCCAAGGACTTCGCCGCCAGGTAAGCCGGCGCCGCAACGTAACCACCGGTGCCAAACACAGCGTTGGCCCCGACGTCCTTAAGCACCGCGCGAGTTTCCCGAACGGACTTGAAAATCCGCCAAGGCAGCTTCACCGCGTCAATGTTGATCTTTCGCGGAACAGGGACCGGAGTGATCATGCGGAGATCGACACCGCGCGCCGGCACGATGTCGCTTTCCAGACCCCGCGGCGTACCCAAGGCGGTGACCCGCGCCCCGTGGCGTTGGCGTAGCTCCTCCCCTACCGCAAGCGCGGGCTCAATGTGTCCGGCGGTGCCGCCACCTGCGATGACGACGGAAATCGGCGTGTCATTCATGCACTACACGCTACCAGCGCCGCACTGCGCTACCGGCGCTCGCCGCGCCGATACTCCCGCCGCCCCTCCGCGCGCGGCGCCTGCGACCGCTGAGAGCGCCCCGTCACCGCGCGCCCGAAACGTTCCTCACGGCTGCGCTCCACGTGGCGTTGGGAGCGCTCGCGGTGTGGGCGCTGGGAACGCCGAGCATCTGCGCGCTCACGCGGGGCACGGTGCGCCCCGCCGCGCCGCTCATTGGGCGGGGTCGGCTCTGGAATGAAGAAGATACGGTCGAAGAGCGGGCGTCCAAAGTTCTGCATCGCGGACACCTGCAGCGGCTCGTGGCGCGCCACATTGCACAACAGGCCCATCGAGCCAATGGTGATGACCGCAGCCGTACCACCCGCAGAAATCATCGGGAGCTGAATACCCGTCACCGGCAGCACACCGATGACGTAGCCGATGTTGATGAAGGCCTGCACGACAACACCCACCGACAGCGTGGCGGCCAGCAAGGACTGGAACTGGTCCTGCGCGCGGGTTGCGGTACGCAACCCAAAGTAGCCCAGCACGGCGAAAAGCACGATGACGAGCGCACCGCCCCAGAGGCCTAGCTCCTCACCGATAATGGCGAAGACGAAGTCGTTCTTCGCCTCTGGGAGGTAGAACCACTTGGCGCGTGATTGGCCGAGGCCAACGCCCCAGAAGCCGCCGTCGGCAAGCGAAAGGAAGCCTTGGTAAGCCTGGAAACCGGTACCTTGTGTGTCCTCAATATTGCCGCGCAGCGCATCGAAGTAGGTGTGGAAACGGTGCGAACGGAAACCACCGGCCAGGAAAACGGTGATCATGCCGATGGCACCAAAGACGCCGACGACGACGGGCACACGCCAGTTCACGCCGGCGAATACCAGGGTGAAGACCACGATAAGGGCGAAGGATACGCCCATGCCCAAGTCACCTTGGGCCACGATGAGCACGAACATGATGCCGGCGATGATGGAATACATCATGAACGGATCAGTCAAGCGCATCGAACGGTGTGTTTTATCCGCCAGCGCCGAGGCGCCATACATCCCCACGGCGACACGAGCGAACTCAGAGGGCTGGAAGGCCACGCCACCCGGCAACATGATCCACGACTGTGAACCGACCTCCGCGCGGCCGGTACCGATACCGGGCACAAGCACGAGGATAAGCAGCAGGATGGATAGCCCCAAGAACCACGGCACGAGCGCCCGCAACGTGCGCGGCGATATGCGCAGGCCGATCCAGAACACGATGAGGCCGGCGGCGACCAATACGCACTGGCGCAAGGCTGCCGACCACGGGCTATCGGTCTCCGACAGGGACGTCGCCATCGACGAAGAGAAGGCCATAAGCACGCCGATGCCGATGAGGGAGAAAATCGCGATGCGCAGCATCAGGTAGTCAAACCCCGGGTAGGCGCGCAGGCGCTCGCGGAGATCACGCAGGCGGTGGCCCAGCGTGCGGTGTGGCTTCTGGGTGCTGGTGGCAGTCACGGCTTCTGGGTGCTCCTAGCTAGCGGGCGAGGCGGCGGGCAGCGGCGGCAAACATGTCGCCGCGTTGGCTCATTCCGGTGTACATGTCCAACGATGCCGCAGCGGGCGCCAAAAGTACGGTATCGCCGGCTTCGGCGTGTTGCACGGCGGCGCTCACGGCTTGGTCCATAGCGATTTGCGGGTCATGACTGTCCACGATGACGAGAGGCACGTGGGGTGCCGCCTTGACAAGGGCCTGGGCCAGCACGTGCTTGTCGACGCCCACCAGAACCGCCGCCTTCAGTCGCGCGGCGTGGGTACGCAGGAGGTCTGAGACATCGGCGCCTTTGAGCTGACCGCCGGCGACCCACACCACGGAGTCAAGACCACGCATGGCAACCTCCGCGGCGTGCGGATTCGTCGCCTTGGAATTGTCGATGTAGGTCACGCCACCATGGCGGTGGACAACCTCACCGCGGTGCCCGGCCACCACGTAGGCGTCGAGGCCCTCCGCGATGGACTCAGGCTGAGCGCCGGCAAGCGCGGAAACCGCCGCGGCAGCAGCGGCATCCAGCACCCCAGCAAGACCTGCGGGCTGGATGGTGGTGACATCCTCCACCACGGCAGCGTGCAGTCCGGCGACCTCATTGACCACGAGGCTGCCGGCGCTCACGCCGACTTCGCCCGGGGCGGGCTCGGCGTGGGTAAAGGCGGTGGCTCCGGCTAGAGAGGCGGCAAGCGCTCGAACGTGCTCGTCGTCCTTTCCATAAACGGCGTGCGTGCCGCGCAAGATCTTCGCCTTATCCGCCGCGTAGGCCTCGAAGGAGCCGTGCCAATCGAGGTGGTCATCGGCGAGGTTGAGCAGCGCTCCCACATCCGGGCGCAGCTGGGAGGCCCAGTGCAGCTGGAACGAGGACAGTTCCGCGACGAGGATATCCACGCGGGGCTCGGCGGCCAAGGCATCAAAAGACGAGACCCCGATATTGCCTACAGCCTGCGCGCGCTGGCCGGATCGCTGCTCGTCAGCGGCCATGATGGCAGCGAGCATCCCCGTCGTTGTGGTCTTGCCGTTGGTACCTGTGATCGCGAGCCAGCGGCGGGAGGGCCCAAATACCTCTGCCTGGTCAAGGCGGTAGGCCAGCTCCACGTCACCGATGACCTCAAGGCCGCGGGAAGCTGCGGCGGCGAGCAACGGCGAATCCGGGCGCCACCCCGGTGAGGTCACGACGAGGGAGTATTCCGACAGGTCTACTGCTGCTGTGTCCACGGTGGCAACGTCGAGCTCGGCGGCGAGGCGAGCGCGGGATTCCTGGTTTCCATCAGCCACCGTGACGTCCACGCCTAGGTGGTCCAGGACCGCAGCACAGCCGCGGCCGGAAACGCCGGCACCGGCGATGAGGACCCGGCCAGAGAGGAAGTCGGGGCGCGTCATGCGCCGACACCTATACCTGTGGAGGTCAGCCATTCACCGTAGAAGATGGCCACGCCGGCCATCGCCGCCATCGCGGCCAGCAACCAGAAACGGACAACCACAGCAGTCTCCGCCCAACCGCCGTTTTCAAAGTGGTGATGGATCGGGGCCATGCGGAAGAAGCGCTTGCCGGTGGAATGGAAGACCACGATCTGAATGACAACGGACACCGTCTCGATAACGAACAGGGCGCCGATAATCACCATGAGAAGCTCGGTACGGCTGGTGACCGAAATGCCGGCAACCAATCCGCCGAGCGCCAGGGAGCCGGTGTCTCCCATGAAGATCTTGGCGGGCGCGGCATTCCACCATAAAAAGCCGAGGCAGGCACCGAGGCCCGCCGCCGCGAGCACGGCGAGATCGAGGGGATCGCGCACCTGGTAGCAGCCGGCCGCAAAGTTGGTGGCGCAGGAATAGCGGAACTGCCAGAAAGTCATCAACGAGTAGGAGCCCATGACAATCGCCGTCACTCCTGCGGCAAGACCGTCGAGGCCGTCGGTGAGGTTGACCGCGTTCGACCACGCCGCAATGAGGAAGTACATGAAGATCAAGAACACGATGGTTCCGATCACAGCGCCGCCAACCGCAAAGTCGAAAGTTTTCAAATCGCGGATGAACGATAGCTTGGTGGAGCCAGGAGTCAGGCCCGCATCATTGGGGAAACGCAGCACAAGAAAGCCAAAGAGGAGGGCCAGTACCAGCTGGCTGACCAGCTTCGCGGTCTTGTTGAGACCTAGGTTGCGCTTCCGGAAGAGTTTGATGAAGTCATCCGCAAAGCCCACCGCGCCCAAGCCCAGCGTCAGTCCGAGGACGAGCAGACCCGAAGCAGTAAACCCCCCGTGGCCCGTCAGCATGCCATAAAAACCAACCACGAGATAAGCCACCAAGATACCGGCCAGAATAGCCAGGCCGCCCATCGTCGGCGTACCCCGCTTCCGCAGGTGGGACTTGGGACCGTCCTCGCGGATCTCTTGACCGCGACCGGAGTCGGAAAAGTATCGGATGAGAACCGGGGTGGTAAAGATCGCCACGAGGAAGCTAACCGCACCAGCGATGATGATCTGAGTCACGAGCTTGAAGTCCTTTCTAGCGGCTAGCTGTGGTTCAGCTGCTCCGCGACCAACCAGAGGCGCTGGGCATTGGAGGCCTTAATCAAGACCACGTCCTTAACGCTACGGCTAGCCCAATCATCGACCCCTGCCGGGGCCGCGCGCAGAATGCCGTCGACCGCCCGAGCGGCAGCCGCGGCATCGGCGCACACCATTGTATTTATACCTTGCTGTGCAGCCGCCTCAGTCATTGCCCGGCAGTTGGGGTTCTCCCCCACCGCGACGAGGTGCTCCACGTGGTATTTGGCCAATATCTCCCCGAGCTGGCGGTGCGATTGTTCGGCATCGCTGCCGAGCTCTCCCATCTCACCAAGCACCGCGATGGAGCGGGCATCGGGGCGTGCTGCTGCGGTATAGGCCAAGGCGGCAATCGCCGCGCGCATCGAATCCGGGTTGGCGTTGTAGGAATCATCAATGATGGTGACGCCATCGCGGCGCGTGCGCACGTCCATGCGGTGCTCGGAGGCTAGGCGGTGCCCAGACAGCGCAGCCGCTACCGTGGCTACCGATACCCCCAGCTCGATGGCTGCCGCTGCCGCGGCCAGTGCATTAGACACCTGGTGGGAACCAAATACCTGCAGCTTCACTTCGACTGGCTCAGCGTTGGGGCTGTGGAGGACAAAGGAGGGGCGGGCCACGTCATCGAGCTCGATGTTGGTGGCATAGTACTGTGCCGCCGGTGCGCCGCCGCGGCGGTTATCCGTGGAGTAGTACACCACCTTGGCCCCCGTGCGTGTCGCCATTGCGGCGACGAAAGGATCGTCGGCGTTGAGGACGGCCACACCGCCCGCTTCCGCGCTCGGCAGTGCTTCCACCAACTCTCCCTTGGCCTGCGCGATATTCTCGCGCGAGCCAAATTCGCCGAGGTGCGCGGAGCCGACGTTGAGGACCACGCCGACGCGCGGCGCGGTGATTTGGGTGAGGTGGCGGATGTGTCCGATACCGCGGGCCGACATCTCCGCCACGAGGTAGCGCGAGTGCTCATCACAGCGCAGAGCCGTATACGGAAGCCCAATTTCATTGTTGAAGGAGCCGGGCGGGGCGACGGTCTCCCCCACCTCGCGGAAGATGGTGGCGATGAGGTCCTTGGTCGAGGTCTTGCCCGCCGATCCCGTCACTCCCACGATGGTCAAATCCTGCTCTGTCGCCAGCCGCTGCGTTACTGCGCGGGCCAGCGCGGACAACGCCTCGACGACAGCGGCGGCGGAGCCATCGACATCGTTGGCATAGATATCGGCGTTGGCTCCGTCACCTTCTACGCGTCCGCGCGGCTCCACGACGATGGCGGGTACACCCACCGGCCGGGCAGCCAAGACGGCGACGGCTCCCTTCTCCACCGCGGTGTGGGCGTAATCGTGGCCATCGACGCGGGCTCCGGGCAGTGCCACAAAGAGTCCACCCGGAGTGACCTTGCGAGAATCGAACTCAACAAAGCCGGTCACTGGGGTCTCTGGCTCGTCGACGCTATCCAGGCGGCCGCCCGTGATCTGAGCTATCTCAGCGAGGCTTAACGCAATCATGCTTGCTCCTTGGATTCTTCGGTACTCAGGGTAGTCGCTGTCATCGCGGCATCAAGTGCACGCGCCATCTCCTCGCGGTCGTCGAAGTGGTGGACGGTATCACCAATCAGCTGTCCTACTTCGTGGCCCTTGCCGACGACGATGACGGCATCGCCCGGCTGTGCCCACGCCACGACCTCGTCGATGGCTTTGGCACGGGAGCCGACCTCCCGGATATCGGCCTCCGGGTTCGCTTCGCGCGCTCCCGCGAGCACTGCCGCGCGGATAGCTGCTGGGTCCTCGGTGCGGGGGTTGTCGTCGGTGATCACGACCATATCGGCGCCCTTCGCGGCGGCCGCCCCCATGAGCGGGCGCTTGGAAGAGTCGCGGTCACCTCCCGCGCCGACGACAATGCCGATCCGGCCGCTGCTGCCTTCCAGCTGCGCACGCAGGGTATCGAGGACCGCGGTGACCGCTGCAGGCTTGTGCGCATAATCGACCACGGCGACAAACTGCTGGCCGCGGTCGATGCGTTCCATGCGGCCCGGGACCGCCACCTTTTCTACGCCTTCCAAGAAGACGCGCGGCTCGATGCCACTGGCTGCGGCCATGCCGGTGGCCAAGGCCGCATTGGCGATGTTGAAAGTGCCCGGCATGGGCAGCCGGAATTCATAGGAACCAGCGTGCTCTCCGGTGGACACCGTCAGCTCCACCTGCTGTGCGCCGGTGGCCTCGGTGCTGAGTTGGCGGGCGGTGATGTCCGCCTCGGTGGCCTCCGCGCTCGTGGACACTGTCATGACCGGACGCGCCGCGGCGCGCTGCGCCATGCGTCGCCCCCACTCGTCATCGATGCAGACAACGGAGCGGTTGGCGGCCTGGGGACCGTCGAAAAGCATGGCCTTCGCCTCGAAGTAGTCCTCCATCGTCGGGTGGAAGTCGAGGTGGTCCTGGCTCAAGTTAGTGAATCCGCCAACGGCAAAGCGCGTTCCCTGAACGCGGCCCAGGGAAAGCGCGTGGGAGGACACCTCCATGACCACGTGCGTTACCCCTTCGTCCACCATGCGGGCGAAGAGCTCTTGCAACGTGGGGGCCTCGGGGGTCGTCAGCGAGGTAGGCACTGGCTCGCGGTTAATGCGAGTGCCCGTGGTGCCGATAAGGCCCACCGACAAGCCCGCGTGCAAAAGCCCCGCTTCCAGCAGGTAACTCGTCGTAGTTTTACCGGACGTACCCGTCACGCCAAGAATTGTGAGCTTTTCGGTGGGGTGCCCATAGATCTCCGCGGAGACGTGTCCGAGGATGGCGCGGATATCCTCGACCACGAGAAGTGGGCGTGTTTCTCCCGCTTCGGCAAGGATGCGTTGGCCTTCCGGGTCGGTCAGAATCGCGGCTGCTGCGGTGTCTGCGGCATAGCGTGCGCCATGAACGCGCGTTCCCGGAAGCGCAGCGAAGAGTCCACCAGGTGGCAGGGTTGCAGAGTTTAGTCCGCAGGAGCCCACGGTGGTCGAGGCATCCCCGATCACGGTGCCCGAAGAAATTTCTGCTAAACGATCAAGGCTGATGCTGCTGGTCACGGTGCGTCCTCTTCTCTATCTCTGTAGGTTATTCGCGGCCGGAGCTATCTATTCGGCACGCAAGGTCAGGTGCGGTGCTGGTGGGGAAGGCGGAATATTGTCACGATCAAGCAGCCAGGATGCGATGTCACTGAACACCGGCGCTGCGGACTGGCCGCCGGAGCCATCGTCGTTGACACCGGATTCGGGCTCGTCGAGCATGACGGCGACGACAAAGCGGGGATCGTCGGCAGGCGCGATGCCCGCGAACGTGATCCAGTACTTGGAGTTCGAGTATGCTCCCGTCTCCTCGTCGACCTTTTGCGCGGTACCAGTCTTGCCGGAGAGCTGATAGCCCTCGATCTGCGCGTTGCCGGCTGTACCGTTGTTCAGCCCCTGCGGATCCTCCTGGAAGACCGCACGGAACATGTCCACGACAGTGCGCGCGGTTTCGGGACTGACCACGCGGGTGGTCTCGGGCTTCTCTAGTTCTTCCTTAGTCCCGTCAGGCGCGGTGATCGAATCAATGATGCGCGGCTCGATGCGCTCACCGTCGTTGGCCAGGGTCTGGTAGATGGAGGCCAACTGCAGTGCTGTCCATGCCTGGCCTTGGCCGATGGGCAGGTTGGCAAAGGTGCCACCGGACCACTGCGAACGATCGGGCACCAGGCCAGGTGACTCGTTGGGCAGCTCGATTCCGGAGGTCTGGCCGAGACCGAACTTCTTGAGGTAGTCGGCGTATTTGTCTTGGCCGAGGCGGTCGGCCAACATCAGCGTTCCCACATTCGACGACTTACCAAAAATACCCGTCGTGGTATAAGGCTCGACGCCGTGCTGCCAGGCATCGCTGACGCTCACGCCAGCCATGTCGATGGAGCCGGGAACCTGGAGGACCTCATCGGGGTTGGTGAGGCCCTCCTCAATGGTTGCCGCGGCGGTGATGATCTTTGCCACCGAACCCGGCTCAAAGGGGTGGGAGACGGCGAGGTTGTCGAAGGTCTTGTCCTTCTCCAGCTGCTTTTCGATGTCCTTGTTCGGGTCGATGGTGCCGGTATTCGCCATAGCCAGAACCTGACCCGTGGCGGCATCCAGAACGACTGCCTCGGCGCTCTTTGCCTTCGAATTAGCCTTGGCCTTTTCCAGCTTCTGCTGAACGTAGGTCTGCAGATCCAGATCGAGCGTCAACGTGACGTTTTTGCCGTCGGTCGTTGGCACCTGATCGCGTAGGGTGCCGGGAATGACCTGACCGCTGGCTGAAACGTCCTCGGTGGAGCTGCCGTCAATACCCGTCAGTGTGGTATCGCCGGAGGCCTCAAAGCCGAACTGGCCTTGGCCGTCCATGGACACCTTGCCGATGACGTTCTCTGCGATAGCACCATTGGGGTACTGGCGGATCTGCTGCTCATCGGCGGCGAGCCCGTGGTAGTCCTCGGAGATGGCCACCGCGACATCCGGATCGACGTTGCGCACGAGGACCTCATACTGAGTATCGGCACGGAGCTTGTCCATGATTTGCTCCGAATCCACGTCCCCGGCATCGATGCCGGCTTCCTTCAGCTTGTTCGGGATGCCCTCCGACATGTCAGTGAGCCGCTCTGTCACCTTGTCGTCGAGGAAAGCCTCTTTGGCATCGGGTGCCAACGATTCAAAGTGAGCCTCGCCGGCGGCCTTTTGCTCTTCCTGTTCACGGAGCTCATCTCGCAGGCGCGTAGGTGACACGGTCAAGGATCGGGCGCGCATCGTGTAGGCCAACCGCTGGCCGTCGCGCGCGAGGATCTCGCCGCGTCCGGCCGTATCGACATAGACGCGGGTTCTCTGCGCAGCGGCCTTCGCCGCCAAGTCAGGTCCCCACACGATCTGGACCCACGCGAGGCGCCCCATCCACGCCAGCATCACCACGAGCAGCAAAGCCGCGATGACGTGTACACGACGGCGCATCGTCTTCTGCTGGCTCATGAAGGGCTTGCCAGTACGCGGATTCCGTGAACGGGTCGCGGGAACGACGCGGTCGGCGTCGTAACGCTGCCGTGGTTGGTGAGAGGTACCGCGCGGTTGGGCGGCACGGGCGGCGGAAGCGCGCCTCGGGCGCGGGCCACCGGAGTGTGGTGGGGTCACACGTCACCTTTCTGTCTGCAGCGAAGATGGGTCAATAATCAGTGCTTCATCCCGAATTGTGCCCTATCATCGCCGCCCGCCCACGCAGGCACGCGCGGAGCGGGGATGGAATCTACCCGCGGGCGGCGTAGGGAGCCTGGGCCGGGATGTCCGGCAGTTCTACGTTCCCTTCGGCCGACTGTCCGTCAGTGGTGGATTCACCGCCGTCTGGGTGGTTGTCCGACCGAGACGCACCCGACTCGGCGCCTTCGCGCTCACGGTTCCTCTCGCTCAGCGTCGGACGGGCATTCAGGTTATCGGATACGTTCGCCGTCGCGTGCGGGTCACTCGAGGCCTGACCCGGACGGACCGGTTCGCCGTTTACGTCGATGACCGATTCCATATCCGGGGTGGCTTCGCGCTTCTGTTCCACGTTTCCGTCTGCGTCGACTTCCACTACGCCAGGCTGAACCGGGACGCCCATCTTGGCCTCGTGGGCGCGGCGGGCGACGTCCGACGCCGAACGCACGTTCTCCAAGTCTCGGTTCAGAGTCTCCAGCTGGTTATCGAGCGTGGATTCGTGGGCAGTAAGCTCCTGAATCTTAAAGGTCTGGGACGTCGACAGGCCAGAGAGCCACATCGCCGCAGCCACACCAGTGATGAGCAGGCCAATGGCGATGAAAGAAAGGCGAGCGAAAAGGCCAGTAACCCGCGTAGGCTGCACGACGCGGCGCCCACGATTGCTCACTACCTGCTTCGAACCGAGGCGGTTTCCTCGCAGACCCGTTCCGACCCGGCGGGCGGGCACAGTACTGCGATGCGGCGTGCGACTGGGCAACGGGGTGGTGCGGCGCCCCCGCTCCAGCAGCGCGGTTCCCTGACCGGAGTAATCAGATCCGGTGGTGAAATCGCGGCTAGCTCCCATGGTGTGGGTCCTCTCGTGGTCGCGGTGGTACGTTGCCTGTGCGGTTCGGTCTCTCAGCGTCATGGCCTACCTCCCGGTTCATGAAAAGACGGACTGCCCTCGAGGCGCTCGAGTGCGCGTACCCGGACGGACGCTGCCCGCGGGTTCTCTGCAATCTCCTCCTCGCTCGCCTTCTCCGCGCCGCGCGTCACGATGGAATAGTGCGCTGCCGTGCCCGGAAGGTCCATAGGAAGCCCCGGCGGAGTCGTCGAGGTGCTGAGCTTGGTGAAGGCATGTTTGACGATGCGATCTTCGAGCGACTGGTAGCTCATGAACACCGCGCGGCCGCCGACGGACAGGGCATCCGTAATCACGGGGATGACCTGTTCGACCGCCTCAAGCTCGCGGTTGACCTCAACGCGCAACGCCTGGAAGGTGCGCTTCGCGGGGTGACCACCGGTGCGACGCGTCGCTGCCGGAATCGTGGCGTACAACAGCTCAACCAAGCGGGCTGAGGTAGTAAAAGGTTCCTTTTCCCTTTCCTTTATTACTGCCGAAGCAATCTTGCCGGCGAAGCGCTCATCGCCATAGGTTTTGAGGATGCGGGCGAGGTCACCGTGGCTATAGGTGTTGAGTACGTCGGCGGCAGTCATTCCCTGGCGCGGGTCCATGCGCATATCCAGCGGGGCGTCGGTCTTGTACGCAAACCCACGCTCCACCTGGTCAAGCTGCATGGAGGACACACCCAGATCGAACAATGCCCCTGCAATGCCGTGTTCTCGCGCGATAGAAAAAACTTCATGGTCACCCTGCGCAATGGCACGACCGACCTCATCGAAGCGAGCGTTGACGCCGACGAAGCGGTCGGCGAAGGGGGTGAGACGTCGAGAAGCACTGCTCAACGAGGCGGAGTCACGGTCCACACCGATAATCCGCGCGTTAGGAAAGCTGTTGAGGAAGTATTCGCTGTGGCCACCAGCCCCCAGGGTGCCGTCCACGATGACGGCGTGCTCCCCCGCTGCTTCGACGGCCGGAGCAAGCAGCTGAGCCATACGCGCACGCATAACAGGGACATGGCCGTGGTTGTCATTCACGTCATAGGTAATGGTGCCGTTGTGGTCCACAGTTGCTGTCCCCCTTTCCATTCAGGCGCCTGAGGCCGCTATCAGATCTGTTCGATAAAAAATCGAGTGCGTATAGGGCCCTGTCCGAGGAAGGGTTCTGATGTCGGGGAAGTACACCAGCTCATCCTCCTCGGGCAGAGTCCATACACGCACTCTCTGTGTGCCAGGAAGCTCTACAGCAGCCCGGCAAGTACGTCATCGGCGTCTGCCGCCGAATAAGCGTCTTCAGTTTGCGCCTGGTATTCAGCCCACGCGGCTGCGTCCCAGATTTCGAGGAAGTCAACCGAGCCCACAACTACGCATTCCTTCGTCAGGTTTGCGTACTCACGGTGCCCTGCGGACAGTGTGATACGCCCGTGCCCATCGGGGCGTTGCTCGTCCGCACTCGCTGCCAAGTTACGGATGAACGCACGCGCTTCTGGGTTGGTGCGTGACACGGCCGCCGCTTTCCTAGCTCGCGCCGCGAACTCCTCCCGCGGGTATACCGCGAGCGAATGATCCTGACCTTTGGTGACCATGAGGCCGCCAGCCAGTTCTTCGCGAAACTTTGCCGGAAGCGTGAGCCGTCCTTTGTCATCGAGCTTGGGAGTGTAGGTGCCGAGAAACATCCCCGGGTCCACCTTCCTGTCACTCGAAAACTCCGGATTCCTCTCGCGACAAGAGAGCAACTCTCCTCCGCTACGCCCCACTCTACCCCACTTTCCCCCACCTCCCACACCTTTATCACCACAACAATCTGCGTGTCGGAATAACATTGCAGGTCAAAGGCAATTTTTCCAGTGGGAAGTTTTCCCAGACCCCCCTTGACACGCCCCCTCAAACAGGCCCATTTCCACGTATTCACTCACGTAACTTTGACCCCTTGGCATGTAATTTTCCCCACCACCCCCATATTCCTGACGTTTTCATCTTCCCACCACGCTCCAAAGGGCCTCTAGGCCCACATTCCCCGACCGGCGCGTAGCGCAGGTGGGGCAAAGTGGGGGAAATCGGGAAATCGCACAAAAAGTCTCCCCTCCCCGCGCAAAATGCCCGCACAAGTTTTAGAAACATTGCGTCGCCATGATAGAAACATCATGTTGCCATCTTGCGGCACGCAGGGCGACACGCCAACTCACTTCACCCCACACACTAGGAAGTTCCTTCATGTATCTAGCTTGGCGCGAGATGCTCTTCGCGCGTACCCGATTCCTCCTCATGGGCGTCGTCCTCGCACTCATGTCCATGCTCGTCGTTATCATCTCCGGTCTCACCGCAGGCTTGGTCAACGACGGCGTCTCCGGCCTCAAGGCGATGGAGAGCGACGTCATCGCTTTCGCCGATGGCACGCAGAAAGACTCTGCATTCACCCGCTCCGTTGTCGATGCCTCCGATGCCGAGTCTTTCTCTCAACTAGAAGGCATGGACCAAGCCACCCCCTTGGGCCTGACCATTGCTAACGCCCACAACCAGGACGGCACGGCGGTGGACCTCACACTCTTCGGAGTAGAACCTGACTCCTTCATCGCACCGGCAGGCTTGCCCCCAATCGACACCGCCCGGGCAGACGGCAAGCCAAGCAACACGAAACACGACATCATCCTGTCCTCCACCCTGCAGGACGAGGGGATCGAGGTGGGCGACACCATCACCCTCGACCGCTTGGACATCCCCCTCGACGTCATCGGCTTCACCGACAACCAGCGAACCTTCGGCCACGTCGACGTGGCCTACCTGCCGCTAGATATCTGGCAGGAGGTTCACGCCGGCGGGCGCCACGGCGAAGCCGTCAACCCCGAAGCCTACGAGGAAGCATCCGTCATCGTCGCTCGCACAGCGGATAAGCCCGATACCGATGCTCTCACCGAGCGCTCCGGCCTCGACGTTCGAACTCTCAAGGAGAGCTTTGATTCCTCCCCCGGCTACACCGCCGAAATGATGCCCCTTTCCATGATCACCTGGTTCCTCTATGTCATTGCCGCGCTCGTTACCGGCGCCTTCTTCCTCGTGTGGACCATCCAGCGCGCCGGCAATATCGCCACCCTTCGCGCAATGGGCGCCACCAAGAGCTTCCTGCTGCGCGATAGCCTCGGCCAAGCGGTGGTCATCCTCCTCGTATCAATCCTCGCCGGCGCACTCATCGCCGTTGGCCTGGGCAGCCTCCTAGAGAAAACGGCTATGCCCTACTCCACCGAATTCGGCGCCGTCATCAATGGCGGTCTCATTCTCTTCGTCGCCGGACTGCTCGGCGCCTTCATTGCCGTCGTCCGCGTTACCCGAACCAACCCCCTCGCAGCCCTAGGAGAAAACCGATGAGCCACGCTTTGGAACTGAAAGACGTCACCATCAGCTACAGCGACGGAGATTCACACGTTAAAGCACTGAATTCCGTCGATCTCACCGTCGAGGCAGGCGAATTCGTTGCCGTGGTTGGCCCCTCCGGCTCCGGAAAGTCCACACTGCTCGCGGTCGCGGGCGCCTTGACGACGCCCGATTCCGGCCAAGTCCTCGTCGCGGACGAGGACATCGTGCCGCTGGGTGACTCTGAACTGGCACAGATCCGCCGCAACCACATCGGCTTCGTCTTCCAGTCCTCTGGCAATCTCCCGTCTGCACTGACGGCGGAGGAGCAGATCGAATTGGCCAGCAAGGTCATCGGCAAGACTGGGCGCTACTCCAGCGCCGAGCTGCTGGAGAAGGTCGGCATGGCGCATCGCGCGAAGCACCGGCCCGGCAGTCTTTCCGGCGGTGAGCGCCAGCGCGTCGGTATCGCGCGCGCACTTGTGGGCGATCCACAGGTGCTGCTCGTCGACGAACCCACTGCTGCCCTCGATCGCGCGCGGTCCCAAGAGATCGTGGCGCTGCTAGCCAAAGAATGCCACGATTTCAACGTCGCGGGTGTCATGGTCACCCACGACTACGACGTTCTTGGTCACTGCGACAAGGTCTATGAAATGGTCGATGGCCGCTTGACCCCGTCCGCCAAGTAGGCACCAGAATGGAAAAAGAATGCGCAGCTTAACGTAGACTTAGCGCATGCCGAAGATCACTGAAACGACAGTAGCCGAGCACCGCGCCGTCCAGCACCGCGCGGTGCTCGAGGCTGCCGAAAGGTTGATCGTCAACAACCACGGGGCAGTCCCTACCCTGGCGGAGGTCGCTGCCGAAGTAGGCCTTGCCCGCCCCAGCGTTTATCGCTACGTCTCATCCCAACACGATTTGTTGGTGCAGCTGCTTATCCAGGCCACACAAACGTGGAATGAACAGCTCGAAGCTGCCATGCAGGTGGCCCCTCCAGAGCCGACGGAGCGCATCCATGCTTACGTGGACGCCACTCTCGAACTTTTCCTCCATGGCACGCACGGCCCCCTCATGACCGCCGCGCAGCACTTCCCCCAGGCTTTTGCGGATGAGGCAGTGCAGCAGTCACATGGTGGGTTTGCCTCGATCGTTAACGAGTTTTGCCCTGGCGTTTCCAGAGCGGATATCTCGCTGCTCAACGCCGCCATCGTTCGCGCATCAGAATTGGCAGACCGCTCGCCCGAGCAGCTCCCGGGCATAACGCAAACGCTGTACGCCATGGCCAATGTCATCGTGCCACAGCCCTCCGACTCACAATAGAGCGAAGGGCTGCTGGTGGGTTTCTAGCGCTTAGTTTCCTTCGAAACGGCGGCGGAAGTTATCTTCAAGGCGGTTTCCAACGTCACTGCCAGCCTTCCTAGACTGCTTGTTGCGCCGATTAGCGGATGCTGGTGCGCCGGCGGCAACCAGAGAATCTTCCGAATTTCCGCGCAGCATCCACACACCGGATCCAAACATGACCAAAAAGCCAAGTACGGAGAGGATAACGAACCACAGGGACTGCTGGGCCAACGCGATTCCGCCCACCATCATGCACAGACCGACAACGATTAAGGCCACCCCACGGAGGGTGATGGCACCCGAGTTGCCGCCGAAAGAAGTTTCACCGGACACAGACGCGCCAAAATCAGGATCGTTGGCCAGCAACGATTGTTCAATTTCACGCAGCGCTTGCTGTTCGTGCTCAGAAAGGGCCACAGCGTCCTCCGTAATGATTTGGGTTTAGGTAGTGGAACTGGGAACTATGTTTACTACCTCTATAACGTCAAGGATAGCGAGATAGTTCCCACAAAGACAGTCCATAGTTTTTGGGCATCCCTGCACCCCTGCTACCGGAGCAATCACGCCCTCACTAGGCGGCCAGCCCACCGAAGCCCAGCTCAGATTCGGTCGCGTCCACGTAACGTGTGGCAAGCGCCAAGTACTGGTAGACCGTATCCGCAGCGGGCACCGGATCCATTCCGGAGGCCACGCGCGAGCGCACGCGGGAATAGTCTGTGAATTCTGCGGCCCATTGAGCATCCGCCGGACCGATAAGAGCTACCTGCTCCCATGCAGAGGTAGGCAAGCGCCGACGGCGCGACACCGCAGACGCCGCCACACGCGCGCCCGCAGCACGCAGCGAGGCGCGGTACGCCATTTCAAGAGCGTCCTCGAACCGCCCCTCCGCAGCGCTACGGCGCGCATCCACCAACAGATCCAACGCTTGACCGAGGAAGCGGTCACGGCGCACGCGCTGCATCGCCTCCCTGTTCCGGCCCCGAGCCGCTGCCGTTGCTGAAATTACCTGTGCCATGACCTCTCCTCCTTGGGCTGCTTCCTGAGCTTGTCAATGAAGACTGTGCTGTTGACTTTCTGCTGCTGTTCGCTGATGAGACTCACCGTAAAACCACCTTCGTACATCCACCTCTGATTTTAGTTCATGTGTTCGATTTAAACAATAGGGATGGGCGATATTTCTTCCCTTTTCGAACACGTACTCCGACTCCTCGGCGGTTGGATGTGCAGAAGATAGTTTCTCTGTGCGCTTTCACATGCCTGAAGAATCTGCTGTTATTAGAGATGTGAGTTACACGCTGCGCCGCCTAAGCCCCCAAGAGTTCGCCATTGCTGTCCCGCGCTTGGTGGATATCTACATCGCGGCAATGGGCTACAGCCAGTCAGTGCGCGACGTCTCCATCTCGCGGTGGCGCGCAGATCTCATACGCCCAGGGTTTTCCTGCGTCGTGGCCACCACCGACTACGGCATTGCAGGCTTTGCCTACGGCTTCCTTGGCTCTCCGGACACGTGGTGGGACAAACAGCTTCGCCGAGCGCTCACCGCCAGTGGCGGACCAACCCCGGAACAAGAAGACATTCTCCACAACTATTTCGAGCTGGCGGAGATTCACGTGCTGCCTGGAGAACAGGGTCGCGGCTTAGGGCGCGCACTGCTCGAAGCCTTAGCGTGGAATCTACCCGCGCGCTACATCCTGCTTTCCACTCCGGAAGTTCCCAACGAGGCAAACTCCGCCTTCGGCCTCTACCGCAAAATGGGGTTTAGTGATTTCCTTCGCCAGCTCTACTACCCCGCCGATGCGCGCCCCTTCGCCATCCTGCAATCGACGGTGCCGCTGACACCAGCCGACACCGCTTAACCTGGCGGCAATCCGGCATAGCTACCCAGGTAAAGTAGCAGGCGTGACTACACCGCAGATACCTTCCTTGAACGACATCCCCGCAGCCGTGCGCGAGGAGCTTAAGCTTTTCTTGGACAGTCAGCGCGACGCCATCGCGGCCATCGGCTCTCCGGTGGCCGACGCGATCTCCTATTTGGATTCCTTCGTCCTGGACGGCGGCAAGCGCATTCGCCCCCTCTACGCGTGGGCAGGTTTTGTCGGTGCGCACGGGCTCGACGGCACTGAGTCCCCGCAGGCAATGCTCCGCGCTGCCTCGTCCTTGGAGTTCATTCAGGCCTGTGCACTTATCCACGACGACATCGTGGATGCTTCCGATACCCGGCGCGGCAACCCCACTGTCCATCGCGGCGTTGCTGCTCGCCACCGCGAGCTCGGGCTCAGCGGCGACGCTGATTTCTTCGGGCAATCGCTGGCCATCCTCATCGGTGACATGGCCCTGGTCTGGGCGGAAGACATGCTTCAAGATTCCGGCTTGAGCCCCGAGGCGCTGGCGCGCGCCCGCGCACCATGGCGGGCAATGCGCCGCGAAGTCATCGGCGGCCAGATTCTGGACATCTCTCTGGAAGCCGCCGGCTCCGAGGACGCCACGTTGGCGGACTCGGTGAACCGGTTCAAGACTGCCGCGTACACCATCGAGCGCCCCCTCCATCTGGGCGCCGTTATAGCGGGCGCACCCGAAAAACTCGTTGCTGCCTTCCGCGGTTACGGCCAGGACATCGGCGTCGCCTTCCAGCTGCGCGATGATTTGCTCGGCGTCTTCGGTGACCCGGCTATCACCGGCAAGCCCGCCGGAGACGACCTGCGCGAAGGCAAGCGCACGGTTCTGTTGTCGCTGGCCCTACAGCGCGCGGACGCCACCGATCCCGCAGCCGCCGCTGAGCTTCGCCGCCTCATCGGGCAGACGGAGGACCCCGCAGACATTGCCCGCATGGCGCAGATCATTGCTGATTCCGGTGCGCCGGACGTCGTCGAGCAGCGCATCAGCGATCTCACGCGTTCCGGCCTCGACCATCTGCACAACGCACAGGTTGACCCCGAGGTCACGGCGGTCTTGGAAGAACTTGCCCACAAGTCCACGGCCCGCCGGATGTAGCATGGCCCGCTCCGCATCCACGCGCGTGCCCCTGCGCATTCCCCATCCCCTGCCACTGGGCATCGTCTCTGCGATCGTCCTGGCGCTCGCCTCCTTCTCCGGCGGCGCGACCCGGAATCGCGGAGGTTTTCTTGAGGCGCTCAACATCAGCTTCCTTGCCTATGGCCACGGCCGCAACATTGGCATGGTCCTCTACTGGATTGGCCTGTTTGGCCTCGTCGCCGCATGGGTGTTGGCGGGCCGCCACTTCATCGCCCCACAGCTCAAGAACCCGCAACCAGACGGCGCATTGGCAGACATCCGCCGGATGTTGATCTGCTGGGTCACCCCGCTGCTGTGCGCCGCACCGCTGGCTTCCCGGGACGTGTACTCCTACCTCATGCAAGGCGCGATGGTACGCGATGGTTTCGACCCCTACGTCGAGGGCGCAGCCGTTAACCCCGGCCCCTTCCTGCTCGAGGTCTCTCATGACTGGCGCAACACCACTACGCCCTACGGGCCGCTACACCTGTGGATGGGCAACGGGGTAACCCACCTGGTGGGCGATAACGTTGCTGCGGGCATCATCGTCTACAAGGCAATTTCCGTCCTTGGTTTTGCAGCCATCGCCTGGTCAATTCCACGCCTAGCCCGAAGCATTGGCGGTGATCCCGCCCTAGCGCTCTGGTTGGGAGTGGCGAATCCGGTGATGATTTTGCACCTCATCGGCGGCATGCACAACGAATCAGTCATGGTGGGGCTGGTATCGCTGGGCCTTCTCGCTGCTGTGCACCACAAGTTCCACCTCAGCCTCATACTCGTTGGCGTGGCAGTGTCCCTCAAGGCCACCGCCGTCTTCGCCGCGCCCTTCATCGTGTGGCTCATGCTGCACCATTGGGCGCCGAAGGGAACGAAGCCGCTCAAGCGCGTCGGGTTCTTTCTACTATCCGGCGTTATCGCCGTGGCGGAGGTCGCGTTGGCGGTGGCGGCGATCACGTGGGCGTCGGGAAGCTCGTGGGGTTGGCTGTCGCAGATCAGTGGCAACTCGAAGGTCATCAACCCCCTGGCCGGCCCCACCTTGCTTGCCGATATTCTCGTTCCGCTCATCCAGGTCTTCTCCCCCGACACCACCTATAACGGCGTGCTCACCGTACTGCGCTCGGCCGCGATGCTTCTGATGCTCCTGGGCCTTGTCCTTGTGTGGTGGTGGGGGCGCACGGGCGTGCGCCGTGCCATTGCCGCCACGGCCGCGGCCTACCAGGTGGCGTTCGTCTTCAACTCCGTGACGCTGCCGTGGTACTACGCCTCGGTGCTCACGCTCATGGGAACCTTCCGCCCACCACTACCGCTCATCAAGCTCACCACCGGCGCAGCTCTCTTTATTGGTGTGGCCTTCGCCGGCGACGGCAATCACCAGCTCTACAACTGGTTCTGGGTGATTGCGATGGTGGTCGTGGCATGGTTGGCCACGCAATGGATTTTCGACGGTGTTCCACGCACCGCCGCTGAACCAACTGCGCCTGGTGCTGATACGCCGTCTAAAAAGCCGAAGCCTGCGCGCGCCGAATAACCTCCCGCGCGAGGTGGCCGTGCAGCGCGTCGATGGGGCGGCCCGGTAGGGACTCGTCCTCGGTAAAAAGATGCGCCAGGATCTCGTTGTCACCCCAGCCGTTGTCCGAAAGAACAGTGATGACGCCGGACACGTGCTTGGAAATGACGCCCTTGGCATTGAAAAACGCTTCCGGGACGAGGCGCTGGCCTTCGGCGTCCCGCCACGCGATGAACTTCCGGGCATTGAGCAGATCGAAGACGCGAGTAATGGGCAGATCGAGTTTTTCAGCTACCTCTTTAAGCGTCAGCAGCTTCTCTCCGGCGAGAAGTTGCGGAAGCTCGGGATGGGAATTCTCTTCAGGGTTCGCAGAATTAGTCACAGACACAACTGTAGCGGGATCACACTTTGAGGAGAGGATCGACCATACTGGAACCCATGACAAGGCTGAACGTGGGCGACATTCTTGAAGGACGCTACCGCATTGATCAGCCGATCGCTCGCGGCGGCATGTCCACTGTGTATCGCTGCGTGGACATGCGTTTGGGCCGCGCAGTAGCTGCCAAGGTGATGGATGAGCGCTATCACGACGACCCCGTCTTCGTCACCCGCTTTAAGCGCGAGGCCCGCGCGATGGCGCAGCTGAGCCACCCCAATCTCGTCGCCGTGCATGACTTTTCCGCGGATGGTTTGCCCATCTATCTCATCATGGAGCTCATCACCGGCGGCACGTTGCGCGAGCTCCTTGCGGAACGCGGACCCATGCCGCCGCACGCTGCGGCCGGCGTGATGCACTCGGTCTTGGCCGGGCTCACCGAAGTCCACCACGCCGGCCTCGTGCACCGCGATATCAAGCCGGATAACGTTCTCATCACCGATAACCACCGAGTCAAGGTGGGTGACTTCGGCTTGGTGCGCTCCGCAAAGGCGGAGCATGATAGCTCCGGCCAGATCGTCGGTACCGTAAGCTACCTCTCCCCCGAGCAAGTCACTGGCGCGGATATCACGCCGGCTTCCGATGTCTACTCGGCTGGAATCGTCCTGTTCGAGTTGCTGACGGGCACAGTCCCCTTCCACGGTGACACCCCGCTGGCGCACGCCACCGCGCGCGTGCACGCGGATGTGGTGGCACCATCTTCACGCATTGAGGGGGTGCCGATGCTTTTCGACGCCCTCGTGGCCACCGCCACCGCACGTAACCCAGCCGAACGCTTTGCAGACGCGGGTGAATTCCTCGATGCTTTGGATGACGTTTCCCGGGAGCTGCAACTGCCACAGTTCACGGTCCCCGTCCCGCGAAACTCGGCCGCCGCACGTACCGCTGCAGTACCTACAGACTTTTCGGGAACAGACAATACGCGTGTCTTCGAAGCGACCTCTGCAATCCCCTCGCCCGATTCCCCCACGCGTGAAACACGGGCGGAAACCCGCGAGGACGCTTTCCCCCTGCCTGCCGCACCGGTAGACACCCCGGCGCCCTCCCCCGCCGTGCCAGAACCATATGCGGCCGGGGCCGAAGAGGAGCCGGAGGAACGTCCGTTGAGCAACCGCAGCGCGGTCGGGCTCATCGGGTTCCTCGTCCTCGTCGGCCTCGCCACCTTGGCTGTCGCCGTGGCCGCCTGGTGGTTTGGCTCCGGAGAATACGGCACCTGGCCGATTCTCTGGAGGCCGTACTAGTCTGCGCAGCTAGACGCTGCGCAGACTCTAGTTGCGCAGCATTTCTGCGATGAGGAAGGACAGCTCCAGCGATTGCTGGGTGTTCAGGCGCGGGTCCACGGCAGACTCGTAGCGACCCGGCAGGTCCACGTCCGTGATGTCCTCAGCGCCGCCGAGGCACTCGGTGACGTCCTCACCGGTGAACTCCAGGTGCACGCCGCCCGGGTGGGTACCCAGCTCGCGGTGCACCTCGAAGAAGCCCTGGACCTCGTCGACGATCTTGTCGAAGTGGCGGGTCTTGTAACCGTTCGACGCCGTGAAGGTGTTTCCGTGCATCGGATCGGACTGCCACACCACCTTGTGGCCGGAGTCCTCCACTGCCTTGATGATCGGGGGCAGCACGGAGCGCACCTTATCGTGGCCCATGCGCGCGATCATGGTGAGACGGCCCGGCTCACGGTTCGGGTCAAGCTTCTCCGCGTACTCCACTGCCTGCTCCGGCGTCACGCCAGGGCCGAGCTTGATTCCCACGGGGTTGCCGATGATGGAAGCAAACGCCACGTGGAAGTCGTCGAGACCACGGGTACGCTCACCAATCCACAGCTGGTGCGCGGACAGGTCATAAAGCTTGGTCTCGCCGTTAGAGTCCGTACCCAAGCGCAGCATGGAACGCTCGTAATCCTTCAGCAAGGCCTCGTGGGAACAGTAAATCTCCGCCGAGCGCAGGGTCTCATCCGACACCCCACAGGCATTCATGAAGGCCAGGCCGTTTTCAATTTCATCAGCCAAGGCCTGGTAGCGAGCACCCGCCGGGGAGTTGGCCACGAACTCTCGGTTCCATTCGTGGAGGCGGTACAGGTCCGCGGTTCCGGAGTGCGTCAGCGCGCGAACCAGGTTCATTGCCGCCGAGGAGTTTGCGTAGGCGCGAATCATGCGGGCGGGATCGTGACGGCGGGATTCCTCGTTGGCCTCCACTCCATTGACGATGTCACCGCGGTAGTTGTACAGACCGTTCGAGTCCAAATCAGAGGAGCGCGGCTTAGCGTACTGGCCAGCAATACGACCCAGCTTCACCACCGGAGTGGAAGCGCCGTACGTCAAGACGACGGCCATCTGCAGCAGCGTCTTGATGTTGCCGCGGATGTGCGGTTCCGTGTTGGACTCGAAAGTCTCCGCGCAGTCGCCTCCCTGGAGGAGGAAGGCGTTGCCCAAGGCGACGTCGGCAAGCTTGCGCTTGAGTTCCTCAATCTCTGGAGCCACGACGATAGGCGGGACGGATTCCAGGATCTTTCGCACGTTATCAGCCTGCAGCTGATCCCAGCTGGGCTGCTGCTTCGCCTCGCGGGAAATGGCGTCCTGGAACTTCTCATTGATCCCCTCCGGCAGCGGCGGCAGATCAGGAAGCACTTCTTTGGGAATATCTACTGTCCAACTCACACCCAGTATTTAACCATCTCGGGCCTGTCGCGCGTTAGTTAATGGACTTTTAGGTCACGGTATTAATTCACGATCAGCTCACGCGGTTGCCCCGAGTCAGCGGCAAGTGCTGCTCACAGATGCGAAACTTGGCCAGGTTATGGCGGGCGTCGACCAACGCGTCGTGGTTCCCGTTGGGCACGGGAGGCAGCTTGGGGCGGCCCGCAAACTCCCAGTACTGCTTGAGTTCCCGGGTGTAGCGCGGGAGCCCCTTGGGCAGGCTCGCCATGTCTCCCCACAGCTGGGCGAGCACCACGTGGTCATAAGCCCCGACCCAGGCCCACAGTTCGATGGGGGTGGAGTGGCGGCCCAAGAATTTCAGGAGATCTTCGCGGATGGTCTCGCGCGATTTCCAGACGGGATCCGCCGGGCTCGGGAGTTTATCCAGTACATTGTCGCGCACCCACGCATTGGCCTTGCCCGGATCGAAATCGGTGGATACCGCGTAATACTCGCTGCCGTCTTCTCCGACAATGCCGATGGAGACCAGCTCGATGGTCGATCCGTCCTCGATAAACTCGGTGTCGTAGAAGTAGCGCACGCCCCGTATCCTAGTCTGCTGCCTAGAGGAGCCGTGCCACTGGGGGCCTATACTCAGCTGCGTGAAGAAAGCTCTCTCCTCGCTCCTCCTTCCACTCCTTCTGGTGGGGCTGGCAACGGTGCCGTGGACTATCCATCTTGCGGCGTCGATGAACAGCGGCGGAATTGTGCCGTTTTACCATGTTGACCTCGATGTCTACCGAGAGGGAGGGCAGGCCCTGCTCCGCGGGGAGAATCTCTACGCGCAAAGCTACGTTCTCGGCAACGGCGTGTCGCTGCCTTTTACTTACCCGCCTTTTGCTGCAGCGCTCTTTGCCTTGGTGTCGTGGATGCCGCTGTGGCCGCTGTCTCTCCTTCTTACTGCGGCGTCACTCGGTGCGCTCTGGGTATGTCTCTACGCCGTTATCTCGCGGTGCTGCGACGTTGACCGCCCCGACTGGTGGGCCACGTGGGCGCTGCTCGCCTGCGCACTCACCGAACCGATTACCGAGAATTTCAGCTTCGGCCAAGTGAATCTCCTGCTGACCGCGGCCGTCGTTGTCGACTGCCTGCTGCTCAGACCACGCTCCTCGTGGCGAGGTGTGCTGACCGGCGTTGCTATGGCGATCAAGCTCACCCCGGCGGTCTTCCTCGCGGTCTTTTTCGTTCGCCGCGACTGGCGTGCCCTCGCCACGGCGATAGGTGCCTTCATCGCCTGCGGTGTGGTGGGCTACCTCGCCTCCCCTGCAAGCTCTGCGGCGTACTGGACTGACATCCTCCGGGACTCCTCCCGAATCGGCACGCTGTCCTATTCCAGCAACCAATCCCTCCGAGGCTTGCTCAGCCGTGTTAGTCCCGAGGAAGCATCGGGCCTGTGGTTGATTGGCTGCGCTCTCATCGTCGCAGTCTTGTGGTGGGTCATGGAGCACACATCCTCAGAGATAGAACTCGTGTTACTGGCCTCCACGGCGGCGCTGCTGTGCTCCCCGGTCTCATGGTCCCACCATTTCACGTGGCTGTGCCTAGCCGCGGTCTACCTCACCGCGCGCCGCTGCTGGTTCCTCGCAGGCCTCACGTGGTTCGTGCTGCTAGCCCGCGGCCACTGGCTTGTCCCGCACGGCGAGCAGCTGGAACTGGAGTGGTCCTGGTGGCAGCAGGCTCCAGGTAACGACTATTTCTTTGTCGTGGCGTTCCTTGTCGCAGTGAGTTTCTGGCTCAAGCTCAAGCCCGCCGAGGGCGGTTCCGTGGTTCGCCTACTCGTACCGATCGGCGGCGGCTTCAGCGTCCAGCCCACAACGGGCACCTTGCCCAAGGCCCACAGGACCAACGACGCAATCGCGCAATAAACAAAGCACATGCTGAGCCAGAACCAGGTATTTTCTAACGGCCACTGGCCTGCCAGGCTTACCTCGCGCGGGTTGAGCGCCATGGGGTAGCCATAGAGGACGGTAAGTCCAATGGGGTGACCGAGGTAGATGGGCAGCGTGTGGGAGCCGATAAACCGCAGTCCGGTGGATAGGACCGGTATATAGGACACGGCCACCGCCACCGCAATTCCCACCGGAACCTCGAAGAACTGCTCTACCATGCGCACGAGGATATGGACGTCATCTCTCACCAGCGCCTCCGTGCCTGGCAACAACCACGTGACCTCGACGGCCCCAGCGTAGCTATCCCACGTGCGGCGGATAAAGAACCCGATGGCGTAGGCCCCAACCATGCCGGAATACGCCCAAAAGCTCCGGTAATCCCACTCGCCTTTGAAGGGAGCCTCGATAGCGGAAGCGAAGGCGGAGATTGCATCCCGGAAACAAGCAGCGGCGACAAAGACAGGAAGGAACATAATGGCCTTCGCGATCGAGGTGAACTGTGCCTGCCATGCGATGAACAGAATAGGGCTAAAACTCAGCGCTAGCGCCGCCCACCCGGGGAGCTTGCGTACGCACCACAGAAAAAGATTAAACAGAATCAGTGAATGCAGGAACCACGCCATGGAATGGCCCACGAGCAGGCTGGCCGTCATCTGGCTGAAATCGAAAACGGGATCCCCGAATACCCAGTGGTACTCCACGCGCTTGGTCTGCTGTTCAACCAGCATCCACACCACATAAGGAACAAGGAAGTACCACAGGCGGCGAGTAAAGAGTTCTGCGAAGCTAAAGCGAAAAACCTTATGCGCGAAGAACCCGCTCACCAAAAAGAACAGGGGCAGGCGCAGTGGGTCGAGCCACACGTTGAAAGCGGCCAACCACGTGTCCTTCGATTCTGGAACCGTAAGCGTGATGTGCAACAGCACGACGCCCAGGATGGAAATCCCTTTTGCTACATCAGGCCACGCTAAGCGTTGAGACGGGGAGGAAGTCACTGACTACCGCGCCTCCGAACTGGGCTCGGCCCCTTCCGGGTAGCCGTGCCCAGCTTGCAGGGACGCCTTCACGTCGGAGGCATAGACGTCGACGTACGGCTCACCGGACAGCTCAGACAACTGCTTCATCACGTAGTCCGTGAAAGCACGCACGGTGGCGTGATCCTGCGGATCAAGGTTGCGCTCAGCGGCCCATGCGTGGGGGTCGATGGGTTCGCCAACGCGCATGCCGACGCGCACCGGACGCGGAACCCACGAACCGATTGGATTAGCCTTCCGGGTGTTGAGCATGGCGATCGGTATTACTGTCTCACCGGTGGTTAGCGCGATGCGGGCCATACCGGTGCGCCCCTTGTAGATGCGCCCATCGGGCGAACGAGTCCCCTCCGGGTAAATACCGAAGAGATCCCCGCGGCCCATAATTTTTTGTGCGCTCACCAGCATCGCGTCACCGGCGTCCTTGTTGACGCGATCAATCGGCACCTGCCCCACGGAGCTAAAGAACCACTTTTGCAGGCGGCCAACGAAACCGGGGGTGGTGAAGTACTCACTCTTTGCCAAGAAGGTGATCTGCCGCGGGCACAACAGCGGGAAGTAGAAGGAGTCCATCACCGCTTGATGGGAGGATGCCAAGATTGCCGGACCAGACTCCGGGATGCGATCCATGCCTTCGGACCATGGGCGGTTCCACACTCGAAGGGCCGGGCCGAAAAAGATGTGCTTAAAGGCCCAGTACCACTTGTTTCGCATCGCTTATAGTCCTATCTGTGTGTGCCGAGCAAGCAGTGCTGCTCGGTGAAAGAAAAATGTGCGGTGTTAACCTCGGTGCTCCTGGCGGGCGAGATCAGCGACTCCGATCATACCTGCCGCCGAACCCAACTTCGCGGTTGCCACTCGGGCCAAAGGCCTGTGACCGGCTCCGACGATCTGCCGAGCCATGGCATCCCGCGCCTGATCGAGGTACAAATCCGCGTCCTTGGACACCCCGCCGCCAATCACGATGAGCTCTGGGTCGAGCACATCTGCCACCATGGACAACCCTTGCCCGAGCCACTGACCGAAGTTCTCCATGACAGCTATCCCCAGCGGATCGCCCTGCCTAGCTGCTGCGGTGATCTCCTCGCCGGAGGGATTCTCCGGCAAGGTGGTGTCATACTCGCCGCGCAGCTCTGCGCAGGTGTCCGGCAAAGCGGTTCCGGAAGCGTAGCGCTCTAAGCATCCGCGCTTGCCGCAGGGGCAGAGGCGCCCGCCCGGCGACACAACAAGGTGCCCGAACTCCGGGGCGGTGCCGAAAGCTCCACGGTAGATTTTTCCCTCAGTAAAAAGCGTGGCGCCAATGCCCGTTCCCACAGCAAAGAAAACCCATTCTTTCGCACCGCGCCCAGCGCCAAAGCGCCATTCGCCCCACGCGGCTGAATTGGCGTCATGCTCAAGGCGGACCGGAACGTCCAAACGCCTGCTGAGGATCTCGCGTACTGGGGCGTTACGCCACGGCAAATGCGGGGCGAAACGAACGACTTCACACTCGGGATCCAAAAAGCCTGCGAGGGCAAGGCCCACGGCCTCGATGTCATGGGATGCTGCCAAGTTGTCCACGCAGCGCACGATGTCATCTTCGAGTGTCTGCGCTTCCCTGGCCGTGGGGACGCTTGTCGAATCCACAATCTCTCCGGCGGGATTAATCACCGCGGCCCGCAAGTTGGTTCCACCAATATCGAACCCGATGGTGAGGCCGCTATGGCCACCGTCAGCGGAGGAAGTGTGTTCAAGCATGACTAGTAGGATATACCCCGGCCTGCCCACGATCACATTCCAGAACCTCACGCAATCGTGCGCCCATGATTTCCCACGTCCAGTGCTCCTCCACGTGACGGCGCCCTGCCGCCCCCATGCGGTGGGCCCCGGGGACGTCGCCAAGCAGCGTGCACAAGGCCTGCTCAAGCTCCGGAAACGAGGAGCCGCGCACGACGATGCCAGTCTCAGACGTTACTGTTTCCGGTGCACCACCGGAGTCACCCGCAATGACCGGCAACCCCGCCGCTTGTGCTTCTAGGTAAACGATGCCCAGGCCCTCGACGTCGAGTCCCCCACCCCGCGTGCGCGCCGGCATGGCAAACACATCGGCAGCATGAAGCGCCAACTGCAATTCTTCGGTGTCCCGCGCCTCCTGCAACACCGCGTCGGGGCAGTACAGACGCGCTAGCTCGCGCAGTGTCTGCTCATAGCGTCCGCGACCGATGATGAGTACCTGGGCGTCCGGGAAGCGTGCCCGTACCGCCGGCATCGCCCGCAAGAGCTGGTCCTGGCCTTTGCGGGGAACCAAGCGGGAGATACACACGATGACGGGCCCCGGGCCGAGTCCAAAGTGCTTCCGAGCGCTCTGCTTTTCTCCCTCCGTGGCCGGAGTGAAGTCATCCAGATTAACCGCGGAAGGCAGGTGGACCCAACGCGCATGGGTACCAAACGCGGGTTCCAACCTGGTACGCGTGTAGTCCGAGATATACGTGATGGTATCGGCATGCTGACCAATGCGACGCAGGGCCTGCCGGGCTATGGGAAGCATGGACCAGCCCACCTCGTGCCCGTGCGTCGTGGCAACGATCCGGCGAGCGCCCGCCGCCCGAGCCGCCGACGCCATAAGGGCGAGCGGGGCCGCCGCCCCAAACCACACGGTCTCGATGTCGTATTCACGAATCAGGCTCTGCATCCGGCGTGCGGTGGCAGGTGTCGGAAGCATGATGGTGCGTGGCCAGCGAACCACGGTATACGGCAGCGTCGAATCATACTCGGCAGCGGCGTCACCATCTTGGGTCGAGGCGAAGACGACGACGTCCTCCGAGTTGAGGGTTGCCAGAAAATCTCGAAGATAAGACTGAATCCCGCCGATGGTGGGCGGGAAATCATTCGTTACTAGGAGTGTGCGCGCCATAGCCTAGTAGCGAACGGCACCTTGAACGGGCATGGAATGAAGCGGCACCACTGCCACGGGAACGCCATAGGTGGAGGCGTGAACCACCTGACCGTCGCCGATATACATTCCCACGTGGGTAATGCCGGCGTAATAGCCCACAATGTCTCCGGGCTGTAGTTCATCGATCGGTACTGGGGTGCCGCCGGCAATCTGCGCCTGCGAGGTGCGCGGGATACTCTTCCCCATCTGCTGATAGCTCCACACCATCAGGCCGGAACAATCGAACACATCAGGGCCTGTGGCACCCCAGCCATACGGGGCGCCAATTCGGGTGAGTGCTGCTTGGACAGCGACGGATCCCGAACCATCGGCCAACGCAGCTAGGTCCAGGTCGGCAGAGCCGCCAAAGTGCTCAACCCATGCCTGGCGCGCCTCGGGGCTCAAGCCATCAACCTTGGTTTCGAGCTCCTTCTGTTGCTCTTCCAGGTCAGCCTGTTCCTTGAGAACCGCATCGCGCTGTGCCTGCAGCTCATCGCGCTTGAGGCGCGCTTCCTCAGTAGCATCGACTGCCTGCTGATGCGCCTCGTCGGCCGCGGCGGCGGCAGCCACCATGGCTTCCTCTTCACGCTTGGCAGCCCTCGTCAAAGCCCCCAGGTACCCCATGCGCTCGACCGCACTGGCTACGTCGTTGGCATCAAGGGCTGCCGACACTGGCGTTGCCGCGCTTCGGCGGTAGCGCGACTGCGCCAGGGAATCGATCCGCTGCTGTTGCTCAGCTACAACCACGGAAGCGTCTTCGGAATTGCGCTGTGCCTCCTCAGCCTTGCGTTCCAGCTCGCCGATCTCCTTCTCCGATTCTGCGAGCTCATCCTCAAGTCCCTTGACTTCCTCGCCCTTGGCGGAAACGCGCTGGGCGACGTCCGCCATGCGCTCAATGAGATCGCTCAGATCCTCGGGTGCCTGCTCCTCCGCCGCTTCGTGCGGTTGCTCTTGGAGGAACTCTTGAGCCACTGCCGATGGCGACAGGACGGCCACCGGAGCCGCACCCACAACGATTGCAGCGACGGCACACGCAATGCCACGACGCGACATGAATACCCCCGAAACTAAGAGAAGGTTAATAGATGACTGAATTATACCCTCAGTCAAGGAAAAGCGTAACGGCTTCTAGAATAGCTGAACCCCTTCCCCACCCTCGCCATCGACATGGCAAGAGCAGTGGAAGGGGCTAGCCAAACTGCCAGGTTCGCCTAGAAGCGAACAGCGGAGTGAATCGGCATGTAGTTCAGGGAGCGCTCGCCGACCGGGGTACCGGAGTTCAGCGCGTCAATGATGGTGCCGTGGCCGGTGTAGATACCAACGTGGGATGCGCCGGAGTAGTAGACGATGATGTCGCCCGGCTGCAGGGCATCGAGGGACACCGGGGTACCCGCGGAAGCCTGCGCCTGGGAGGTGCGCGGAATGGACACGCCAGCCTGGCGGTAAGCCCACGAGGTCAGACCAGAGCAGTCAAAAGCGCTCGGGCCGTTGGCGCCATAGACGTACGGGGAACCGACGGCGGAGCGAGCAGCCTCGAGAACCTTCTCGCCCACGGACTGAACCGGTGCCGGCGCCGGAGCCTCAGCTACCGGAGCCTCCACAGCAGCAGCGTAGCCAGCGCCCTGGTCAGCCTTGAAGGCCGGGATGTAGCGGTCAATGTTCGGCAGCTGCTTGATATTCGGGACATTCTCCAGACCGGCAACCTCGAAGCGGATATCGGTCTCCGGGACGACAACCTCAGCCGCATTAGCAGCGGCCGGGACGGTAACAGCTGCGGTAGCAGCAACAGCAGCAGTGGATGCGATGCGACGGGTGTTCAGGTTGCCCTGACGACGGTGCTTAGCCACGAATTTAAACTCCAAATCTTCCTGCGCGCCTACTTTCGCCCACCAGGAGAAGGCAATCCATATGACCACTCTCCACATGACGCGAACAAAAGCTCTAACCCAAGGGCGGGCCTAGCGTTCGACGATGACCCGTTCCTGTAGGGCCATCTCCGCTCGGCCCCCGGATGTTTAGGAGGGGCCAGACGCGGCGCTTAAATCTTCAGTTCGTATTGAGCACCGGTGATGTGTACACCGTGGCGGTAACTCAATGTCTCGAATAGGTTACGAAATCATCACGAGCGATGTCGAGTCAGAAACGCAAAACCGGCTTCGTTACCGTCCCGTTATCAAATGGAAACCTAAACGACACGACGCTCAACGATCTCAGTTCATTACACAAGCGCGACAGGCAGATACTTGCCTTCACCTGCAATAACCCAGAGGGGTTTTCACTTCACACCGCTAGACCTTAGCACCGACCTAAAGCCCCAAAGAGCGCCCAAAAATATACGATGTAACCTTCATCACACTCGTGTAACTCGGCGTCACATCGACCCCATTTGACCCACTACCCTCTCCTGAAACCATGCAACAAAGTGGTTCTCTCCTGCGGTTTTTATGTCGACCGCGTCACTCTCCCGAGCAAATGAGAGACCTCCGCATCGCCGTATCGCTCCTCGATTCCCGGAAATCAGACAAACTACAAGGAGGTTAACTGTGGGTTAACACCTTGACAGGCAAGCAACGCAAAACTTACGAGCCCGCTCTCCCACCCAGCTCGGCGCCCGCAGACCGCTCCTCTGACAGCGGGTACGTAGACGGCCTTACAACTACCCTAAAGCACACGCTCTAGAGGCCTAGGCATGAAAGAACTCTGTATCTAACGAACTCCCCTGGGACGCCCTTCGCGCTCACCTAGCGTACTCGCGGCGGGGTCTAATGCTTCTTCAACCAAGACAGCTCCAACCTGACGTAGGCCAATTAAGTGCGAAGAAATCCCGCCCCACCGCCGAACAACACTAGGCAATACAGCCAAGAGTGACGTCAAGGTTTACTCACCCACCCATGACCCAGGTCGGTTCACGACGACCTTTCCGTAGTGCACTGCACATCTTTTCGCGAAACGGATTACCTTCTTTGAGCTCCTCCAACGCCCAACGTCTGGGGGCCTTTATTGACACGCCTCAGGCATCTGACAAAAGGCGTCTTGCAAAAGGCATCAGTCATAAGGCGTTTTCCCGGCTAAAACGCCATTTACTCATTTCAGATGGCGTCTTCAGACCCAAAGGTGCCTTTTGCCAAATGCCTTCTACAGGAACGCTCTCCTGACTTAGCTCAGCTTCCGAAATGAACAAATGAACCAGGCCGGCTCCAAGGGCCCAGTTCGAAGCCCAGCGACAAAAGGAAATGAGAACGCAAAAGCCCGTTCCTATTCTCCTGTGTGATGGAGAAAGGAACGGGCTCTGTGAGCGTGTTTCAGCGAATGATGGCGCTAGATGCGGCCATTCTCCTCGTCTTCGCGGCGGTTAGCCTCGTTGAGCTGACGGAACATCTCCGCCTCCTCAGCGTGGTTCTCGTGGCGAATTTCATTGACTCGGGAGACGATAGCGGAGTCATCGGAAGAGAAGATGCCCTGAGTCTCGGAGTCGGCCAGACCAAGCTGGTTGAGCTGCTTCGGAACCGGAGCGCCGGCGTACTCGAGCGGAACCGGGTGGCCGTGCTCGTCCACCGGACCAAGCGGCTGGTGAACCTCGATGAAGGCACCGTTCGGCAGCTGCTTAATGACACCGGTCTCGATACCGTGCTCAAGCACCTCACGGTCGGAGCGCTGCAGACCAACGCAGATACGGTAGGTCATGAAGTATGCAATCGGCGGCAGGACAATCAGACCGATACGGCCAACCCAGGTCATCGCATTCAGCGAGATCTGGAAGAAGTGTGCCACGTGGTCATTACCACCAGACAGCGTTACCAGCAGGAAGAAGACGATGGCAGCTGCACCGATAGCGGAGCGAACCGGAACGTCACGCGGGCGCTGCAGGAGGTTGTGGTGAGCGTCGTCGCCCGTCAGCTTCTTCTCAATGAAGGGGTAGGCGAAGAGCAGAACGACCATGAGGCCACAGAGCAGTGCAACCCAGAACGCAGACGGAATGGTGTAGTTGCCGATGTAGAGCTCCCATGCCGGCATGACACGAGCAACACCGTCAGTCCACAGCATGTAGATATCCGGCTGGGAACCAGCGGAGACCTGGGACGGGTTGTACGGGCCAAGGTTCCAGATGGCGTTAATCGTCATCAGACCGGAGATGAGCGCCAGCACGCCAGCAACCATCATGCCCATGCCGATTGCCTTGGTGGCGAAGACCGGCATAATACGGACACCCACGACGTTGTTCTCAGCGCGACCCGGTCCAGGGAACTGGGTGTGCTTCTGGAACCACACCATGATGAGGTGTGCTGCGATAAGGCCCAGGATGATGCCCGGGATGACCAGCACGTGCAGGATGTAGAAACGGTCCAGCATGAGGTCGGACGGGAAGTCGCCACCGAAAATGGCCCAGTGCAGCCAGGTACCGATGATCGGCAGACCCAGGATGATGGCGGACATGATTCGCAGACCAACACCGGAGAGCAGGTCATCCGGAAGGGAGTAGCCAAGGAAGCCCTCGACCATGCCCAGCAGGATAAGCGCGCAACCGATAATCCAGTTGGCCTCACGCGGGCGACGGAATGCGCCGGTGAAGAAGATGCGCAGCATGTGGGCAATCATGGACATCATGAACATGAGTGCAGCCCAGTGGTGCATCTGGCGCACAAACAGACCGCCGCGGACCTCAAAGGAGATATCGAGTGCCGTTGCGTAGGCGCGAGACATCTCCACGCCGTTCAGCGGGGTGTACCCACCGTCGTAGATGACCTTCGTAATTGAAGGATCGAAGAACAGCGCGAGGTAGATACCGGTCAGCAACAGGATGATGAAGCTGTACAGTGCCATCTCACCGAGCATGAAGGACCAGTGAGTGGGAAAGACTTTGTTGAGCTGGGTACGCAGGACGCCGGCAGCGGAATACCGCTCGTCCATGTTGTTACCCATCTGTGCAAGTTTGTTACTCATTATGACTTACGCTCCCAGAATGCAGGTCCGACGGGCTCGATGAAGTTGCCCTTAGCAATGAGGTAGCCCTCATCGTCCACATCAATCGGCAGCTGCGGCAGTGCACGGGCTGCCGGGCCGAAGACCGGCTTACCGTAGTGCAACGCGTCGAACTGCGACTGGTGGCACGGGCAGAGAATGCGGTTGGTCTGTGCCTCGTACAGCGAGGTCGGGCAACCAATGTGGGTACAGATCTTGGAGTAGGCGTAGTAATCGCCGTAGTGGAAGTCTTCCTGACCCTTGCGCTCGATAGCCTTCTTGGCATCATCGTTGCGCAGGCGGATGAGCATCACAGCGTTGCGGTTACCGTGGATGGAGTGCATGTGGTTCTCGTAGACGTCCTTGTCCTCGGAGTACTCTGCACCGTCGTTGACATCCTCAGCAGCCAGCGGGAAGACAGTCTCCATACCGCCTGCAGCCAGATCTTCCGGACGCACGCGCACCAGGCGGGTGACGCCACGGGTGGTGTAGTGCGAGCCGGACTCGCCTTCGTGCATTTCGGCGATAGTACCGGTATCGCGAGCGAGGTAGAGCTTGACGCCCTTCTCATGCAGGGTCCAACCGGAGGTCCACAGGGTGCCGTCACCCATGTAGTTCAACTCGTGGCGCTTCTTCCACGGGTTGTTGATGGCACCACCCAGCGGAGCGATGACGGTAAGGCCGAAGAGAACGCCAGCACCACCGAGCAGACCCATGATGGTCTTACGACGACCCAAGGTCGAGGTGTTCCAGGAGTCATTCAGCAGCGCGGTCAGCGTGCGGCGGTCGACTTCATCGGAAGGACCGTCGTGGCGGCGCTGAACCGAGATCTCCTCGGGGAGGATCTTCTTGACGTACTGAACGATGGCAAAGCCCAAGCCCAGGATGCACAGACCAGAGGTCAAGCCGAGCAACGGCGTGTAGAGGGTGTGCCACCACATGCCGTCCTCGCCGAGCATCTTGTACTCCCACGGCCAGAAGAGGTAGACGGCCAGGAAGGCAATGCCCATCAGGACGGAAATGATGAGCCAGAAGGTGACGTTTGCAGCGGCACGCTTCTCGGCGGGATCGCCCTCTACCGGGAAGCGCTCCTTACGGAACGCAACGGTAACATCGTCCAGCTCGGTACCGAGGGCTGCGAGCTCGTCGTTGCTCATAGCATCGAGCTCTTTGCGAGAGTAATTCTTCTTTACGTTGCTCATGAGCGAGATCCAATCCACATAGCGGCAACGCACAGAAGGCTGATGCCGATGATCCACATTGCCAGGCCCTCAGCCACCGGACCGAGGCCGCCAAGCGACCAACCAGCCGGAGACGGGGTTTCCTTCGCAGACTTGAGGTAGGCGATGATGTCCTTCTTCTCATCTGCAGTCAGCTGACGGTCGGAGAACTTCGGCATGTTCTGCGGGCCGGTCAGCATTGCCTGGTAGATCTCCTGCTCGTTAGCCGGGTCTAGCGGCGGAGCGAACTTACCGGAGGAAAGGGCGCCTCCCCTACCGGTGAAGTTGTGGCAGGACGCGCAGTTCATGCGGAAGAGCTCGGAGCCCTTGGCGACGTCCTCGGCCTGAATCTGGCCGTTGTAGTTAGCACCACGCAGGGACTCCTGCGCAACGGAGCCATCCTCGTCGTAGACGATGTCTGCGCCACCACCGTTGGCAGCAACATAGGCAGCCAGCGCAAGGGTCTGCTGCTCGGTGTAACGCGGGGTCTTGCGCTCAGCCTGTGCGTCGTTCGACATCATCGGCATACGACCGGAGTGCACCTGGAAGTACACAGAGCCGGCACCGATACCAACGAGGGAAGGACCACGGTCCTGGATACCCTGCAGGTTCGCACCGTGGCAGGTGATACACGCGACTTCGTAGATGTCCTTGCCCTCTTGAACGAGTGCCTGGTCATCCTTTGCGGCGGTGGCCACCTGCGCATCAGGGGTCAGGGCGGAAGCCAAGACGCCTGCGCCGGTAAGCCCGATGCTCAGTGCAAAGACGCCAGCAAGCGTGCGCTTCGCCTTGCGGCGACGGCGGGTCTTCTTAGCCGCGGCAGTGGTGTCTTCCACTGCGGCGGGCTGCTGGATGTTATCCATCATTTTCCTTTAGATAACTCGTACATGGAGATGAATGACTGTAGGCCGGCTATTCTCCGGCGACTACGGCCTACTGAACTAGGTAGATGACTACGAACACGCCGATCCACACAACGTCAACGAAGTGCCAGTAGTAAGACACTGCCATTGCCGCGGTGGCCTGTGCAGGCGTGAACTTGGAGCGGGCAATTCGCGCCAAGATAATTCCGAAGGCGATCAGACCCGCAGTCACGTGTGCCGCGTGGAACCCGGTCAGGATATAGAAGACCGAACCAAAGACACTGGACTGAACAGTGAGACCTGCCATGATCAACTCTGTCCACTCGAACGCCATGATGCCCAAGAAGACAACACCCAACGCGATGGTTACCGAGTACCAGAGTCGGAGCTTGTAAACGTCACCCCTTTCTGCTGCAAACACGCCGAACTGAGAGGTCACGGAGGAAAGAACCAGGACACTCGTAATGAGGAAGCCCATGGGCACGTTGATGTGCGCCGTGTGCTCTGCCCAGTCCCCCTCCTGGCCGTTCGCACGCGAGGTGAACCACATCGCGAACAGTCCAGCAAAGAACATCAATTCCTGAGACAGGAACACGATGGTGCCGACGCTGACCATGTTGGGTCGGTTCAGCGCGGCAACACGTGGTGCTGCCATACCTTGGTTAGAAACTACGCTCGTCACGCATAACAGTATGGCTGGTCTGACCGCATAAGTCATCTCATTTCCCCCCGATTTTTTTGAGGCCACGACCTAGACCTTCACAGTTTTCACCCCAGGCAGGAACCATAGAGCTCCCAGGAAGTAGTCGGGAACTTTTTAGCGCGCTTTACGACGCCTCATCCCTGCAGGTAGTGAGACTTGGCAACGCCAGTTGTGAAGCCAGCAACAGGTCAAGAAGAGGTACGTTTTGCCCGCAATCCGAAACCGGTCGGACCAACGCCAATGAGATAAATCACACCCGCCCCCGCGGGCGAAAGTGCAGGACTGCAACTTTCGGATGACCCCCGTAAAAATGGCCGTTAACGTGCTGGAATTCTAAGCACAGACCTAGAGTTACACACTTTCGCAAGCCACCCGCTCCCCCAGCACTCCACCGAAATCAAAATTTTTTCTCCCTTTTGGGAACTTTCCGCAACGCACTACGACGCAGTCTTCTCAACGACAAAGCCTCCGCCACGAGGTGTGGCGGAGGCGTGAGAAGTCGTGACGCTAGAAAGCGCGGCAGAAAAGGTTAAGCCTTAGTGCTTTTCCTTCGGAAGGCCATACTGCAGGGACAGGCCAGTCACGGAGGTGACGAGCAGGACTGCGCCCAGGATAATCATCCAGAAGTAGAGGAAGATGATGCCAAGACCCAGCACTGCGATGGAGCCGGTCATGCACAGCGGCCAGATGGAGCTCGGAGAGAAGAAGCCAAGGATACCGGCTGCGTCTTCAGTCTCCGCCTCTTCCCAATCCTCCGGCGCGATGTCGGAGCGGTTATCGGTGAAGTGCAGGTAGCCGCCCAGCATGAGGCAGAGCAGCATAGCGAGGACCAAGCCCACGATGCCGACCCACTCGGTGCCGTACATGTAGCCATCATCCTTGACGTAGTTAACGCCAATGACGTAGACGATGAGCGACACGAAGAGGTAGGTCGCGATGGAATAAAAGACCTTAGATGTTGCACGCATTTTCTATCAGTTCCTTTTCTTATGCCGCTTCAGCGGTGTCGACAAAGTTGTCGGCATCGCGGGTGTCGCGCAGAGAGTTGAACGGAGCGGTGGTAACTGCGTAGGGCTCTTCACCGATGTGCTCGAGAGCCTCGGCGTTGGTTGCCTGCGGGTTCTCCTCACGGAACTTGAGGTACTCGTTGAAGTCTGCGCGGTCAACGACGCGAATCTCAAAGTTCATCATGGCGTGGTAGGTACCGCACATCTCAGCACAGCGACCAACGAAGGCGCCCTTTTCCTCAATCTTCTCTACCTGGAAGCGACGCTCCTGGGAGTTGTTCTCCGGGTGCGCGTAGGCATCGCGCTTAAACAGGAACTCCGGAACCCAGAAGGAGTGGGAAACATCGCCGGAGGCGAGACGGAACTCGATCGGGGTGTCAACCGGGAGAACCAGAACCGGAACCTCTTCGGTGGTACCAACGGTCTCAATCTTGTTGAAGTTGAGGTAAGAGATGTCACCCATGGACTTACCGTGGATCGGGTTCGGGTTATCAGTACCCTCCGGGTCGAGGGAGGATTCCTCGGCAAGCTTCTGACGCTCAGCATCGGCGCCATCGTAGTTCTCGCCATCAACCTTGTTCTCGGCGTAACCGAACTTCCAGTTCCACTGGAAGGCGGTAACGTCCACGGTCACCTCAGGGTTCTTGTCCAGCGCCGTAACCTTCTGCTGAGCCTGAACCGTGAAGAAGAACAGGCCCATGATGATGAGAATCGGAATAATGGTCAAGGCCATCTCCAGCGGCACGTTGTACTGCAGCTGCTTCGGGAACTCGCCCTTGCCGGCCTTCTCAGCCTTCTTCGCATTCCAGCGGAAGATAGCGGTGAGGAACAGGCCCCACATGATGAAACCGATGATCCATGCAGCAACCCAGACCCAGATCCAGAAGTTGTACATCGAGGTCGCTTCAGGGGTAACACCCTTCGGCCAACCCATGCCTAGGAGGTTCTCAACTGCCGTCGGCGCTGCGACGTCACAACCCGCAAGGGCTAGACCGCCCAAAGCGATGACGCCCGCTAGGCCTGCCTTACGGCCGAGGTTGCGCTGCTTACGCTGTCCCACGTGTGTTCTGCCTTTCTGTGCACACAAACTTCTCGAATACTCACAGAGCATTCCTACCCAATCAGAATAGAGCATCCTGCCTGATTTTCAGGCCTTTTCGCTGGACTGTTTGGGCGTTGGACCTGCCCTATAAGTAGTGAACGTACGGAATGTTACCGGCCCACCTGCACAAGATCACGCCAGCTCCCCCAGCCTCCCCCTCCCGGCTATGACCCAATTCACAAGCCGCACACCCCTGCATCATCCGAAAGTTCGCACCCTAACGGGGAACGCGGCGCGGGGTTCGCAGATCGTTTGGCCGCGGCCGTAAAGTGTTCCGGAGATGAACCTTGATCTATAAGGAGAAGCAAGCTTATGTGCGGACTCTGCGCGCTACTGAGCGCCGATCGCAACGCCGCCCAGCACCTGGAAGCTCTTGAACAGTCTCTTCAGTGCATGCGCCACCGCGGCCCGGACGCTGCCGGAACCTGGCACGACGATGATGCGGCTTTTGGCTTTAACCGCCTATCTATCATCGACCTCGAACACTCCAATCAGCCGCTCCGCTGGGGCCCCGAGGACAACCCCGAGCGCTATGCCCTTACCTTCAACGGCGAAATCTATAACTACGTAGAACTCCGCGAGGAGCTCAGTGCCGCCGGCTATACCTTCAACACCGAGGGCGACGGCGAGCCCATCGTCGTGGGCTATCACCATTGGGGTAAAGACATCGTAGAGCACCTGCGAGGCATGTTTGGCTTCGTTATCTGGGATACCGAAACGCGCACGATGTTTGCCGCCCGCGACCAGTTCGGCATCAAGCCGCTCTACTACGCCACCACCAAGGAGGGCACGGTCTTCGCCTCGGAGATGAAGTGCATCCTCTCGATGGCCGAATCGCTGGGTCTAGACCTCAGCCTTGACAGGCGCGCCGTCGAGCACTACGTAGACTTGCAGTACGTGCCTGAGCCAGAGTCCCTCCACGCCAATATTCGTCGCGTCGAGTCTGGCTGCACCGTGACGCTTCGCCCTGGCGAAGAAGTAGTCTCCGAACGTTATTTCAAGCCACGCTTCCCTATCCAACCCGTCAAGCAGGGCGAGGAGCAGCAGCTCTTCGATAGAATCGCGCGGGCGCTGGAGGATAGCGTCGAGAAGCACATGCGTGCGGACGTCACCGTCGGCTCCTTCCTCTCCGGTGGCATTGATTCCACCGCCATCGCAGCCCTGGCCAAGCGCCACAACCCAGACCTACTCACCTTCACCACGGGATTCGAGCGCGAGGGCTACTCCGAGGTGGATGTCGCCGCCGAGTCCGCCGCGGCGATCGGTGTGGAGCACATCGTCAAGATCGTCTCCCCTGAGGAGTATGCCGACGCTGTACCGAAGATCATGTGGTACCTGGACAACCCCGTCGCGGACCCTTCCCTCGTTCCGCTGTACTTCGTGGCCCAGGAAGCCCGCAAGCACGTCAAGGTGGTGCTCTCCGGCGAAGGTGCGGACGAGCTCTTCGGCGGCTATACCATTTATAAGGAGCCTCTCTCCCTGGCTCCGTTCGAGAAGATCCCCTCCCCGCTGCGTCGCGGCCTGGGCAAGCTCTCACAGGTACTCCCCGAAGGAATGAAGGGCAAGTCCCTGCTCAACCGCGGTTCGATGACCATGGAGGAGCGCTATTACGGCAATGCACGTTCCTTTAACTTCGAGCAGCTCCAGCGGGTGCTCCCCTGGGCCAAGCCGGAGTGGGATCACCGCGAGGTCACCGCACCAATCTACGCGCAATCACAGGACTTCGACCCGGTAGCCCGCATGCAGCACCTCGACCTGTTTACGTGGATGCGCGGCGACATCTTGGTCAAGGCCGACAAGATGAACATGGCCAACTCCCTAGAGCTGCGCGTTCCTTTCCTCGACAAGGAAGTGTTTAAGGTCGCGGAAACTATCCCCTACGACCTCAAGATTTCGCACGGGACGACCAAGTACGCGCTGCGCAAGGCCATGGAGCAGATCGTTCCCCCGCACGTGCTGCACCGCAAGAAGCTGGGCTTCCCGGTTCCGATGCGCCACTGGCTGGCCGGCGATGAGCTCTACGGCTGGGCCCAGGATCAGATTACCGAGTCCCAGACCGAGGACATCTTCAACAAGAAGGAAGTTCTGGAGATGCTCAAGGAGCACCGCGACGGTGTATCCGATCACTCACGCCGTTTGTGGACGGTGCTGTCCTTCATGATTTGGCACGGCATCTTCGTGGAAGACCGCATCGACCCGAAGATAGAGCAGCGCGACTACCCCGTGAAGCTCTAGTTAAAACAACAAAACTGACGAAGCCCTCGCCGCACACTGCGGACGAGGGCTTCATCGTTTTGTCAACGTGACTTTACTTGAATTTAATTGAAGGAATCACCGCAAGCGCAGGAGCCGCCAGCGTTGGGGTTATCGATGGTAAAGCCCTGGGCCTCAATGGTGTCGGAGAAGTCAATCTTGGCGCCGGTGAGGTACGGGATAGACATCTTGTCTACGACGAGGTTAACGCCGCCAATGGTGTCCACCTTGTCACCATCCAGGGTGCGGTCATCGAAGTAGAGCTGGTAGCGCAGACCCGCGCAGCCACCTGGCTGGACAGCAATGCGCAGTGACAGATCGTCGCGGCCTTCCTGCTCAAGCAGGGACTTTGCCTTGGCGGCAGCGGCCTCGGTCAGGATAACTCCGGTTGCAGACGCGGGAGCGGTCATGATTTCTCCTCTTATATATGCGGAATTTTTCTGGAGCCCACCCTACCCCCTCACAGGTGAGGAAGAAAGGATGCCTCACAGTTCACTAGTGGTTCACAGGTGTCCTGTTCCCTAACCACAACGCTCTCTCCCGCGGGCCTATTCCCGTTATGTCTGCTAGACCTTGTACGCTAAACAGCGTGAAACTTCCGTGGCAAAAAGATGACAAGACTTCTTCCCCCGCCGAGCAAACCCCGGCGCCGGAAGAGCAACCCGCCGCCGAGAAACCGCACCGCAAGGGCTACACGCCGCCGAAGGGCCGCCCCACGCCCAAGCGTGATGCGCAGGAAATCGCCCGCGGCGTCAAGCGTGATCCCCGGGGGATGTCGGACGCGCAACGCTACCAGCATCGCAAGGAGCTTAAGGCTTCCATGTCCAAGGCGGAATGGAAGGAATATAAGCGTAAGGAGCGCGCTGAGTCCCGCGAACGTAACAAGGTGGCACAGGAGCGCATGGCCGCTGGCGACGAGCGCTACTTGCTCGCCCGCGATAAGGGCGAGGTCCGCCGCTACGTACGCGATTGGGTAGATTCCCGCCGCTTCATTAACGAGTGGGTCATGCCCTTTGCCATCGTGCTGCTGGTGCTCATGTTCGTCAGCACCCGGGACCCTCGCCTGTCGCAGATCATCTCTATCGGCGCGATGGCGGTCATCGTTGTCTTTGCCGTCGAAGGTTTCTGGCTCGCGCGCAAGTGCAACAACGCCGTGCGTCTCAAGTTCCCCGGCACCACCGAGGCCGGTTTTGGTCTGGGCTTCTACGCGTACTCCCGCGCCTCCCAGCCGCGCAAGTGGCGCACCCCGCGCCCGCAGGTGGAGCGCGGAGCCACTGTCTAAACCGGAGGACACATGCCTGAATTCACCGCGGTTCCCCAGCTGCGCCCTTCAACCGCAGCTCAACCAAATCGCGTAGCCGAAATTGCCGCGTGGTTGGCGGCAGCGCAGGATTCCCCGCAGGCGAAGCCCCTTCAGCGCCCCCGAGCCATCGTCTTTGAGGGCGCTGATGCCAACGTTGTACCCACTGTCGACGGTGCAGAAGCCACAGAGCACTCCCTCAGCGATGCAGATCGGTGGCGCGATAATCTCTTCAGCGCTGCGCAGCGGGCAGGAGCGGGCATCGACTTCGTCGAATGCAGCGCAGAGTCCACCAGCACTGAGCCTGGTGCCCCCTCTGCCGCTATGTCCCCGGCAGAGTGCGAGTCACACATCGAACTCGGCATGGCTACGGCTGACCGAGAGATCGATTCGGGCACTGATCTGCTCATCACGTCTGATTTTGGTATCGGCGCAAGCACAGTCGCCGCCAGCGTCATGGGCCGGATTACCCATACCGAACCGGTGGCGATTGTGGGGACGAATACTCTGGCCAGCGGTATTACGGATGCGATGTGGAAGGCCCGCGTGAGCGTTGTGCGTGACTCGATGTTCCGCGCCCGCAACCTGGAGGGCTGGGAGGTCGTGCAGACCATCGGTTCCCCGAGCCTCGCGGCGCTGGCGGGTTTCATCGCGCAGGCCACGGCGCGGCGAACGCCAGTGCTTATCGACGGCCCCCTGGCCGCCACCGCCGCTGTCCTGGCCGAGCGCACCGCGCCCGGCGTGAAGGGCTGGCTGCGCGCAGGGACGACCACCCCCGAACCGGCGTATGCGCTTGCTCTCAAAGAGCTGGGACTAACCCCACTGCTTGATTTAAACCTGAGCGAAGGCTTCCCCCTTGGCGCGCTCGCGGCCTTGCCGCTGGTGCAGCTGGCCGCAGAGCTCGCCTAGACGGCGTGCTTATTTCGCTTCCACCAGCGTGTGCAGCCAGCCGTGAGTATCCTCCACGGACCCGCGCTGGATGCCGGTGAGGCGCTCGCGCAGGGCCATCGTCGTAGCACCGGCCTCATCGTTGTTGATGTGGAAGTCGGTCTCGTCGCCCATGACGTGGCCCACCGGGGTAATAACGGCTGCGGTGCCGCAGGCAAAGGCCTCCACCATGGCGCCGGAAGCAACGTCCTGCTCCCACTCCTTGTAGGTGATGCGGCGCTCTTCGACCTTCAGCCCCATATCCTCAGCAACCTGCAGAAGCGAGGCGCGGGTAATGCCCGGCAGCAGCGAACCCGACAGCGCCGGGGTCACCAGGGTTTGGTTGCCCTCCTCGCCGTAGACAAAGGCCAGGTTCATGCCACCCATTTCCTCGATGTAGGTGCGGTCGATGGCGTCCAGCCACACCACCTGGTCGCAGCCCTTCTCCGCGGCCTGCGCCTGGGCGAGCAGTGAGGCCGCATAGTTGCCGGCGAACTTGGCCGCGCCCGTGCCGCCGGGAGCAGCGCGGACGTAGTCGGTGGACAGCCAGACGGACACCGGCTTGATGCCGCCGGAGAAGTACGCGCCGGCCGGGGAGGCGATAACAACATAGCGGTAGGAATGCGCCGGGTGCACGCCCAGGGACACATCGGTGGCGATCATGAAGGGGCGGAAGTACAGCGCTGCCTCGCCGCCGGCTTCGGGGACCCAGGCCTGGTCGACGTCGACAAGCTGGCGCAGGGACTCGATGAACTCCTCTTCCGGCAGCTGCGGCATAGCCATGCGCTCAGCGGAAGCCTGCAGACGCTGCGCGTTCTGCTCCGGGCGGAAGGTGGCGATGCTGCCATCTGGCTGGCGGTAGGCCTTGATGCCCTCGAAGATGGCCTGGCCATAGTGGAAGACAGTGGACGCCGGATCCATGCTAAACGGCTCGTAGGGGCGTACCTGCGCGTCGTGCCATCCCTTGTCCTCGGTCCAGTCAATCGTCACCATGTGGTCGGTGAAGTACTTACCAAAGCCCGGGTTCGCCAGAATCTCCTGCAGGCGCTCCGGGGAGGTGGGGTTTTCAGTTCGCGTCACGGTGTAATTCAACATGGATTACAGCGTACTCCTTAGCTCCCTATAGAGATGCAGAAATGCCCTAGCTAGATCACCACTCCTTGAGTCCACTCGGCGAGCCCACACGCCCCGCTGCCACCCCACGCCACTCCCACCGTAATCCCACTGTAATCCCACTACGTTCCACACCATAGACACGGGTAGTGTGTGAGGAGTATCCCATTGTCACTTTTCTCAAGGAGGACATCGTGGCTTCTTCCACGTTCGAACTGCCCGCACGCGGCTCTTTCCCCACTGTTGAGCTGGCCAAGAAGGCCCCCAAGCAGGCAGATGCCCTGCTGATCGCCGCCTTCGCCGGCGAGGAGGGACTCGAGGTGCCGGGCACCTCTCTTCTCAGCTCGTCCGCACTGCGCTCGACGTACGAGGCTCTCGCGGCCGTGGGCGCGACGGGCAAGGCAGGGGAAATCGTGAAGGTTCCCGCCCCGCAGAAGGCAGGGGCTGCGCAGGTCATTGCACTGGGCTTGGGCGATGTAGAGGAACTCGACGCCGAGGCCCTGCGCCGCGCCGCCGGCAGCGCCGCTCGCGCCACCGCGGGCGTGGGCACCATCGTGACCAGCCTGGCGGACTTCGGTGTTTCTGCTGCTGTCGAGGGTCTCATCCTCGGCGGCTACGCTTATCGCGGCATTCGCTCCACCGAACTGGAGGAGAAGGAACAACCAGCCACTTTCGTGGTGGTGGCTGATAAGTCTGTCTCCGAGGAGTTTGAGGCAGCCCGCACCGTGGCCGAGTCTGTCTTGCTTGCCCGCGACCTCGTGAACGCCCCCGCCAACGAGCTCTACCCGGAGTCCTACGCCGCGTTCCTTTCCGGCCAGGCAAAGGAAGCCGGTCTTGACGTCGAGGTGCTCGATGAAAAGCAGCTGGAGAAGCAGGGCTTCGGCGGCATCCTCGCGGTAGGCAAGGGGTCTGCCCGCCCGCCGCGTCTGGTGCGCCTGAGCTGGAAGCCCAAGAAGGCCAAGAAACACGTGGCTCTTGTAGGTAAGGGCATTACCTTCGATACCGGCGGTATCTCCCTCAAGCCAGGCAATGGCATGTGGGACATGATTTCGGATATGGGTGGCTCCGCTGCGATGGCGGCCACCATCATCGCGGCGGCCAAGCTGAAGCTGCCGGTTCAGATCACCGCTACCCTGCCGCTGGCTGAGAACATGCCGGGCTCTGGCGCCACCCGCCCGGGCGATGTCATTACCCACTACGGCGGCCTGACCTCCGAGGTCCTCAACACCGACGCCGAGGGCCGCCTCGTGCTATCGGACGCCATCGCGCGCGCCAGCGAGGATAAGCCCGATTACCTCATTGAGACCGCGACACTCACCGGCGCACAGATCGTGGCGCTGGGTTCGCGCACCTCCGGCATCATGGGCTCCGAGGTCTTCCGCGATCGCCTCGCCGAAATCGGCCGCGAGGTGGGCGAGAACGCCTGGGCTATGCCGCTGCTGGAAGAGCACGACGAGGAGATCAAGTCCCAGGCCGCGGACATCCGCAATATCAATGCGAAGCGCGAGGGCGGCATGGAGTTCGCCGGTACCTACCTCAAGCAGTTCGTGGGCGAGGGCATCGAGTGGGCCCACATCGATATCGCCGGCCCCTCTTGGAACGGTTCCGCCCCGCGCGGCTACACCCCGAAGCGCGCCACCGGAGTTCCGGTGCGCACCGTGGTGGCAGCGCTGCGCGAGATCGCCGAAGCCTAGATCAGAGCGGCTTCCATGCGGCCCCTCGTGTGAGCGGCTTTAGGCCGCTCACACCTCTTCGCCGGCGATGACGTAGTCCTCCTTATCCGCCAATGGGAGGACCGTACCGTCGGACATGGCGCGGTCGGTGACGAGCCCGTCGTCGTCGACAAGCGCGACCTCGTTGCCTTCCTCACGCAGCCGGCGCAGTCCTTCCTTGAGCATGCGCCGGCCCACCTTGTGCAGGCCAGAGACCTGGGAGAAGTCCAAGGCCAAGCGCTTGCCGGAGAACTGGCGCTCCTCCAGCTCGTGGAGGATGGCTTCGGTGGCGGTGAAGTTGATATGACCTTGTAGGCGGATAATCGCGGTGTCGTCATCCTCGTCGACGCTGCGCACTGGGTGCACACCAAAGCGGTTTTCCGTGGACATCAAGTGCAGGCCCATGTCCGAGGAGAGCTCGCGGAAGATTTCGGTTCCGCGCACGCTATTTCCCTGCTCATCGAGACGCGGCGAGAACGTCGCCACGCCGATCTGCCCCGGCAGCGTTCCAATGAGTCCTCCGGATACGCCGGACTTAGCGGGGATTCCCACCTCCGCCATCCAGCGCCCAGCACCGTCGTACATGCCGCAGGAACTCATCACCGCCAGCGTCATGCGGCAGACGTCGGCGTCCAAAATCTTCTCCCCCGTTACCGGCTGGCGGCCACCATTAGCCAGGGTCGCGGTCATGACGGCGAGGTCGCGCACGTCCACCGACAGAGCACACTGCGAGGTATAGGACAGCACGGCGTCGTGGGCATCGTCCTGGATGATGCCGTAGGAGCGCAGCATATGTGCCAGGGACAGGTTGCGCTCAGCGTGCTCAAGTTCCGAGTCACACAGGCGCTTATCGACGTCCACCTCGCGCCCCGCCAACTGGGATATGAAGGCGCGGATCTTTTCCACGCGGTCCTCCACGGTCGACTCCACCCCATTAATCAGCTGATTGACCACGATGGCACCGGCATTGATCATCGGGTTCAGGGGGCGGTGGTCCTTGGCTAGGGATAACTCATTGAAGGCCTGCCCCGAGGGCTCGAGTCCTACCACCTCACGCACCGCGTCAGGGCCGAACTCGCTCAGAGCGAGGGCATAGACGAAGGGCTTGGAAATGGACTGAATGGTAAAGCGGGTCTCCGCGTCACCGGCGCTGTAGAGGTGGCCCGTCACAGAGCACAGCGCAGCCCCCAGCTGCTCGGGGTTTGCGGCAGCCAGCTCCGGGATATAGTCCGCGACTTCTCCGGAATCGTGATCGTGAACGCCATCAAGGATCTTCTGTAGATAAAAAGGAATCGGTGTTTTCATCGTTTCCCAGCGTATAGAATTGCCGCGTATGACACCTGCACTCATCATTGTCGACGTCCAACATGACTTCTGCCCCGGCGGAGCCCTCGCCACCGAGCGCGGAAATGAGGTGGCCGATCGCATCGGTGCCCTCCAGCCTTCCTACGACACTGTCGTTGCCACGCAGGACTGGCACATCGACCCAGGCACTCATTTCTCTGAGAACCCCGACTTTGTCGATACCTGGCCCACGCACTGCGTGGCCGATTCCTTCGGCGCCGCGATGCACGAAGCGATCGGGCCCGCCCAGGCCTATTTCAAGAAGGGTGAATATACCGCTGCGTATTCCGGTTTCGAAGGCGCGGCCGACGGCGTTCCCCTGGCAGAGTGGCTGCGCGAGCACGACATCACCGCCGTGGACATCGTGGGCATCGCTACCGATCACTGCGTGCGCGCCACCGCTGCCGACGCCCTTGCGGAGGGATTCACGGTGCGTGTGCTGGCGGATTACTGCGCGCCTGTCGACGAGGCCCGCGGCGCCGCCGCTCTGGAAGAGCTTGAGAAGGCAGGCGCCACCATCATTACTGGCTAGGCAGCACCCCTCTAATTGCCGTCCTGGTCATTCTGCTGCTGTCGCTGTTCAAACCGCTGACGGCGCTCGCGTTGTTCCTCCCGCTTGCGCAGAATGCGCTCTCGCTCGATGCGCTCGCGCATGCGCTGGGGGTAACCAGTCTCTTCGACGTCATAGACATCGCAGCGCAGAAGCTTAGCCACCGCGTCGATGCCTTTGGGCCCACCAATGCGACGGCGAATGAAGGCGCCGTTTTCATCCACCACAACGACAGACATCTCGTTGACCACGGTCTCCGGTTCAACAAAGGCCTCAATAAAAGCACGTCCCTGCGCCCAGGCTTGAAGCTCTTGGGCGTCTTCTGCGCGAATGGTCTCCCCCGGTGCGCGGGGCGGGCGCAGTTGGGACTTGGAGCTGTTGCGGCGGAAGGGGTTGAACATGGCTCTTTAGCCTACCGGAGGCCACCTTCAGCCACTTCGTGCGGAGGATGCCCTAATTCACCCCACCCGTGCGCACCTTTTATAAACACGCTGTAGAATCAAACACTAGCGTTTCACTAATTCCAACTTTCGAGGAGTCTTAACACTTATGGCACACTCTGTTGTGATGCCCGAACTGGGCGAATCCGTAACCGAAGGCACGATTACCCAGTGGCTGAAATCCGTCGGTGACACCGTCGAGGTCGACGAGCCGTTGCTCGAGGTCTCCACCGACAAGGTCGACACCGAAATCCCCTCCCCGGTCGCCGGCACCATCCTCGAAATCAAGGCTGAGGAAGATGACACCGTAGACGTGGGCGCAGTCATCGCCATCATCGGTGACGAAGGCGAATCCGCACCGGCTGCTGAGGAGTCTGAGGATTCCTCCGAGAAGGCTGCCGAGACCCCAGACAAGCCCGCTGAGGACGCTGAGTCCGAGGCGCCTGCTGCTTCTGGTGATGCCACCGACGTGGAAATGCCGGAGCTTGGTGAGTCCGTCACCGAGGGCACCATCACCCAGTGGCTGAAGTCCGTCGGCGACACCGTCGAGGTCGACGAACCGTTGCTCGAGGTCTCCACCGACAAGGTCGACACCGAAATCCCGTCCCCGGTCGCCGGCACCCTCATTGAAATCCTCGCCGAGGAAGACGACACCGTCGACGTCGGCGCCGTCATCGCCCGCGTCGGCGACGGCTCCGCCGCAGCCTCCGAAAAGCCTGCCGCCAAGGCAGAGGAAAAGAAGGAAGAGCCCAAGGCCGAAGAGAAGAAGGAAGAGCCGAAGGCAGAGGACAAGCCGGCTGCTTCCCAGTCCTCCGAGCCGAAGACTTCTGAGACCTCCACGAAGGTCAACAACGGCGATAACGTCCCGTATGTCACCCCGCTGGTGCGCAAGCTGGCTGAGAAGCACGGCGTAGACCTCTCCACCGTCTCCGGCACTGGCGTCGGTGGCCGCATCCGCAAGCAGGACGTCCTGGCCGCCGCCGGCGAAGGTGAGGCACCGGCCTCCTCCGCTAGCGCCTCCTCCAGCAACCCGCGCGCTCGCTGGTCCACCAAGTCTGTGGATCCGGAGAAGCAGGAGCTCATCGGCACCACCCAGAAGGTCAACCGTATCCGCGAGATCACGGCGACCAAGATGGTTGAGGCCCTCCAGATTTCCGCTCAGCTGACCCACGTCCAGGAAGTCGATATGACCGCCATCTGGGATATGCGCAAGCAGTCCAAGCAGGCGTTCATCGACAAGTACGAGGCCAACCTCTCCTTCCTGCCGTTCATCGTGAAGGCCACCGTTGAGGCACTGGTCTCCCACCCGAACGTCAACGCGTCCTACAACCCGGAGACCAAGGAGATGACCTACCACGCTGACGTCAACGTGGCCATCGCCGTGGATACTCCGCGTGGCCTGCTGACCCCGGTCATCCACAAGGCCCAGGAGCTGACGCTGCCGGAGATCGCTCAGAAGATCGCCGAGCTGGCTGATAAGGCCCGCAACAACAAGCTCAAGCCGAACGATCTGACCGGTGCAACCTTCACCGTGACCAACATCGGCTCCGAGGGCGCCCTGCTGGATACCCCGATTCTGGTTCCGCCGCAGGCTGGCATCCTGGGCACCGCCGCTATTACCAAGCGCGCGGTCGTCGTGACCGAGGACGGCCAGGACGCCATCGCCATCCGCCAGATGTGCTACCTGCCGTTCACCTACGACCACCAGGTGGTCGATGGTGCCGACGCTGGCCGCTTCATCACGACCATCAAGGACCGCCTCGAAACCGCAGATTTCGAAGCCGACCTTGACCTCTAAGCCCTAGAGCCAAGCCCTAGGCTTGCTCCCCCGCCACCGCGGCGGGGGAGCTTCGTCGTTTTCCACCCGGCTTTCCTCCACCCCCGCAAACACAGCTCGGTGACATCGCTCAGTGGCGCCGCAACTGCCCTATCTGCCAAAACTATTGCCCGGTTTTCAGAGATCGGCGCTAAGTTTGGCAGATAGGCGCGTTTTCTTTAACCGTCTTGCCACCAAGACCTAACCTCTGTGACTCAGCACACTAGACTGTGCAGCATGGTTTCTCAGAAGTGGTTCCGCGTCGCTCTCGGCATGTTCCTCGTCGCGTGCGGCGCTAATCTTTTCGCCCCCATGGTCGTGGTCTACCAAGTCACCACCGATTTGGGGGTTCTGCAGACGACCTTCCTCTTTGGCATTTACGCCCTCGGCATCATGGTGGCTCTCTTCATAGGCGGTCCGCTCTCGGATTCGCTGGGACGCCGCGCTGTCATGCGCCCAGCCGTCCTCTCCACCACTGCGGGTTCACTGGTCTTCCTCGGCGGCGCAGGCGGCGCCTTCCTCCCCTTGCTGATCGGACGCCTGTGTGCCGGGGCGGCAGTGGGACTGGCCATGTCTTCCGGCGCTGCCTGGATTAAGGAACTCAGCACCCACCTCAGCGTGGGCGCCAAGCGTTCTTCCATTGCTCTTTCGGCTGGCTTCGCGTCGGCACCTGGCGTTGCCGGTATCGCCGCAGAGTTCCTCCCCTGGCCCACCGTCGTGCCTTATGTTCTGCATATCGGGTTGGCACTCATCGTCGTGCCGCTCGTGTGGACGGTTCCGGAGAATCACACTGCGCCGAAGCCTACGCAACGCCGCACTTTCATACCCACGAGTTTGCTTACTCCCCGCTACCTACCGGTCGTGGCCTATGCCCCGTGGGTCTTTGGCTCCGCCACCACCGCCTTCGTATTCCTCCCCTCGCAGCTCAGTGAGCACCTGCGCTACCCCATTCTCATTGCGGGGCTCTGTGCGCTACTCACCATGGGAAGCGGCGTGGTAATCCAACAGCTAGCGGGCCGCATCCGCGTAACCGCATTCCACGGCATAGTGCTGGCCGCGATAGGCATGCTCCTGTGTCTCATCGTCGTCGCGGCGGCACACCACGGCTGGGCGGTGTTCCTCCTCCCCCTCGCGGCCATCATCATGGGCAGCTCCTATGGAATTGGCATGCTCAGCGGGCTCGCAGAAACGCAAGCCATCGCTCACCCGGCGGAACTCGGCGCGGCAACGGGGGTGTTTTATTCGCTGACCTATCTCGGCTTCTTTGCCCCGTTCATCCTCTCGCTTTTGGGCCCTGTCACGGGGTATTCCACCGCCTTCATCATCGGGTTCGCTGTCGCGGCGCTGACTGCCGTGACGCTACATCTCCGAATCAGGGGTAACCGGGGTTAATGTCATGGCATACGCTTTATACTTGGAGCAGTTTAGGTCACACAAACTAACGCCACGAAGGAGATTCACCATATGGATTTCATCTCTCGTCATCTCGGCCCGGATGCAGCCGAGCGTGAAACGATGCTCAAGGCCCTGGGCTACGACAGCGTCGATGCGCTTGTCGATGCCGCCTTGCCAGCCTCCATCCGCGCCACCGAGGCGCTCAACCTCCCGGAGGCTTTGAGCGAAGATGATGCGCAGGCGAAGCTGCGCGAGTACGCCTCCCAGAACGTCGTGCTGAAGTCCTTCTATGGCCAGGGTTACTCCGATACCCTCACCCCGGCGGTCATTCGCCGCGGGCTGCTGGAGGACGCCGGATGGTACACCGCCTACACGCCCTACCAGCCGGAGATCTCGCAGGGCCGCCTCGAGGCACTGCTGAACTTCCAGACCATGATTGAGTCCCTGACCGGCCTTCCCATCGCAAACGCCTCGCTTCTCGACGAAGCCTCTGCCACCGCCGAAGCCGTCGGACTGATGGCCCGCGCGGTGAAGAAGGGCCGCCGCGTGCTGTTGGATTCGCGCTTGCACCCGCAGGTCCTGACCGTGGCCGCTGAGCGCGCCCGCGCCATCGAGCTCGAGGTCGAGATTGCTGATGTCCGCGATGGCATCGTCGGCGAAGACCTCGTCGGTGCAGTTCTGGCTTACACCGGAACCGAGGGCGATATCGTCGACCCGCACGCCGCCATCGAGGAGCTCCACACCCGCGGCGCCCTGGCCGCCGTCGTGGCCGACCCGCTGTCGCTGCTCCTTCTGGAGGCACCTGGTTCGATGGGCGCAGACGTCGTCCTCGGCTCCTCGCAGCGATTCGGTGTCCCGCTCTTCTTCGGCGGCCCGCACGCGGCCTTCATGTCCGTCACGGATAAGCTCAAGCGCCAGCTTCCGGGCCGCATCGTGGGCGTGTCCAAGGACGCCGCCGGCCGCCCCGCTTATCGTCTGGCGCTGCAAACCCGCGAGCAGCACATCCGCCGCGAGCGCGCCACCTCCAATATCTGTACCGCCCAGGCCCTCCTGGCCAACGTGGCCTCGATGTACGCGGTCTACCACGGTCCGAAGGGGCTGAAGGAGATTGCACAGCGAGTGCATGACCGCGCTTCTGCTTTCGCTGCGGCAGTCACCGGCGCGGGCAAGGAGATTGTCTCCCGCGACTTCTTCGACACCGTGACCGTCACAGGCGTGGATGCGGCCGCCGTCAAGGCCCAGCTGCAGGAGCAGGGCTACCTGGTGCGCGCCATCGGCTCCGACAAGGTCTCGGTCTCCTTCGGCGAGTCCGCTACCAACGAGGACGTCAACACCCTTGCCGCTGCCTTCGGCGCCGAGGCCTCCACTAACTCCGAGCCAGCCACGTCTGGCTCCTTCGAGATTCCGTCCTCCGTCCAGCGTTCCGAGGAGCCGCTGCAGCACGAGATCTTCAACTCCCTCCACTCCGAGACCCAGATGCTGCGCTACCTGCGCACCTTGGCGGATAAGGACCTGGCGCTCGACCGCACGATGATCCCGCTGGGCTCGTGCACGATGAAGCTCAACCCCACCTCTGCCATGGAGCCCATCTCCTGGCCGGAGTTCGCGGGCATCCACCCGTATGCCCCGGAGGAGACCACCGCTGGTTGGCGCGCGCTGATCGACGAGCTCGAGTCCTGGCTCGCCGATATCACCGGCTACGCCCAGGTTTCGATCCAGCCCAACGCCGGTTCCCAGGGTGAGCTGGCCGGCCTGCTGGCCATCCGCCGCTACCACGTGGCCAACGGCGACCACGGCCGCGATGTCATCCTCATTCCGGCATCCGCGCACGGCACCAACGCCGCGTCGGCGACCCTGGCCAACCTGCGCGTCGTCGTGGTCAAGACCGCGGACGATGGCTCCATCGACGTCGCCGACCTCGACGCCAAGATTGAGCAGCATGGCGAGCACATCGCCGGCATCATGATTACCTACCCCTCCACCCACGGCGTCTTCGACCCGGAGGTGCGCGAGGTCTGCGACAAGGTCCACGCGGCCGGCGGCCAGGTCTACATCGACGGTGCCAATATGAACGCGCTCGCCGGTTGGGCCCGCCCGGGTGCTTTTGGTGGCGATGTGTCTCACCTGAACCTGCACAAGACCTTCACCATCCCGCACGGCGGAGGTGGCCCGGGTGTGGGCCCGGTGGGCGTCGCCAAGCACTTGGTGCCCTTCCTGCCAACGGATGCCAACGACCCCCAGCTGGACCCCGCGCAGCCGGCCGCAGAAGGCACCGGCGTGCCGTCCACCGCATCGCGCTACGGTTCCGCCGGCGTGCTGCCGATTTCTTGGTCCTACCTGGCTATGGTGGGCGCGCAAGGACTTACGGAGGCCACGAGCCACGCCATCCTCGGCGCGAACTACCTGGCGCAGAACCTCAAGGATTCCTTCCCGGTTCTCTACACGGGTAATGCCGGCCTGGTTGCCCACGAATGCATCTTTGACCTGCGCGAGCTGACCGACGCCTCCGGAGTCACCGCCGCTGATGTGGCCAAGCGCCTCGTGGACTACGGCTTCCACGCACCGACCTTGTCCTTCCCGGTGGCCGGCACCCTCATGGTGGAGCCGACCGAGTCCGAGGATCTGGGTGAGCTGGACCGCTTCATCGAAGCCATGCGTTCCATCCGCGCTGAAATCCAGGAGATCATCGACGGCCAGGTGGCCTACGAGGATTCCGTCATCCACCACGCCCCGTTCACGGCCGAGGCCGTGTCGGACGATGAATGGGACTTCACCTTCACCCGCCAGCAGGCCGCCTACCCGGTGGCCTCCCTGCGCCGCGGCAAGTACTTCCCACCGGTACGCCGCATCGATGAGGCCTACGGTGACCGCAACCTGGTGTGCACCTGCCCGCCGCCAGAGGCTTTTGACTACTCCGACGACAACCAGGAGGTTTAATCAATGACTGACTACCTGCACTCCCCGCTGCATGCTGAGCACGAGAACCTCGGCGCTACCTTCACGCCCTTCGGGCCGTGGGAGATGCCGCTGAAGTATGACAACGAGCTGGAGGAGCACCGCGCGGTACGTAATGCCGCAGGCCTCTTCGACCTCTCCCACATGGGTGAAATCTGGGTCAACGGCCCGGACGCCGCCGAGTTCCTCTCCTATTGCTTCATCTCCAACCTCACCACGCTTAAGGAGGGCAAGGCGAAGTACTCCATGATCTGCGCGGAGGATGGCGGCATCATGGATGACCTCATCACCTACCGCCTGGAAGAAACCAAGTTCCTGGTCGTGCCCAATGCCGGCAACGCCGACACCGTGTGGGAGGCCCTCAACGAGCGCGCTGAGGGCTTCGACGTGGACCTGAAGAATGAGTCCCGCGATGTAGCCATGATTGCCGTCCAGGGCCCAAAGGCGCTGGAGATCCTTGTCCCGCTGGTGGAGGACACCAAGCAGCAGGCTGTCATGGACCTGCCCTACTATGCCGCGATGACCGGCAAGGTGGCCCGCAAGTACGCGTTTATCTGCCGCACCGGCTACACCGGTGAGGATGGCTTCGAGCTCATCGTCTACAACTCCGATGCCCCGGAGCTGTGGGAAGAGCTGCTCAAGGCCGGCGAGGAATACGGCATCAAGCCCTGCGGCTTGGCAGCACGCGACTCGTTGCGCTTGGAGGCAGGCATGCCGCTTTACGGCAACGAGCTCACCCGCGATATCACTCCGGTGGAAGCCGGAATGTCCCGCGCCTTTGCCAAGAAGGAGCAGGACTTTGTGGGCGCTGAGGTGCTGCGCCAGCGCGCCGAGGAGGGCCCGCAGGCCGTCATCACCGGACTTGTCTCCTCCCAGCGCCGCGCGGCCCGTGCCGGCTCCGAGGTGTATGTGGGTGAGAACAAGGTGGGCACGGTGACCTCCGGCCAGCCCTCCCCCACTCTGGGACACCCGGTGGCGCTCGCTCTCATCGATACCGCCGCTGGCCTCGAGCCGGGTGCTGCCGTGGAGGTAGACATCCGCGGCAAGCGCTACCCCTTCGAGGTTTCCGCGCTGCCCTTCTACAAGCGCGATAAGTAAACTCCACTACTGAAGTCAACTACCGAAAGGACACCCCTTCTCATGGCTAACCTTCCTTCCGATTTCTCCTACTCCGAGGACCACGAGTGGATCAACGCCACCGCTGACTCTGTCGTTGGTTCTACCGTCCGTATTGGCATCACCTCCGTGGCCGCTGACCGCCTGGGTGAGGTCGTCTTCGCTGAGCTGCCCGCCGTGGGCGATACCGTCGAGCACGGCGAGACCTGCGGCGAGGTGGAGTCCACCAAGTCCGTGTCTGACCTCTACTCCCCGGTCACCGGCACCGTGACCGCCGTCAACGAGGACGTGCACGATGACTATGCAGTCATCAACAACGATCCCTTCGGTGAGGGCTGGCTCTTCGAGGTCGAGGTCACCGAGGTCGGCGAGCTGATGACCGCCGATGAGTACGCTTCCGCCAACGGCGTCGATTAAAACAACGCTTGAGCAGCGCACACTCAGCCCCTTTCTGGCTGAATCTTCGCGGGGTTTAGGATTGGGTTCATGACTGCTCCCCGCGAACCCTTCTTTCCCGCTGATCGCTCCATCCGCGCTTCCGACGAACCACTGGAGATCCGCCGCTTGGGCCGCATGGGCTACCAAGAGGCCTGGGATCTGCAGGCCGAGCTCGCGGCGGCGCGGGCGGCGGGCACGCAGGGTGATGTCATCCTCGTGGTGGAGCACCCCAACGTCTACACCGCCGGAAAGCGCACGCAGCCGGAGGATATGCCCGATAATGGCCTACCGGTCATTGATGTTGACCGGGGCGGGCGCATCACCTGGCACGGCGAGGGCCAGTTGGTGGTCTACCCCATTATCAAACTGGCCGAGCCGGTTGACGTTGTCGACTACGTCCGCCGTCTTGAGGAGGCCATCATCCAAGCCGTCCGCGAACTCGGCGTGAGCACCGCTGGGCGCATCGATGGCCGCTCGGGGGTGTGGGTTCCTTCCACCACCCAGGCTGCCGACCCAGCCGCCCCGAAGCGCGACCGCAAGCTAGGTGCGTTGGGCATTCGCGTGACCCGCGGCGTGACCATGCACGGCCTAGCGCTCAACTGCACCAACACCTTGGAGTACTACGAGCACATCGTGGCCTGCGGCATCGATGATGCGGATGTGTCGACGCTGTCGCTTGAGCTCGGCCGTGAGGTGACCATGGAGGAGGCAGAAGCCCCGCTTCTCGACGCCCTCCGCAAAGCCCTCTCCGGCGAACTGACGGTGGCCGACCACACCTTTGCCTCGGCCCCAGATCCCATCAAAGTGGCCAACGAGAAGGCCCGCCAAGCCCGCAAAGCCGCGCAAGAAAAATAGCGGCTACCCTCGGTGGAATAAAGCAGCCACTCGTAGGGCTTGTATTAGAAAGAGCTAGTTCAACACCTAAAGTGAGGTTCCGTGACTGTTAAGCCTGAAGGACGCAAGATGCTCCGCATTGAGAAGAAGAATGCGGAGTCTCCCATCGAACAGAAGCCGCGCTGGATCCGCAACCAGGTTCGCACCGGCCCTGGGTATGAGGACATGAAATCTCGCGTGACTGGTGCTTCCCTGCACACCGTGTGCCAGGAGGCTGGCTGCCCCAATATTCACGAGTGCTGGGAATCGCGTGAGGCTACGTTCCTCATCGGCGGCGACAAGTGCACTCGCCGCTGTGATTTCTGCGATATCGCTACCGGCAAGCCAGCGGAGCTGGACCGCGACGAACCGCGCCGTGTGGCAGAGAATATCCAGGAAATGGATCTCAACTACACCACCATTACGGGTGTTACCCGCGATGATCTGCCGGATGAGGGTGCCTGGCTCTACGCTGAGGTCGTCCGCAAGATTCATGAACTCAACCCGAACACCGGCGTGGAGAACCTCACCCCGGACTTCTCCGGCAAGCCGGACCTGCTCCAGGAGGTTTTTGAGGCCCGCCCGGAGGTCTTCGCTCACAACCTAGAGACGGTGCCGCGCATCTTCAAGCGCATCCGCCCGGCCTTCCGCTATGAGCGTTCACTCGACGTCATCCGCCAGGCCCACGACTTTGGTTTGATCACCAAGTCCAACCTCATCCTGGGCATGGGTGAAACCGCCGAGGAGATCGAGGAAGCACTGCGCGACCTGCGCTCGGCAGGCTGCGACATCATCACGATTACCCAGTACCTGCGCCCCGGCCCGCGCTTCCACCCGATCGAGCGCTGGGTGCGCCCGGAGGAATTCGTGGAGCACTCCAAGCTGGCCAAGGAGCTGGGCTTTGGTGGCGTCATGTCTGGCCCGCTGGTCCGCTCCTCCTACCGCGCTGGCCGCCTCTACGTGCAAGCCATGGAGGCACGCGGCCTCGAGCTTCCGGAGAACCTGAAGCACCTGGCGGAGACTTCCCAGGGCGCTACCGCTCAGGAGGCTTCCACCCTTCTGGAGAAGTATGGCCCCTCCGAGGAAACCCCGGTGACCACGCGCATGGCCAAGACCCCTGCACAGGCCAACTCTGTTGCAGCTACCATCCGCTAACGCGTTTCTCTTTTTATTCCTCTTGCCCTTAAAGTAGGAGACATGGCTAAGGACGATAAGGCGTCGCTCAAGGACGCGAAGAAGCAAGAGCGCGCGGCAAAGCGTGCCAAGCGCAAGCAGAACTGGTCACAAATGTGGCAAGCGTTCAACATGCAGCGCAAGCAGGACAAGGCTCTCATCCCCATCATGCTGGCTGCATTCTTGGGCGTGGGCTTGCTCTTCTTCCTTATCGGCCTGCTCTTTAACGGCCAGTGGTTCATGCTCATCATCGGCCTGGGCCTTGGTGCGATGCTCGCCATGTTCCTGTTCACCCGCCGCCTTGAGCGCGACATGTACAAGAAGGTGGAGGACCAGCCAGGTGTCGCCGGCTGGGCTTTGGAGCAGCAGCTGCGCAACACCGTGGGCGTGGTGTGGAAGGTCAAGCCTGGCGTGGCTGCGACCCGCCAGCAGGATCTGGTCCACCGCGTGATCGGTAACTCCGGCGTCATTTTCGTCGTCGAAGGTGACCGCAAGCGCGTCGCCCCTACCCTCAACCGCTTGAAGAAGCGCGTTGACCGCCTGGCTGGCGGTGTGCCGGTGTACGAGGTCTTCGTGGGCAGCGGTGAGGATGAGGTGCCGGTATCCAAGCTGCGCACCCACATCATGAAGCTGCCGCGCAACTACAACAAGAACGAAACCTACGAGAACATTCGCCGCATCGAGGCCATGGATGATCTGCCGGGCACCACTCCGGGCCTGCCCAAGGGCCCAATGCCCCGCCAGGCTCAAAACATGGCGGGCATGAACCGCCGCATGCGCCGCATGCAGGAGCGCAAGGGCGGTAAGTAAGCCACCTCGCTCCACACAAGAAGGGGTCCCTTCCGAGATTCTCGGAAGGGACCCCTTCTTTACCTTGCGATTCTTCGTTGCTTTAGAACCGTCCTAGCCTTCGTGACCAGGTTTCGTCAGATGGTTCTACTCAGATGGTTTACTTGACCCCAAGTAAACCATCTAGCGTTATGAAGAAGGTTTGTTTGCCCCCAAACAAACCTTTTCAGGGGAACCATTTGTGGGGCATCTGTGGCGGATACGACCGGCTGACGCAGAACAAGCCTTAGGCCATGATGACGGCCGTGCCGGTGGCGCGGTCGTGGAGGCCACGCCCGTCGGCATCGACCATCGCTGCGGGGAAAAGCACGGCGGTGAGCAGCGTACGGACCGCGGCCCGCCACAAGCCAACGGAAGAGCCCGGCACATCAAGACGTGCGACTCCCATCCCCAGCAGCGCCATGCCCGGGGTGCGGGCGAAGAGCCAACCGCACACGATGCCCATGACTACCCACACCGCGTAGCCCAAGAATGCCGGGCCACCGAGTGAATTCGTAAAGAGCTCGAGGAGATTGGCTATCAGCATTGCCAAGAGCCAGTCAATGAGAACGCCAAAAGTGCGCCGCATTACAGAAGCCAGGGAACCTGAGCCCTCCTTGGGCAAGCCCATTGTTTGCCCAGGCCACTGCCCGTGCTCAAAGCCATCGTTGTTATCAGCCATGCCCACCAATCTAGCTGTCGGCTCTGCTAAGCAGAAAATTTGCCTCCACGTGCCCCAGACACCCCAGCGACAAAGCCAATACCTGTAAACTAGTCGGGAGTACTACACGTCAACCAACAGGAGACCACCGTGTCCTTTGAGACAATCCAGGACGTCATCGCATTCATCAAGGAAGAGGACGTCAAGTTCGTTGACATCCGATTTACGGACGTCCCCGGCACTGAGCACCACTTCTCTATTCCGGCCGAGGAATTCACTGAAGACGCAGCTGCCGAAGGCCTCGCCTTTGATGGTTCTTCCATCCGCGGATTTACCACCATCGATGAGTCCGATATGACGCTGCTGCCGGATCCGAAGACCGCCTTCGTGGATCCTTTCCGCACCGCGAAGACCCTGAACATCAAGTTCTTCGTCCACGACCCGTTTACGTTGGAGCCCTTTAGCCGCGACCCGCGCAACATCGCGCGCAAGGCTGAGGAGTACCTCGCTTCCACCGGCATCGCGGATACCTGTAACTTCGGCGCTGAAGCTGAGTTCTATATTTTCGACTCCGTGCGCTACAGCACCGACGTTAACCACGGCTTCTACGAGGTTGATACCGATGAAGGCTGGTGGAACCGCGGTTCCGAGACCAACTTCGATGGCACCCCGAACACCGGTTTTAAGACTCGCGTGAAGGGCGGCTACTTCCCTACGGCGCCCGTCGACAAGCACGGCGAAGTCCGCGACGCCATGGTGGAGCAGCTGCAGAAGGCAGGCTTTGTCATCGAGCGCTTCCACCACGAGGTGGGAAGCGGTCAGAACGAGATCAACTACCGCTTCAACTCCCTGCTGCACGCTGCGGATGATATTCAGACCTTCAAGTACATCATCAAGAACACCGCGGAACAGTTCGGCAAGACCGTAACCTTTATGCCCAAGCCGCTGGCGGGCGATAACGGCTCCGGCATGCACGCCCACATGTCCCTGTGGCAGGATGGCAAGCCCCTCTTCCACGATGAGGCTGGCTATGCAGGCCTGTCTGACATTGCTCGCTACTACATCGGCGGCATCCTGGCCCACGCACCGGCAGTTCTGGCGTTCACGAACGCGACCCTGAACTCCTACCACCGCCTGGTTCCGGGCTTTGAGGCACCGATCAACCTGGTGTACTCGCAGCGCAACCGCTCGGCCGCCATCCGTATCCCGATTACCGGCTCCAACCCGAAGGCAAAGCGTATTGAGTTCCGCGCGCCGGATCCGTCCGGCAACCCCTACTTCGGTTTCGCCGCCATGATGATGGCAGGCCTCGACGGCATCAAGAACCGCATCGAGCCGCACGCTCCGGTGGACAAGGATCTCTACGAGCTGCCGCCGGCAGAGGCTGCGTCCATCCCGCAGGCACCGACCTCCCTGGAGGCTTCCATCGCAGCACTTGAGGAAGACAACGAGTTCCTCACCGAGGGCGATGTCTTCTCCGAGGATCTCATCGAGACCTACATCAATTACAAGCGTGAGAACGAGATTGCGCCGGTTCGTCTGCGCCCGACTCCGCAGGAATTTGAGATGTACTACGACTGCTAGAGGTGAGCTGTCTTAGCAGCTGCACTACTATGACGGGCTTCGACGTTTCGCTTGATTCGTCGGAGCCTGTCGTCGTATCACCGCCTAATACAACAGCCCCACTGTGTTCTCCCCTACTGGCGCGCCCACAATGGCGCAATCTCACGTGCTGATCAACCACAGTACAAGGGACATGTGCGCAGTAAATGGTTACTATTCCCCTCTGTGACTGATAGATTCCGCCAACTACCACCGCCCGGCCCCGCGTGGGGCGGCAGCCTCATGGGAACGTCCATCGTCTCCCGGCTGCTCGTTGAGGAAGGCATGCTAACTGGCTCTGCCATCTTCGCAGCGCTATCCTGCGTCATCCTTCTCGTACTGACGGTGGGTTTCGCGGTGTATCGGCAGCCCAGCTTCGCGCGGACCTCGATGGCCGAGTGGTCCATGTACTTCATCGGCATCCTGGCACTCGGCGCAGCACTGTCCGGGTTGACGGATATCGGAACCTTCCGCCTAGTGGGCTTCTGGATCGGTGGCCCCGTTACCGTCATCACGTGGGCCATCCAGCTCACCCGTTTCGACGGTCAGCCGCGCTTTACCTGGGGCCTGCCGCTGGTCGGCCCCATGATTTCCTCCTCCGTGGCCGGCTTCCTCGCCCTCGACTACGGGCGCGCCTACCACGTGATGGGCACCGTTTTATTCATCATGTCTATCTCCACTGCGGTCCCCATCTTCATCCGCGTGTATTGGGCTGCTTGGCACGGCAAAGTCAACCTCACCGGCGCCAACTCCGCGACGGCCTGGGTGCCGCTGGGCGTGGTGGGCCAATCCACTACCGCCATGCAGATCCTCTACCCCGGTAGTTTCTCTGTCTACTACGGGCTCACCGCCATGGTGATTGCCATCCCCCTCGCGCTTTATGCCATGGTCACCTTCTACCCCAACGTGGCTCGCTGGGTGGATTACTCGCCCGCGTGGTGGGCCTGCACATTCCCACCGGGAACGGTCAGCATGGGTGGTCACCAGGTAGCGCTGGTGAATGGCTCGGAGCTTCTCGACGTCATCGCGCTCAGCATCCCGGTGCTGCTTGTCGCACACTGGTCTGCCTGCTCCTGCCGCTTCATTGGCTGGCTCGTCGAGGGCCGGCGCGCACGCACAAGCGGGGCCAGCCCACTCTCGGACTAGCCCCGCCACGTGAAATGCTGGACGCTTAGGAAGCCTTAGTTCTCGGCCTTCTCAAACTGGATGACCTGGCCCTGGCTACCCAGTGCGTAGTTGTTTCCCTCTAGGGGGAAGACAACGGGCTTGGCCGAGAGGATAGCCTTGAGCGCATCGGCGTCGGCCATGGCATCCGGGGAGCATGCGCGCAACGTAGAGTTCAGGTTCTCCACCACAATGGCATCGGTCTGATCCAGCTTGTAGCTAGCGCCACCGGAGTTGCAGCCATCGTTGTAAGCGAGGGTTCCATCGGAATTGAAGGTCACGGAAATCTCTGGGTTCTTCTTTGCGGTGAAGGTACCGTTGAGAACCTTCTGGGCCTCATCGGCCGGCAGCTTGTCTTGCAGACCGTCGACGTCCTCGTACTTCTCAATCAGCCCGGAGCCTTCCGGTGCTTCAGAGTCCTCCGGGGTGCCCGGACCGCCAAAGAGGCGGGAGCTCAGCTCCTGGATCTGGCTGGACTGCAGGGAATCGACGGAGGACAGCTCTTGCGCACCGGCAGTACCGGCGCCCAGGACGCCGCCTGCGAGGGCGACGAACGCAGTTGCTGTGGTTACTTTCTTCAGTGTGCGTGAAATCATGGCCCCGAAGCTATCGGCCGCGGCCTCCAACATCAACCCATTTCATGCGTTTCCGATGATATTTTGAGGCAACTCTACAACTCCCCCATCCCCTTACAGGCCGCAGACTAAAACACAGAAAGTGGCCAACCTCCCGCTGGGGGTTGGCCACTGATGAGGAAGGTTATTTACTTCTCTTCAGGGGTATCGACCTTGACGAACTGAATTGCCTGCCCATCTTTGACCAGTGCGATGGTGGTGTCATCGATGGAATAGACCTGTGGCTTCTTCGGAACGATGACGTTGAAATCGTGAACATCGACCATCACGTCCGGCTCGCAAGCCTTCATAGTGGTAATGACGTCTTTGATCTCTAGGGCGCCGGTGTCCTCCGCGATAGAGTATGTACCGTTACCGAGGTTACAACCATCAGAAACTCCTACGGTTCCATCCGGTTGGAAGGAAAGCCCGATCTTATCGTTCTTCTTCGCAACGAAGCTGCCGTTGAGAACCTCCTTGGCTTGCTCTGCCGTCAGCGGTTCCGTGAGGCCCTCCACGTCCTCTGCCTTTTCAATCAGGCCAGAACCTTCCGGCGCTTCTGGGTTTTCGGGGTTTTCCGGAGCAGGCTTCGAGCTCCCAAACAGTGTGGAGCTCAGCTGTGCCAGCTCACCGGAGCTGGAGCCGAAGGAGATTCCAGAAGAAGGCTCTGCCGCAGAGGCAACCCCGGTTCCGAGTGCCGTGCCAGCGAATGCGGCGAAGGTTGTGGCGATGGTTACTTTCTTGAATCTGAGTGACAACATGACCCTGAAGCTATGCGGGATAGTTTCATATAGCAATGTTTTTTATGCATTTCCCATGATATTGACACGTTCTCCCAATGTCGCCGGAGGCCAGTTCTCCCCGCTTGCCGCAGCCAGGCTGGCAGCAGAAAAGGCCTGGTTGAACCACTAAAACCAGATTAAGACGTGCGCTTGACGTAGCCCATCCGCGGGCGGAAGCCCTGCGGGTGCTTCATCTGCGCCACGGCATCCCCGATGATCATGCGGTGGCGGGCGCTGACAGACGTCGGCATCTGCGCCACCGAAAACCACTGCGCGGCCAGGTTCTCTTCGTCGGAGATAACCGGCTCCGCATCATCCGGCACGGAGACCCGGATGGAGGTATCCATGTAGAGGCACTTATCCCCATTGGGGCAGACTACTGGGCCCACCTGGCCCACGCCGAGAAGTGCTTCGATGCGGCCATCGAGGCCCACTTCCTCCTTGACCTCGCGCAGCGCGGTCGTCGTAATCTCCTCACCCGGCTCACAGATACCGGAGATGGGAGCCCACGTGCCATTATCGGCACGCTGGGCAAGCAGCACCGAGGGCAACTCCCAGATAGCGGAACCCGTGGGCACGGCCCGCACAATAACCGCGGTCACACTGGGCAAAAAGAGCTGGTCGTGACCAATTTTCTCACGCAGGGACACAATAAAATCAGGAGTGGGCATGGGCACCATCTTAGCGCCTTAGACCTGCGCCAGAATCTCCGGCAGGAGTTTCTCGATCTCGGAGGCAGGTGTAAACGACATCTGTGCTTCCGAACCATCCGCGCACCCCTCACTGCTGGCTGCCGCATCAGTGGTGCCCGAGAGAACCCCTACGATCACGTCCTCATAAGGGCTGCCCTGCGCGCCATACACCGGGGCTCCTGAATCGCCATGTGTGGAGCACACCTGGGCGCGCGCCGCGACGGTCTCCACCGTGCGGTCATCAAATTGGAGTTTGCCCTGCCCCTCACGGTGCGTCAGCGGGCCGCAGGTCTCACCGGTGATGCGGCCCAGCTTGCAGACGCTGTCAGGCAACATGTGTTCATCCGCCGCGACGACGGTAGTGGGCATGTCCCGCGGGACATAAAACTCAGCCTCCCTGGTGATTTCCACCAAAGCGAAATCCAGCTGGTGCGTTTCCGGCGCGCTGAGATCGGAGTAGATAATGGTGCCGACGGGCTCTGCCGGGTAGACAAATTCACCGTCGGCAGCGCCTGCCCACACGGTATCCCCCGGCTCACCGCAATGGGAAGCGGTGACGGCGATGGTGCGGGCGTCGTCAAGTACGAAGCTCCACGCCACCGTGCACAGGTTGAAGTCAAAGGCTTCGCCGGGCACGGGCTGCGTGGTCGAAATATCCAACGCCGCGCCCGGTGGCACCGGGGAGGCATCCGGCGAATGCACCTGCGGCTCAGCTGGCGCCACGGTGGAGTAGACAGCTGAGCTGGAGGCTGCCTTCTGTACGGGTCCGGCTCCCATCGGCACGGTGCACCCGGCCAGCGCCAACCCCGCTGTGCTCAGTATCCCAAGGAGGCGCCGGCTAGTCTTCCGTCGCGGATGCAGCCTCACCCGAGTCCGCCTTATTCTCCTTATTTTCTTTCTCCATCTCAGCGACCTGCTTCATGTCGCGGATGAACTTCTCCGGATCAAACTCGGTGAAGTACTCCGGGCCCGAGAATTGTTCCTGTCCCATTGTCTTAAACCTCCGTGTTGCTGATGTACTGCGTGATGTAGTCCTTCACCGCCGCTGCATCATTGGGCAGATCCGTGACGTAGCGCTCGGCCTCCAGGATGCCGGCGAAACGCTCCGGCACCTCCGGCTCGCTGCCGATGGCCTCTTTGATGGTCTCCGCAAACTTCACCGGCAGGGCGGTCTCTAGGCAGATGATGGGGGTGTCGACCCCATATTCTTCCTGTACCGCGCGGGCGACCTTGATGCCGTCCGCGGTGTGCGGATCCACCAGCACGTCGTAGCGTTCGTGGACATCCTTAATGGTGGCGAGGCGATCCGCGTGGGTGGAGGAACCGGACAGGAAACCGTACTCGGCGTGGGCGGCGTCAAGTGCCTGCTTATCGACGTTAAAGCCGCCTTCCTTCACCTTCGTCCCGAACAGCTCCTTGATCTGTGCGGCATCGCGGCCCAGCAGATCGAAGGCGAAGCGCTCGAAGTTGGAGGCGCGGGAAATATCCATCGACGGCGAGGAGGTCTTGTGGGTTTGCTCCGAGGAGCGCGGGCGGTAGTTGCCGGTGCGGAAGAACTCATCGAGCACGTCGTTTTCATTGGTTGCCACAATGAGGCGGTCGATGGGCAGCCCCATCTGGCGAGCGATGTGGCCGGCGCAGATATCGCCGAAGTTGCCGGTCGGCACGCTGAAGGAGACCTTTTCGGTGTTTTCCGTAGTGACCTTGAGGTAGCAGTTGATGTAGTACACCACCTGCGCCATGAGGCGGGCCCAGTTAATGGAGTTCACCGCACCGATGCGGTTCTCGGCCTTAAAGTTGGCGTCGGCCGATACCGCCTTAACCACGTCCTGGCAATCATCAAAGACGCCATCGAGGGCGATATTGCAGATATTCGGGTCATCCAGCCCGAACATCTGAGCCTGCTGGAATGGCGTCATGCGCCCAGCCGGGGTCAGCATGAAGACGCGGATGCCCTTGCGCCCGCGCATGGCGTACTCCGCCGAGGAACCGGTGTCACCCGAGGTAGCACCCAGAATGTTGAGGGTTTCGCCGCGGCGGGCCAGCTCGTATTCGAAGAGTTCGCCCAACATCTGCATGGCCATGTCCTTGAAGGCGGCCGTTGGCCCCTCAGAGAGGTGGCCAATGTAGAGGCCCTCCCCCAGTTCGCTGACTGGGACGATCTCCTCGTGGTCAAACTTGGGGTAGGTGTAGGCGCGCTGGGCAATTCCTTCGAGGTCTTCTGCGGGAATATCATCCACAAAAAGCTTGAGCACTTCCGCAGCCAAGGCCGCGTAGCCACCCTCCGCCAGGGTCTGGCGCCAGTTAGTCAGGGTGGCGTCATCGATGCGGGGGTAAGTTTCCGGCAGGTAAAGGCCTCCATCAGGGGCCAGACCTCCGAGGAGGATATCCGTAAAGGAGGCGGGCTGGCGGTCGGTATCGCGGGTCGAAATGTACTTCACCCCCTGCATCTTAGTTGGTGACGCGTAAAGTATCAGCCATGTCGGTTCCTCATCCTCGCAATGTAATTACCACTAAGGCTCTCTCCGTGTGGGTAGCTGCGGTGTTGGTCTACATCGTGGCAATTACCGGCCGCACATCTTTTGGCGTCGCGGGGCTTGAGGCCATTGATCGCTTCGAGGTCGATGCCTCGCGCATTGCTGTTTTCACCTCTGTACAACTGGGCATTTATTCACTGGCGCAGATCCCGACGGGCATGCTTATCGATAAGTTCGGCCCACGGCGCTTGCTCGTCATTGGCTCCATCATTATGGGTCTCGGCCAGGTGCTTCTCGGTTTCACGAGTAATTATTGGGTAGCCATCGCCGCCCGCCTGCTCATCGGCGCGGGTGATGCCACCGCCTTCCTGTCGGTGATGCGCATCCTGCCTTACTGGTTCCCGCTGCACCGCACCCCCATGTTCACGCAGGTCACCTCCTCCCTGGGACAGCTGGGTCAGTTTATCTCTGCCCTACCTTTTGCCATGCTCCTGGGCTGGGGCGGATGGACCTTGGCCTTCGTTACCTTGGGCGCGGTGGGCATTCTCATCGCTGTCGCCGCCGCGGTGGCAGTTGCTGATTCCCCGGAAACGCTCGGAATCGTAAAGAAGCCGAAGGAAAAGCCGAACGCGCAGCCAGAGAGCATGGGCGCACTGCTCTCCCAGGTTTTCCGTTCACCCGTGGCCTGGCAGGCATTCTTCATTCACTGGGTCGGTCTTGCCGCCACCAACGTGTTTGTCATGCTGTGGGGCATGCCCATGATGACGGCGGGCATGGGATTTTCCAAGACCAGCGCCGGTTGGGCCCTGACGTGGTTTACCGTGTGCATGATTCTGGTGGGCCCTGTACACGGCAGGCTATCTTCTAGGACGCGAGGTTTCCGCCCCTGGCTCGCCTTGGGGTTTGTGGCTATCCACTGCGCGGTGTGGGTCCTGTTCTTCCTCTTCGGCGGCAGCTACCTCTCACTGATCATCCTCATCAGCGTGGTGTCCTTGTGCACACCGGTGGCAAATTATGGATTCGACATTGTCCGCGAAAACCTCGACCGTAAGGTGGTCGCCACAGCAACGGGCCTGGGCAACATGGGCGGCTTCTTGGCCACAGTCATCGGCGCCCAGCTGGTCGGCGTAGTACTAGACCACTTGGGCAATGGGCCGAATTATCCGTTCTCTGATTTCCAGCTTGCCGCTTGGGCAGTCTTCGGCGTGTGGTGCATCGGCATAGCAGGTGTCCTCATCACGCACGTCCTGCGCAGCCGGGGCGAGGAGGACGGCCCGCACGCCAAAATCATCCAGGTGAGTTAGTACAAGGCTGGGCTACTGGAGGGACAGGGCGCTCAACGAAGCCTCAAGGGGCACCCCGTTGGCCACTTCGAAGACGCCCAGCCCGCCGCCGATGGGAACGAGGATGGCGATGCTCACTCCCACTGCGGTCCTGAGAAGCTCGCGCAGTTTTCGTCGTTTCTCCACTTCAACGCACCAACCTTTATCGTTTCGTTATCTGTGCGTGTGAGCTTAAGAGCCATGGCTGCAAGGCAAATCCTCGTTGACTGCGCATCTCCTGCCAGTCCCTGTGACTTCAGTGCCAGCGTTGCCAGCTGGGACTATTCAGCCGGGGTCGACTCCACGAAGATCGGCCCCTCCACCGGGGCGACGATGCCAGCGTCGAAGGCAGAAAGCGCCCCCTTGGCCTCTTCCTTGGTGATGGCGCCCGCCTCAACGGCCTTGTCCAGATCGGCTTCGAGGACCTGGCGGGACCTGTACCTATCCGATGCCACTGAAAGCAGGCCACGCGGGACCGATTCCGACGGGATCCCCAGCGCCTCCGCCAGGGCCACGATGCGGTCATTTTCGGTGGGGTCGAGGTGGGCATTCACCGACTGATCCTGCGGCACGCCACCATTGACGACCTGCTCCACCGTCAGTGCTCCCTCCGGTACGTGATTCCTCTCCGTGACCCACCAGCCTGCGCCGACGACGGTGATGACGGCCGCCACCACGAGGACCCATACGGCGATGATCTGCTTGGACTTCACGGGCATAATTCTAGGCTTCCCTATAGCTCATCGGATTAATCCACGCTCGGCCCAAACGTGCCAAAGGAGGTCCCGTGCGGAGGGTGTGGTGGATCGAGGCGCTCGGAAAGTGCATCGATGATGGAGCGGATGGTGGACTCCGCTGCGGAGCGGTCAAGGTTGGTGCGGCGTGATGTATCAGGTTTCGAAACGTCGGGGCGGACGTGGGGCTTGGCGACGTCCACGTGCATCACCGTCCCCTCCACGCTCAGCGCGGCTGCGGGATCGCACCCAGCAGCGCGGGCCGCGGCAAGGAAAGCTTCGAGGTCCGCGAGGGTGGCATCGTTCAGGTCGAGGGATAGGTTGAGGCTCATAGTGTGCTCCTTTGAAGGCTGGGACGGTAACTGCTGCCCAGGCTATCGGCTTAGCACCGGTATGAACAGGGCACGGCACCAAGATCAGGGATAGATCCGGGTAGGCTCAGGGTCCGGCTAAGGGGGTAGGACAGCAGCTCTTAGTCGTGCTCGAAGGATTCCGCCTCCCCCCAGAACACCTCATCGACCACCTTGCGGGCGTGGCGGGTGATCTTGAGGTAATGGTCGAGAAAATCCTGGTTATGTTCGGGATCCCACCCTGCAGCGCCAGCCACCTGCGCCAGCTGCGGCCCCGGTGCCGGCAGCTGGTCCACGCGCTTGCCGCGAACCAATACCAAAGCGTTTCGGGCATCGGTAGCCAGGAGCCAGGCTTCCCGCAGCTCCTGTACCTGGTGCACGGGTATGACTTCATTGTCTTCGAGGGCATCGAGGACGCGCAGCGTGGACGGCTCATGCAGCGCCGGTACCTCGTGGGCATGCATCATTTGGAGCAGTTGGACTGTCCATTCGATATCCGTCAACCCACCGCGCCCCAGCTTGGTGTGGGTATTGCGGTCCGCGCCGCGCGGCAGGCGCTCATTGTCAACGCGCGCCTTCATGCGACGAATGTCACGAATGGTCTTCTCGCTCACGCCCTTCGGCGGATAACGGAAAGCATCCACCATGGTGAGGAAACGCTGGCCAACGTCCTCATCACCCGCCACAAAGGCAGCGCGGAGCAGCGCTTGCATCTCCCACGGCTCGCCCCACTGTGAGTAGTAGCGCTCATAGGACTCAATGGAGCGCGCGACCGCTCCCGAGCGCCCCTCTGGCCGCAAACCTAGGTCAACGTCCAAGGGCGGATCGCCGGACGGTTTTGCCAGGCGGCGGCGCAGCTTCTCAATGATGCCGATGGCCCAGGGCAGCGCCTCCTCTTCGGGGTTGCCTGCAACTGGCTCCGCTACCACGATGACATCGGCATCCGAACCGAAACCCAGCTCCATGCCACCGAGCCGCCCCATGCCGATCACGGCGATGCGAGCCGGTGGTTCGTCATTGTCGTTCTCCAGCCGCCACGCCCTGACCTCGGCGCGGAGCGCTGCCTCCAACACCGCATTCCAGATGGTGGACAGCTCGTAACAGACTTGCTGAACCGGCAAGAATCCCAGAAGATCCGCTGCGGCAATTCGTGCCAACTCCGCGCGGCGAAGAGACCGCGCGACCGAGACGGCCTTGTCCGGATCCGCATGACGCTTGGTGGAATTGACCAAAGCAGAGGACACTTGCTCGGGTTTGGTTTCCAGAAGCTTGGGCCCCGCCGCGCCGTCGGAGAGCTGCTTGACGACGTCTGGCGCCCGAATGATGAGCTCCGACGTAAACGGCGAGGTGCCCAGGATTTTCATGAGGCGCTGGCCGACGACGCCTTCGTCGCGAAGCATGCGCAGGAACCAGGTACGGTCGTAGGCTGCTTCCGAAAGCTTGCGGTAGTTCAACAAGCCCATGTCTGGATCCGCGGTGTTCGAGAGCCACTCCATCAACGTGGGCAGCAAAATGGCCTGGATGCGGGCCTTGCGCGACTGGCCCGCGGCCAAAGAAGTGAGATGCTCGAAGGCTCTGTCCGGATGGCGATAGCCCAGCGCTGCCAGCTGCAGGAGGGCCGCCTCGCGTGACAGCTTGAGCTCGTCCGCCGACATCGATGCCACGGAATTGAGCAGCGGGCGGTAGAACAAGCGCGAGTGGAGCTCAGAGATAAGCAGGCGAATCTTCCGGAGATGGATGTTCATCCGATCTGCCGCCGACTGGTGGCCCTGCGGGTGGAAACCCGAGTTGATGGCCAGCCACTCGAGCGCCGTGTTGTCATCCTTCGCCGGCAACGTATGTGTTCGGCGGAAGCGCTCCAATTGGAGGCGGTGCTCCAGCAGACGCAGAAACTCGTAGGCCTCAATGAGCTGGGTGCCATCCTCGCGCCCTACGTACCCGGCGCGCACGAGAGCGGCGAGCGCATCGACCGTCGCGAGCGTGCGCAACGATTCATCCGAGCGACCGTGCACCAACTGGAGCAATTGGACTGCGAACTCTACATCGCGCAGACCGCCCTCCCCCAGTTTGAGCTCTCGAAGGCGCATCTCTTCCGGGACGTTCTCGAGCACGCGGCGGCGCATAGCCTGTACGTCTTCAACAAAGGACTCCCGTTGCGAGGCAGTCCACACCATGGGCCCGATCTGGCTCACGTAGTCCTTACCTAGGGGCAGGTAGCCGGTCTGCGGTCGCGCCTTCAGTTGTGCCTGAAACTCCCAGGTCTCCGCCCACCGCTTGTAGTAGGCCACGTGCGAATCCAGAGTTCGGACGAGAGCGCCGGGTTTTCCTTCCGGACGCAGGTTGGCGTCGACCTCGAAGAAGCAGGCAGAGCCGATTCGATTGAATTCCGATGCTAGGCGCGTAACCTTCGGCGTCGCCTCCGAGCCCACGAAGATAACGTCCACATCGGAGATATAGTTCAACTCCCCCGCGCCACACTTGCCCATCGCGATAACTGCCAGCTGCGCATCGAGGGGCTCATCGCCATAGACCACACGGACCGCACCCGCGAGTGCGGCCGTCAAGGCGGCATCTGCGAGAGCCGTCGTCAGCCTGGTGACTTCACGAAACCCCACTCGTGGTTGCGGCCGCGACTGCCCCTTGCGGGAGTGGAAGGTACCGGCGAGGTCATGCGCGGCGATGCGCATCATCAGCGTCCGGTATGCCACCTTGAGAGATGCTTTGTGGTCACCAGGGGATGCGCGGTAGGTGCCGGGCGATGTCAGCTCGGGGTTCGCCGTGTCTGGGCGGTCTGGTTGCTCTGCGTACGTCGCCGGTTCCGCCCCCACCTCGCCCAATAGTGTGTTCAGCATTTCCGTTGGGGTAGGCAACGGGCGCTGCAGTTCTTGCCAGGTCTCCGGGTGGGCGGCGAGGTGATCACCGAACGCCGAGGAGCCGCCCAATAGGGCAAGCAGCCGAACTCGAAGGGTTTCGTCTTCACGCATCGCCGGCCCAATCTCGGGCGCTCCCTCGAAAATCCTCATCAAGGTATTGAGGGCCATGTCGGGATCACCGGTTCCGGCCAGTGTCCACAGCAGCTCCAGGGATTCTGGATTATCCCACTCGAGACGGGAAAGATCCTCCGCAGCAGTTGGCCGGGTAAGGCCGAGAGTCGCCGGGGACGGTACTGACGCTGGACGCATGCTTCTCCTAGAAATCCAGGTTGTTGCGCAATTCGAATGCGGTGATCTGTTGCTGATACTCATGCCACTCGTCCCACTTCGCGCGCAGGAAGTATTCAAAGACGTGCTCGCCGAGGACCTCTGCCATGAATTCGGAGCGTTCAAACTCCCGGAGTGCTTGGTCCAAGCTGCTGGGCAGGTCCTTGTACCCCATTGCACGGCGCTCACGGCGGGTCAACTGATGGACATCGTCCTCGGCAGGATCACCGAGCTCATAGCCTTCCCTGATACCGCGCAATCCGGCGGCCAGCAGAACCGCATATCCCAGGTAGGGGTTCATCGCTGAGTCTAGAGAGCGGATCTCCACCCGTCGCGACATTTCCTTGGACAGGCGGTAGGTCGGTACTCGGACGAGGGCCGAGCGGTTGGACACGCCCCAGGTCACCGACCCCGGGGCTTCGCTGCCAAACATCAGGCGCTTGTAAGAGTTGGTCCACTGGTTGGTGATCGCCGTCATTTCCACTGCATGCTCAAGAATGCCGGCGATGAACTGCCGTCCCGTACTGGAGAGGGAAATCTCATCGTCGGGGTCGTGGAAGGCGTTGGAATCGCCTTCAAACAGGCTGAGGTGGGTGTGCATTCCCGATCCCGAGCGGTCTTCGAAAGGCTTGGGCATGAATGTGGCATGCACGCCCTGCTGGGAAGCCACCTCCTTGATGAGGTAGCGGAACGTCATGATGTGGTCTGCCATGGACAGCACATCAGCATGGCGCAAGTCGATCTCCTGCTGCCCGGGTGAGGTTTCATGGTGGCTAAATTCCGTAGCGATGCCCATGGATTCCAGCGCATACATCGACCGGCGGCGAAAACTCGGGGCGTTATCGTGGGTGGCTTGGTCGAAGTAACCGCCGTTGTCGGTGGCAATGAGGTTGTTGATATCGCGCGCATCCTCAAGGAGATAAAACTCGATCTCCGGTGAGGCCTTACACGTGAACCCTTCATTGGCCGCCTCTGTAACCTGCCGGCGCAGGATATGGCGTGGATCCACCAGGGAAGGGTGCCCATCGGGCTGGGTGATGTCGCAGAACATGCGCGCTGACAACAGCTCTGGCTCTTCCTTATCGAAGGGCATGATTTGGAACGTTGAGGGATCCGGCATGGCGATAGTATCGGCCTCTGAGATACGGGAGAATCCCTCCACCGAGGAGCCATCGAAGCCAACACCTTCCTCGAAGGCAGATTCCAATTCGGAGGGGCTCATCACCACAGATTTCAACGCCCCCAGGATGTCAGTGAACCAGAGGCGAATGAAGCGGATATCGCGTTCTTCAACTGTACGAAGGACGAATTCGTGTTGGCTGTTCATGTTTTAAACCCTACCGCCGCGCACCGAAGCCGCGGCTGGGCGTTTGCTCTTTTGCCCCCGCAGCGTCACCTATCGGCCCAGTTGGCAAGAGTATCTCGGGGGCAAATTTTTTCGACCTTCCGAACCCTTGTCGCTATCACATGCTTGAATGGCCCCATATCCAAACTGATGTACGAACAAACATAGGAATGTGATTTCCATGAACACCAACCACGCAACACTGAGCAAGCAAGGACTCGACCTCATTATCCGAGCGGCCCAGCGAGGATGGTCTCCTAAGGATCTTCTTCACGTCGTGGGCAACTTTTGCCACCCACTCATTTATCGTGCCGCCGGCCAGGTGCCCGCACAGATTAGTTCCACTGCGTTGCGCAAAGAGTGGTTAAGCCTCACTCCGCCTGCTTCGATGACGATGTCCACCGATGAACTGACGCGACTCATCGAAGCAACCATGTTGCTTCCCTTACTTCGTGACGTTGACGTGCTCGTGCCTGAGAGAAATAGCTCCCAGTCAGCGCATGGCAGCAAGGAGGATAAAATCCGCACCAAAATCTCCCACCTTCTGCGGAAGGCCGAATCCACTCCCTACGAGGAAGAAGCCAGTGCACTCATTGCCAAGGCACAAAGTCTGCGGCAACGACACCGGATCGATGGCGCTCTCGACGCTTCGCCCAGCTGCGTAGTTTCCACGCGCCTTCATATCAGCGCCCCCTATATCAAGCACAAGACCACACTTCTTAGCGTCATCGCGGATCGCAATGGATGCACTGTGCTGCAACTTCACCCCAAAGGGATCATCACAGTCTTCGGCGCTAAAGAGGACGTCCACCATGTCACCGACCTCTTCGCTTCACTTCTTCGGCAGTGTGAGTGGCACATGCACCACGGAGAACACGCGAAAAGCGCACGCCAGATCGGCAATGTTGCAGCTTTCCGCCGAAGCTTCATTTTGTCCTTTGCCACCCGAATCGGTCAGCTCTTAGATGAGGTAAACACCACGCTGGGGCCACAAAGTACAGACGCGACAGGTTCCGCAGCACGCAATCCGGGGGTTGGGCAAGATGCAGTAGTCCTTGCCCACCAATCTTTATCAGCGGTGGAAGATCGCCGGCGTAGCGCAGAAGCGGTAGTAGATCAGCTCTTTCCCAACGCCCGCACCATATCTTTAGCTATGGGGAGCCGAGCAGGCGTGTCCGCCGGGGCATCCGCTGCGGAAAGGTCTCACTTAAGTGGTGATTCCTCAGGGCTGGCAGGACGGGCCCAACTCACTCGTTAGGGCGGGCTCAAAGGCTGGCACAAGTGCTCTAATGACTAGGTAAACTAGATGGAAGTGTAGAGGTTTTGTGCCTCCTCTTTAAATTTTCGCTCCCCGACGAAGGTGTGTACATGTCTCCGAAGACGTTCCTTGAAATCGAAGCCAAGTTCGCCGTGGATGAAGCCACGCCGGCGCCCGATCTCACCAACCTCGACGAGGTTGCCCGAGTAGCAGAAACCCGCCACCAATCATTGTCGGCGATCTATTACGACACGGAGGACCTTCGCCTTACCCACGCCAAGATCACGCTGCGCCGTCGCACCGGTGGAAATGATGACGGTTGGCACATCAAGATCCCCGGTGCCGAAGGCCGCACCGAAATTCGTGCCGAACTCGGCGAACCAATTGATGGCAAGTACGAGGTTCCCGCCGAGCTTCTCCACCAGGTTCGCTCAGTGATCCGCAATCATCCGCTGGAGCCCATTGCGCAGGTCGACAACAACCGCACCGAATTGCTCCTTGTCAACGCCGATGACCAGCCGGTCGCTGAGTTCTGTGATGACCATGTCACCGCCTTCTCCTTCCTTCCGGGTGGCTCCCAGAGCACCTGGCGTGAGTGGGAAGTCGAGCTCGCTGGGGAGCTCCCTGGATCCAAGGAAGGCAGCGCTCTACTGCGGCACGCCACTTCCCTACTCATTAGCTCTGGGGCTCGGGTTTCTTCCTCGCCGTCCAAGTTGAAGTCGGCATTGGGTGAATCCGTCAACAATGTCGAGCTTCCCCCGTCACTTGCCACGTCCAACGTGGAGCCGGGCTCGCCCGCGGCAGCGGTTGTGGACGCATTGAAAGCCAACCGGGACAAGCTCGTCGAATATGATCCACGGGTTCGCCGCGATGAGTGGGATTCGGTTCACCAGATGCGCGTTGCTACCCGTGAACTGCGCAGCCACTTGCAGACCTTCCACGGCATTGTGGTGGGCCCCGAAATCGAGCGCATTGAGTCAGACCTGAAGGAACTTGCGGCCATGTTGGGCGTCGCCCGTGACGCCGAGGTCGTGGAGGAACGTTGGCAGAACCTCCTCGCGTCCGAGGATTCCGACGTCCTTGATGAAGCCACCCGCGAACACATTGCTCACGACATGGGCCGCGCATACCGCCGCGCGCATCGCCGAGTCATCGCCGCGCTCGATTCCGATCAATACTTGGCTCTGCTCGATGCATTGGATGCCTTCCTCTCCGACCCGCCGGTTGCTGGTGAAGACACGCCCGCTGACGCCGACAGCACCTCTGCCAGCGGCGAGGCGGAAGACTCTGCGGTCGACGATTCGGCGTCTGCTGCCCCCACTGAAGAAAAAGAGGAAGAACAAGAGTCAGCAAAGGTCTACGAGCCGAAGCACGCCAAGCCAGATGAGGACGAAGAGCCCCACGATCTTGATACGGTGATGGCCCTGCACCTCAAGCAGGCTTATGACAAGCTGGTCAAGCGCCACAAGAAGGCAGTCTCCAACTGGGATAATACCGAGCTGACGCTACATGAACGTGAAGAGTACTTCCACGATATGCGCAAGGCAGCAAAGAAACTGCGCTATGCGGCGGAGGCAGCTGGTTCCGCAACCTCGTTGAAGACGAAGAGCCTCTACAAGGCCTGCAAGCAGATGCAGTCAGTCTTGGGAGACTTCCAGGATTCGGTGACCTCTCGCGACAAGCTGCTCGAACTGGCAGAGACCGCACGACGCCGAGGCGAGGACACCTTTGGCTATGGTCTGCTCTACCAGCGTGAGCGCGCCATCGGTTTGGAAGCGCTCAACGCCTACTCGGAGAGCTTCAAGGCCATCAAGTCTGCGTTCAAGCCGCTGCGCAAGAAGCTGCGCTAATTCCTCCCCGCTGGGCGCGCTGCAACGCCCGGCAGGTGGAACAAACATTTCAACGGCCCACTCCGTCGCAATTCTCGCGAGGGAGTGGGCCGTTGACTTTGATTTACCGCCGCTCAATGGGGCGTCCTGCAGGAGTCCTGCAGGACTTTAGTAATCGTCCTCAGCGGCGTCCTCGGCATCAGCCGCAGCAGTGCGGGCTTGCGCGATTTCGATGGCGCGCTCGGCTTCCTCGCGGGAATCATAGGGGCCCATGCGGTTCTCCCAACCAGACACCTTGCCCTGGGTCACCTCACCGGTGGACGGGTCGTAGAACCACTTGTTATCAGCCTCGGCCATTGTTTTCTCCATTCTTTTAGGCGCTAGATCAGTGCACCCCACACTACAGACCGCCCATCGACTACGCCCGTTAGAATAGATAGGTCACCTACCTCCTGCCCCGTTTACGGGCAGGATCTCGCCACCAGCAAAGGAGAACCTTCCCGATGCCCCTGTGGACTGCCCCTTCGACCCCGGCCGTCGACCGCGTTCGCGCCGCGCACAGCGACAACATCGGCGCAGAGCCGGCGCATGTCGCCAGCGCCCCAGCCACCTGGGCACTCATCGGCGAGCACATTGACCACTACGGCGGCATCACCATCATGGGCCTGGCTGATCTCCGCGCAGCGGTAGCTGTAAGCCCTCGCAGCGATGGCATCGTCAACGTTCGCCTCGAGCACACCAACGGCGAGACCGTTGAGGACCAGATTTCGCTAGAGAAAGTCTCCTCCCTCGCCGCGGAACAGCAGCCCGGCGTCGATTCCGAAGGCCAGCCCATCGAGCCCCCAGCGCCCGAGGGCGCCATCGCAGCGCGCCTCGGCGGGATCATCTACACCATGATCAACCGCCAGCTCCTCACCCGCGAGACCGCCGGCGCCGACATCACAGTGGTCAACGATATCCCAGATTCGGCCGGGCTCGGAGCCGCCGCAGCCATCGATATCGCAACCGCTTTGGCCTTGCTCGGCGGCGCGGACGATCTCCACGACGCGCCTCTTCGCGCCCGGATCGCAGAGGTATGCTCCCAAGCTGTCGGCACCTTCGCCCGCTTCCCTGCGCTGCGCGCCCGCCACTCCGCCGCACTGCGTGGCGCGGGTGACTCCATTACCATCATCGACTACGCCGACGGTTCCGTCACCCAGGCACCGCACGTGGTCAACAAGGACATTGCAGCTTTTGCCCTCGCCGTCCCCGGTGACTTCGATTCCGCTGAGGCTGTTGCCGAAATCCGCGCCCGCGAGCGTTTCATTGACGCCGCCTGCCGCGCCTTCGGCACTGCATCGCTGCGCCTCCTGCCGGATGCGCCCCAGCGTGTCCTCGAGTGGCTCGCCGCCGTCCACAAGGTGCACGGCCCCGAAAACCAGCCCACCATCGACCAAGCCACAGCATGGCTCACTTTCTACTCGGAAGAAACCGAGCGAGCCGAGAGAATTGCCCGCGCCTTGCGCTCACGCCGCGGCACCGAGCTCTTCCCGCTGCTGACCCAATCGCAGTCGGCCTTGGCCACGGTCTATGGCTTCAACTCTGCGGAAAAACTCGCACAACTGGCCACCGCTCGTGGCGCCGTCGCCGCGCGCTCCGCCCACGCCGGGACTTCGACCGCGGTTATTGCCTACGTCCCAAGCACCAAGGCCCCGAACTTCGCGGCCGACCTCGCCGAGGACGGCCTGCTTGTCGTCCCCCTATCGGCCGGTGCCCCCGCCATTACCGAGGACTAGTCCGCCGGCCACGCAAAGAGCACGTCGCGCTCGGCAACATCGGCCTTCACCAGCGAGACGGTGGTCTCACTGCCGGTGGGTGGTTGCCCCACGGCCATTCCAATCACCGGCGGATCCAGCACGACGAGGCGCGCTTTCTCGCGCTTTTCTCCGCCGTCGACAACCACGGCCTCAAAGTTGGTTCCTACCCACGGCTCCAAAACCGTAGCCTCCGTAAGGTTGAGACACGCCTTATCCACTTGGGAAGCCAGCTGCGAGGTCGAACGCATCGTGGAAATGACATCCCCGGCGCGCTCGCGTACCCACTCCGGCACCTCATAGCCACCGCTCAGCGCCAAGCACACCTCCGTGGCAAATCGGTCGATGAGGCGGCGCAGCGGGGCAGTCACGTGCGCATAGTATCCGCCGATTCCCGCATGCACGTCCGCCTCACCGTCCTCCAGCCACACGTAGTCCGCCCCGCGCAATAGGCGCTGGGCCTCGCGCATCACCGCCATGCCACGCGGTGAATCCGCGTCCACGGAATGGAGGAATTCCGAAATGCTGCTCTCCCCCAACTCAAAGCCCAGAGCCTCAGCCTCGGTGCGAAACGTTGCCTCAGCTTCCGGCGTGGCCGCGGACAGCGTGCGCAGGAACCCCACTCCGTGTTCTTCCATGAGGCGCCCGGCACACATGCCGGTAAGCAACGAGATTTCGGAGTTATAGTCCATCACCTCATAGCGCGGCTCCATCACCAGCTCGTAGTGCCCCTTCTCCGCATCTTTCGTCTCGGATACGCGCTGCGAGGGAAGGCGCAGGTTGATCGCCTCGCGGCGCAACGAGGAGGCCTGGCGCAGCTTGCCCACCTCCGGCAGCAGGGCGATAGAAGAATGCAAAGTGCCATTCTCCAAGTCCGCATGGGCCTGGTCGTAATCCAGCCGGGCGCGGCTGCGCACGAGTGCGCGCTCCACCGAGAATTCCTCGACCTCACCCGCCGAGTCCAGGTCGAAGGTCCACAGGACGGCGGGGCGGTCGACGTCGGCAAGCAGCGAGGCCCGGTCCTCCGAGAGCTCCGCCGGGTGCAGCCGCGCCGGCTCGTCGGGCAGGTAGATAGTCTGGCCGCGCTTGAGGGATTCCTGCTCGAGCTCGGAGCCCGGTTCGATGAAGGCAGCGACATCCGCGATGGCGTACAGCACACGGTAGCCGCCATCGCGCGCCTCGATGAAGACGGCCTGGTCCAGGTCCATGGAGCCGGCCGGATCGATGGTCACAAAAGGGATGTCGCGGGCGTCGCGGCGCTGCTCGGCATAGTGGTCCTGCGCGGAGGCGGCCTGAGCGGTGACCTCCCCTGGGAAGTCAGTGGGAACGGAGAATTCCTCAGCGATGGGCCGAAAGTCCAAGGGCGCGGCATATAGCTTCATGCCGTCCCATTGTTCCAAAAAATAAAAATGTGGGCGCGAATGAGCCAATCTATAGCTTGACTTAGGCTATGTGGTCGGGTGAGCAAACATCACTCTTAACATTGTTACCTGGTGGTTTTCGTCGGCGGGAAGAGGTTTTCCGCACTACGTGAGTAGTGCCGGGGTGTTCAGTAGTCTGAATTTTGTGAGTGGGCCTCCCTTCACCCGGTCCGCCACCAAACTTTCCAGATAAGGGGAGCGTGCATTTAAGAGGCTAAGCGCCTATTGAGTGAGGCTGCATGCTGCGGAATTTCTTCCATCGTCAGCATTGAGATATTGAGATCGCCACAGAATTCAAGGAACTGCTGGTAGTTCTTCTTCTGTGCTGACGAGTTCGGAGATGTGGTAACAGCGACGATATCCAATTCGCGAGGAACAGAGATTAAAGTCTCACCAGCAGAAAGCTCACCGCCCGCCTGCTGCAACTTGTCCACCTTGAGCGTCCAAGAATCAATGGCCGCGCGCGTGATATTCGCATCAGAAGACCGGAAGTTAAATGCCTGATTAAGTTCGATAACTTCCTCATCATCGACAACCGCCAAAGTTAGATCCAGTTCGCGTCGGGCAACTTGGACCTCGGCGTCAAAGATGGTTGCTTTTTCCAGGCTTGGGAGTTGCTCGTATTGTCTGCGGATAAAGCGTCGTACCTGTCTGACGTCTTGTTGATGCTTGCCGGTGGGGGCTTCGCCAATGAGGGTCGAAAACAGTAGGTCGGTAGCCTCGTTGAGGTTTGCAGCGTCCATGCTTTGCATGGGGTGAACTTTGATGAGGTTGTTCCAGTGTCCGCTAGTGAATTCGAGATAGCTCGACAACGTGTGTTGCCCGTCAAGGTTGAGCGGCTCGGTTGTCGTTATCAGCTTCTTGAGGTCGGCTTTGAAATGTTGCAGGGCTCGCCGGATGGCCTCGGGAAAGTCGGAATCGTGGTGGATACCGCGGTTGATGCGGAAACGGTTCTTTGTTTCGCCTGTTGCGGCATCGATGACGATGACACCGACGCCAATCCTGGTGATGCCCATGGGGCGGGGAACCACGCTTACGGTCCAGTAGTCGAATCTCATGTCATTGTCCTTTGCGGTGTTTGTACGAGCGTAGGAGCTCCCGAGCGTAGTCCTTGCGAGAGAGGACGTAGTTCATGAGTTTGTCAGTCTCATGCGCAGGTATTGCCCATTCTATTGGTAGTGCTTCTTGCAATTCTTCTCGTAGGGTGGTGTCGAGGTTGTCGAGTGCGTTGATGGCTTTGTCCCACGAGCTGTTGGGAATTTCGGTGCGCAGTAGAGGAATGCGTGCAGTGCCGCCTGCGCGTTCTGGCGGGGTTAGTTGCCAAGGGTAGGGCTCCGAGTCGAACCAGAGCCCGTGGTCGATGGACCAGATGGAGTTATCGTCATCGTTGTCCGTGAGGATTTGGAGGTCTTCCTGAACATTGCACAACAACCACAGTGCTATCAGCTTTGGGATGTGGTTGTAGTTGGCATCGTCGTTAACGTACGGGATGACTCCGAACCCTTGGTGCAGTGTTGCGGTGTGGAGATTGAGTGAGCCGAAGAGCGGAGTTCCGGTGAGCCTGTATCTCCATATTGATTCTCCGATCATGTGTCCGTGTAGTGACTCGGGGACGTAAATAATTTTCCATGGGCGGATGTGGGCGCCCAGGCGCAGGCCGACGATGCTTGCAGCTACTTCGTTGACTACGGCTTCGCGCCCATGGTCACTTTCTATGCGTTTGCACCAGTATTCGTTGCCGTCGTCGGCCTTGCCGAGGAACGGACGGGTGCCAGTGCGTAAGGCGACTCTTCCGGGGATTTGTAGGTAGGTCTTTTCTTCACGGTTGCGTCGGGCATCGATAGAGATGACGTTGTTGGTGTTCATTGCAAAACCTTTACGAGAGGGAGAGCGGAGTACAAGCCTGCGGGTCTAATGGGAACAGGAAATCTGGGCGTAGTTGCCTATTCGGGGATTAACCGTGTCTACCGCGGCCGTTTTGTGGTCGTGAGGTTTAGAGCGCCAGTAGTGGCGGCTACGACCGATGGGATGAGGATTAGGGCACTCAGTTCCGTAGTGAGGGTTAACCTGAACGCGACAATTCCAGAGACGATGCCAAGGGCTAGGAGGATAACACTGTAGATGTCGATGACCTTTTCTGAGCGCGGTGAATCGGGGTTGGGCCTATTCACCTGAGTCCGGTTCTTGAGCGTCACGGGTCCTTTCCTCCTTTTGGATTTTCAGAATAGTCCACTTTTTGTTGGTGCGACCATTCTTTGTGACTTTGTCCTCACGGATTTTGAGGTCGTATGAATCAGTTCCATTGAGGTTAAGACCTTTACTAACTTCCGTTAGAAAGTCCTCGTCTTCGACTGTGGCCACACGTGTTTCGAAGGCAGTCTTAATTTTCCACCGGTCTGGGTCGTCGAAGTCTATAGCTGAGAGCTGGCCTGTGGTTTCGAAAATGTCAAAGTCTTCTTGTTCATCTTCACTTGGCTCTACTGCTTGATAATCTTCCTTTGTGAAACTTGCGAGTGGTTCATCGTTGAGGTTTGAACTGTCTCGAGCCTCTAATGAGGTGACACGTCCATCTTCAAGAGGGCGCATGATCTTGCGGAGCTGCTTTTTCCTTCGTCGTTCACGCTTATTGAGTTCGGCCCAAACATCAGCAGATACCTCGGAGGCAGTGCCGTCTGTCCAGTTAATCTTTACGTTGCCATCGTCGAGCTTTTCGAAATCTTTTACTTGGTCCTTGAAGATTCGAATTGCAGTCCATACGATTTGTCCGATTGTTGGTACTCCTAATGCCGTTGCCACTCCTGCGGGGTCTTCGGCCGCGGCTTCTGCGAGCGGACTATCGACAATTACTTGGATGAGCTCGATTATGAAGGAGCCTTCTTTGGCAGGTCGGACGAAAAGATCCCTGTTGTTGGGGCCTGCATTGTGAAAAGCGCCCGCTTTATCGAAGTCCTGGACCAGTTCTGATATTCCTTCTAGGACATCGGAAACGTGCTCTGCCCGTAACTCGTGAAGGGTTCGTCCATGTGGGTTGCTGCCATTGAATCGGAGCGTCAGGACTTGCTGTTCTCTGATATTTGCGCCTGGTTGGATGAGGGCGTCGTTGTATTCTTCGGAGTTCATTTCTTCGTCTTTCTCTGGTTGGGGTAAAGGGGCTCTCTAATTCACGCGATAGATATGCTCTGATCTGGCTGTCGTAAATGATGTTTACACCGATGTGCTAGCTCAAGTGCTTAAAGTGGTTGCCTGGGTGCTGTCACCGGAGCTCGTGCAGTCGGTTCCTGGCTGCGGGGCCGCGGTGGTGAGCGGGGAGAAGCTTTTTCATAGGTGGTTCCTTGGAGTTGGTGAAAGGTTAGAAAATCATGCAGCTGTAGGGGCTGTGAGGTGGGATTCGGCCGACTCCGTAGAGATGCATCCAGATTCGTAGTAGTCATGGGGTGTTCCCTGGCTCGGCGGCGATGAGGTTCCTCGCGGCTGATTCATCTGCGAGGCGTTCGTCCCGCGCGGTGGAGCAATCAACCTCGTTGAAGGAATGAAACACCGCCAACCACCGCGGATGAACCCGAAACTATCCAAACCCCGGCCCAAACGCAGGCAACAACCATAAACCGCTAGAAGTGTCCAAGAACTCCATGGATTCCGTGTCCAAAAAGACACCGGACTCCGTGTCCAAGAACCCTATGGACATAACAAAAATGGCCTAAGTCGGGAAATCAGTGGGAACGGAAAACTCCTCAGCGATGGGGCGAAAGTCCAGGGGCGCGGCATACAGCTTCATGCCGCCCCATTGTTCCAAAAAATAAAAGTATGGGCACGAATGAGCCAACCTATAAGCCGGATTCTGTGCCGCGCACCAAGGCGCGGTGGTAAACATCCATCCAGGCCAACCGTTGCCAGTTGGCTCAAGCAGCTACCTTCAGGCTTCGACGAGCAGCCTACTAACGCCTGATCGGGCCCGCTTTCCAGCGGGCCGTGATGCCTTGCTCCCAGTGGGGTTTACCCAGCCACCGCCATCGCTGACGGTGCTGGTGCGCTCTTACCGCACCCTTTCACCCTTACCGCTTGCCTATCGCCACACCGAAGCGAAGCGAAAGGCGCGGCGGTCTACTTTCTGTTGCACTTTCCCGCGGGTCACCCCGGGTTGCTGTTAGCAACCACCGTGCTCTGTGGAGTCCGGACTTTCCTCGGCCCGCGCCTAGCCCCAGAAAGGGGCCGGTTCGACGGAACGCGTTTACCCGGTCGGCTCATTCGCGCCTGTTAGTTTATCGCAGCGCGCCCAGATGCCCCACATCGTTAAATCGGTGCAGGGTGCTACCGCCATCGAAGAACTCAACTTCGCTCAGCGAAGCCAGCTCCAGGAACAGATGGTTGGGGGTCTGCGGTCCAGAGTCGAGCGCTTGGCGCACGAAGGACTTGATGGGGTTGACGTGGGAGACCACGAGCACGGTTTGCCCCGCATAGCGCTGCTGCAGCTCGCGGCGGGCGGCGCTGACACGACGGTGCACGGCGCGCAGGGACTCCCCACCCGGGCAGGCCACGGACGTATCCTTCAGCCAACGCGCGTGGAGCTCGGGGTCGGCGGCATCGGCCTCGGCAAAGGTCTTGCCTTCCCAGCGCCCAAAGTCCACCTCGATGAGGTCCTCAACGGTCTCCACCCGCAGGTCCCGGCCCTCCACCACGGCCGCGGCTGTTTGCTGGCAGCGGCGCAGCGGCGAGCACACTACGGCATCGATGTGGGTATCCGCTAGGGCTTGGGCGGCGGCGAGCGCCTGCTTCTTGCCCAGCTCGGTGAGCTCGGGGTTTGCGCGCCCGGAGTATTGCTTGGCGGCGGACATCGCTGTCTGCCCGTGGCGCAGCAGGATGAAGCGTGTGGCCGGGTCACACTCAGGGCGCCAGTCGGCCGCGGTCGATGACGCCGCGCTTGACGACGCCTCCCCCGCCTCCCCGCCAGGTTCTACACCGCCCGCCGCATCGACCGCAGCGCCGGCTTCAGCGGCGTCGCCGGCCCCCATATCGAGGATGCCCACGGGCTCGCCCTTCGCGGCGGCGTCCATAGCGACGTTGGAGAGCTCATCGGCCACCGAGTTCTTGGCGCGCGGTACCCACTCGAGGCTAAAACGCGGAATCTGGTTGAGCAGGCGGCGCGCCTCGATGGCGAGCTTCTGCATGTCCGGATGCTTGATCTTCCAGCGCCCGTTCATCTGCTCCACCACGAGCTTGGAGTCCATGTAAAACTCCACCTCGTCCGCGCCCAGTTCCACCGCGGCCTCGAGGCCGCGCAGCAGGCCGTGGTATTCGGCCACGTTATTAGTGGACTTCTGCCCCACGACGTAGGCGATTTCCCTAAGCAGCTGCGAGCGGTCCTCGTTGTAGACTGCAGTGCCAGAACCGGCGATCCCGGGGTTGCCGCGGGAGCCGCCGTCAGCGAAGATGACTAACTTCATGAGGCCGGGCGTACCAGGTAGGAGCCGCAATCAGAGCACTGCGGGACCTCGTCGGCCGCAGCGTTGCGCACCGCGTTCTGCTCGGCCGGCGGCAGAATGATGAAGCACCCGCCGCAGCCGCGCCCGGTGAAGGCAGCGGCACCCACACCGTTTTCTTCACGCACGGTCTCGTACTCTTCCAAGACATCCGCGGGCAGCTGCTCGCGCAGCTCGCCGATGCGCACCTGCGGATCCGGTCGGTTCGCCGCGGCCTCCTGGGCGGCCTCGGCCGCGCGCTTGAGCACTTCGAGCTTGCGCTCGGAATCGGAGACTTTCGCGCCGTGCACATCCAGGTTGGCACGCAGGGCGTGGATCTCGTTGTGGGCTTCCTGCAGCTCGCTCATGAGATCCGCGATGCGGGACTTAGCCGCGTAGAGATCGTGTTCCAAGTCCTTGCGGGTCTCCGGGTCGGTCGCGGCACCGAGCTGGGCCTTATCGTCGCGCTCGCGCTGGCGCAGCTTGCGCTCGTCGGCCTGGATGCGCAGGATCTCCATCTCCATATCGTCGACGGCGAGCTGGGCGGAGCCGGAGGCGTCGAGAAGCCGGGCGTGTGCAGCCTGTGCCTTCTCGTATTCCTCTTGCTCCGGGATGGTGGGGGTTCCACCGTGCGCCTGGGAGCGCTCGAGGGTCGCCAGCTCCAGCAAGATGCTCTGCAGATCCTGTGACAGTTTCATTTAGTTCTCCTTATGCGCAGAAATCGTCCATGGGTCGGTGCGGACATCGATGATCTCGGTGTTCACGCGCAATGCGTTCTCCACAATATCGCGCGCCTGGGTGGTCCAGGGAAACTCGCTGGCCCAGTGAGCGGTATCGACCACGGCTGGGCCTTCAGGATCGGCCAGGTGCGCAGCGCGCAGATGTTCATCTACCGGGTGGTGGCGCAGATCGGAGGTGACGTAGACGTCCACGCCGAGCGCTGCTGCTTGGTCCAGGAAGGAGTCACCCGAGCCACTGGAGACGGCCACGCGCTTCACCACGCGCTCCGGATCACCGGCCGCGCGAACTCCCCACTCGGTTTCCGGGAGGGCATCGGCCACGCGCTGGGTGAATTCCCGCAGCGTCATGGGTTGCTCAAGCTCGCCCACGCGCCCCAGGCCCAGCGCCTCGTCGAGGTTCTCGTAGGGCTCGACAGGGACGATGGGGCGGCCGGGCGTGATGCCGACGAGTTCGGCCAGCTTGTCGTTGACACCCGGGCGCGCCTTATCCGCGTTGGTGTGCGCTGCCAGGAGGGCCACACCGTTGCGGATAAGAGTGTGAATGACCTTGCCCTTCGGGGTATCCGCCGCCACCGAGGTCACCCCGCGAAGCAGCAGCGGGTGATGCACCACGAGCATCTGCGCGCCGAGCTCCACGGCCTTATCTGCCACCTCCTGGGTGCAGTCCAACGCGAAGGCCACGGTGCGCACCTCGTCCGCGGGGTCACCGCACACCAGGCCGACTGCATCCCACGACTCAGCGAGCTGCGGCGGGTAGGCCTCGTGGATAACGCGGCGAATCTCGCCGACGGTCGTGTGTTCTGCCATCTCGTTTGCTCCTTATACGGCTTCAGGTTTCACGTCAGTCGCGTCGCTGCTATATCCTAGCTTTCGTTCGTCAGCGCACCCCTCTAGCTTAAGGAGCCTTTGCATGACGCCTCCGGAGAACGACAACCAGCTCCACATCGTCTTCGTGTGCACGGGCAATTTTTGCCGCTCACCAATGGCGGAAGTCATTACCCGTGATGCCATGGAGACCGACATGCTCGATCTCCTCGCCCGCGTGGACTCCTGCGGCCTCGGCGGCTGGCACGTGGGCCAGGGCGCTGATGAGCGCGCTGTGGCTGAGCTGCGCCGCGGCGGGCACGATGGCGCTGGCCACCAGGCCGCCCAGCTGGGTCCGGAGCACATGGACGCGGACCTGTTCGTGGCCATGGATACCGGCCACCGCGATGCCCTTATCGAGCGCGGCATCCCGAAGGACAAGGTGCGCCTCATGCGCAGTTTCGACCCGAATTCTCCGGAGGACGCCATCGTGGAGGATCCGTTCTACGGCACGGAGGAGGACTTCGCCCGTACCCGCGAAGAGATCGACGCCGCCGTTCCAGGTCTGCTCGAGTGGATTAAGACGAACCACGGCTAGATAATCTTTTGCGGCTACTAGACTGATCATCATGCTCAAGACATTCCTCAAGCCTGGGTGGGTGCTCTTTCTCATCTTCATCGTCGCCTTTTCCTATTTGTCTTTCACGGTGCTCGCACCGTGGCAGCTGAATAAAGACGACCAGATTGTGGAGCGCAACCACCTCATTGAGGAGGCCTACGACGCCGACCCCCAGCCGGTCACCGAGGTCTTTTCCACCGATGGCTCCCTGCGCAAGGAGTGGGAACGCGCGGAGCTGACCGGCCACTACCTTCCGGAGGATGAGGTGCTCTTGCGCCTGCGCCCGGTGGAGTCCGCTCCGGGCTTCCAGTCGCTGGTTCCCTTTGAGACCGACTCCGGCGAGACTTTCCTGGTCAACCGCGGCTGGGTACCCACGGATGAGGGCAATTCCGTTCCCCACATCGATCCGGCCCCCTCGGAGAGGGTGACCATCGTGGGCATGGCGCGCTACAACGAGCGCGAGCACACCTCCGCCCCCATTGAGGAGCAGGGCTACACGCAGGTCTACTCCATCAATACGGAGCAGATCGCAGAGCTTGTCGACGTCCCCCTCGCCCACGACTACCTCCAACTCTCCCCCGATCAGCCAGGTGAGCTGCATGCGCTGCCGGTGCCGAAGCTGGACCGCGGCAACCACCTCTCCTACGGCTACCAGTGGATTGCCTTCGGCGTGATGGCGCCACTGGGCTTTGCGTATTTCGTGTGGTCCGAGATTCGGGAGCGCCGCCGCGCCCGTGAGGAAGAGGCCCTGATGGCTGAGGCCACTGCGGCAGCTATTGGCACCGGCGCCGGCTCCCCCGATGCGACTGCGGACACTGACGTCTCGGAGCTTGATCACGGAGACCCCTCCGGCGAGCACTCCGACGCCACAGCGCCTTCTGCCCCGCCTTCGACGCCAGCAACTACCTCGCAGCCTTCGCGCCGCTCCCGCTCGCGCTATGGCTCTGCCAAGCCGGACTTCTACGAGAAGATCCGTGAGCGCGGTCAGGAGCGCTACTAGCCTCGACCCCCAAAGGGGACGATCATGAACGCGATTGCGTGGACGCGAGAAGCGACCGAAACCGAGATTGCCGACAGTATTCTTGAAGCCGCTGGCTGCACCGCTGAGAACTGCGTTCCCAACTGGGACGAAGACATGCCAGAAGCAGTGTGGCCAATCAACGGTAGTGAAGAAGAATGTCTCCGAATCGGCAAGCAGGCAAACGGACTCTACTGTGTCAGGATCTTCTCCATGAGATTCTATCCAGGGCACTGCCAAGGCATCTACGGTGACGAATATCGTAAAGAAAACGTCGCACTCAACCAGATCGAAGAAACAATCTTCCAAGCGCTCAAAGAAACCAACCGGATCGATCTCCGCGAGTGGCCAGGCGAACACTAAGACAAACGGTGCGAAGCAGGATCGACACTCCCTACTAGAGCAAAAAGCATCTTTCGCCCAAGCGCAAAGCCTTCCTTCTCATTCACGCCCGACGCTGCTAAATATGGGTCAATGCGGATACCGATGCACCTTCCTGTGCTCGAACCAGGCCCAAATCAAAGAAGCCAAGAACAACAGTGGCGTAACCCATGCCAGACGATGCCACCAATGTGCTCCAAAGTATGATTCATCAGCACTTAATCCTGCTAGATAATTGATTACAAGCGTTGCGATGAACAGCACTACAACGACAGTAACGCTCCACCAGTAGGCTGTGCTTTTCTGTTTACGCATCAATGTCATCTTCAGCTTGCACTGAAAATGTCGAACTCAGCGCGAACAATGCCGTAGCGCTCACGCACGCCAGCCCTTTTTTGAACATGATGACCCCTTTTCCAGATTTCCAAGATGCCCGGCTCATCACCGGCTTACCTCAAACCTATGACTAATGAAAAATGCAGTCAATAACCATTTGCCAACAATGATTATTCATCTGCATAAACACTGGTCATGCTTTTGTGGCCTAAGTCATTTTCGTAAGTATTAGTTCCACTTGTACATGGAGCACCGTTACGCATCCGTTCATTCGTAGAGGGGAGCGAATATCGGATTGGGGCGAGTGGTGCCCTTTTGAGGTATATCCCAACCGAACACTCCACGGCCATTGCCGGCCAAATCATCGGCTACGCCCGCGTCATCACTGCCGTCCCAAATCCTGAACGCCAAGACACCCAACTAAAACAGACGGAGCAGTCCACATCTACACCGACCACCAAAGCGGCTTTCACCCTAGGGCACCCGCGGGCGCCCTCCGAGCACGACGAAACCCCTCTCCGACTTAACGGAAAGGGGGCCTGACCTGGTGCGGCCTGAGGGGATCGAACCCCCGACCTACTGGGTGTAAACCAGTTGCTCTTCCAGCTGAGCTAAAGCCGCAGTGCACTTGGTGTGCTCGAACAAGATTAGCCCATGGGCACCCGCAGCAACAAATCGGGGTGTGATTCGCCGCTGCGAATGCCGCGTGAGCAGGTACATCCTGCGATTATTCCTTAGGGCTTCTTGGTGTAGCCGCGGGCCACGAGGCAGGACCCCTGCCACTCGCCGAGGCGCTCGGCCTTGGTCTGTACGAGGCCGGCCAATTGTGCAGATTCGGAGATCTCGCCTGGCTCCAAGTTGCCTGGCTTTCCAGCCCCTGGGGTCAGCAGCCAGATGCGGCCGGAATCGCCCAAGGGACGGGTGGCATCCACCAGCCCATCGACCAAGTCGCCGTCCTCCGCGCGCCACCACAGCAGCACAAGGTCGCACAACTCGTCGGTCTCTTCCTCGAGGAAGTCCTCCCCCAACACGTCCTCGATGGACTCAGAAATCGTGGAGTCACAGTCTTCGTCCCAACCAAGTTCTAGGGCAATCTGCCCCTCCTCGATGCCGAGCTTGGCTGCGAATCCCGTCACTCGTTGAGTTCCTTCCGATGAAGTAGTTGATGTCATGCAGAGTATTTTAACGTCTACGGTGCACTTTTTCGCGTCAAACCTCCCCCGTTCCTCCCCAGAGGTGGACATTTTCCCCCATAAAACCACCCGTGGGGGCCTCCGAGTGACCCACCGCGAAAGGGGCGCGTATCCTAGAGCAAGATCTGTGTACTACGACCCAGGAGGATTTAATGGCCGACTTGGACGCCCACAACGGCGACTCCAACTTTCCCATCGTTCGCGATGGCGTGGCAGCATACCTGCATGACTCCGACCCCGAGGAGACCCGCGAGTGGATGGACTCCCTCGACGGTCTTCTAGATTCTTCCGATCCGGAGCGCGCCCGCTACCTCATGCTGCGCCTTCTTGAGCGCGCTACCGCCAAGCGCGTGCCGTTGCCGTCGCTGACGTCCTCGGATTTTGTTAACACCATCCCTACCTCCCTGGAGCCAGAGTTCCCGGGCGATGAAGAGTTGGAGAAGCGCTACCGCCGCTGGATCCGCTGGAACGCGGCCATCATGGTGCACCGCGCACAGCGCCCGGGCATCGGCGTCGGTGGCCACATCTCCACCTACGCAGGCGCTGCCCCGCTGTATGAGGTGGGCCTGAACCACTTCTTCAAGGGCAAGGATGATCCCTCCGGCGGCGACCAGGTCTTCTTCCAGGGCCACGCCTCCCCGGGTGTCTACGCCCGCGCCTTCATGGAGGGCCGCCTGAGCGAGGAAGACCTCGATGGCTTCCGCCAGGAGCACTCCCGCGGCGAGGGCAATGGTCTGCCGTCCTACCCGCACCCACGCCTGATGCCGGACTTCTGGGAGTTCCCCACCGTGTCCATGGGCCTGGGCCCCATCAACGCCATCTACCAGGCACGCTTCAATAAGTACCTGGAGACCCGCGGCATCAAGGACACCTCCAAGCAGCATGTCTGGGCCTTCCTCGGCGACGGCGAGATGGATGAGCCGGAGTCCCGTGGTCTGCTGCAGATGGCTTCCCTCTATGAGCTGGATAACCTGACCTTCGTGGTGAACTGTAACCTGCAGCGTCTCGATGGTCCGGTGCGCGGTAACACCCAGATCATTCAGGAGCTGGAGTCCTTCTTCCGCGGTGCCGGCTGGTCCGTCATCAAGATTGTCTGGGGCCGCGGCTGGGACAAGCTGCTGGAAGCCGACAAGGACGGCGCCCTGGTCAACATCATGAACACCACGTCTGATGGTGACTACCAGACCTTCAAGGCTAACGACGGCGCCTACGTGCGCGAGCACTTCTTCGGCCGCGATGAGCGCACGCTCAAGCTGGTGGAGGACATGTCCGATGATGAGATTTGGGCACTGCGCCGCGGTGGCCACGACTACCGCAAGATCTACGCCGCATACGACAAGGCGTTGAGCTACGCGGGCACCGGCCGCCCGACGGTCATCCTGGCCCACACCATTAAGGGCTACGGCTTGGGCCACAACTTCGAGGGCCGCAACGCTACCCACCAGATGAAGAAGCTGACGCTGGAGGATCTGAAGCTCTTCCGCGACAAGCAGGGCATCCCGATCAGCGACGAGCAGCTCGAGGCCGATCCGTACCTGCCGCCGTACTACCACCCGGGTAAGGACGCCCCGGAGATCAAGTACATGCTGGAGCGTCGTAAAGAGCTGGGCGGCTTCCTGCCGGAACGTCGTGAGAACTTCGAGACGCTGACCACCCCGGATCTGTCCAAGCTGCGCTCGGTCCGCAAGGGTTCCGGCAAGCAGGACGTCGCCACCACCATGGCGCTGGTGCGTACCTTCAAGGAGCTCATGCGCGACAAGGAGCTGGGCAAGCGCGTCGTGCCGATCATTCCGGATGAGGCCCGCACCTTCGGTATGGACTCTTGGTTCCCGACTCTCAAGATCTGGAACCCGCGTGGCCAGAACTACGTTCCGGTGGACCACGACCTCATGCTCTCCTACCGCGAGGCCACGGATGGTCAGATTCTGCACGAGGGCATTTCCGAGGCCGGTGCCGCAGCCTCCTTCACCGCGGCTGCTACCTCCTACGCCACCCAGGGCGAGGCGATGATTCCGCTGTACATCTTCTACTCGATGTTCGGTTTCCAGCGCACCGGCGATGCCTTCTGGGCTGCTGCCGACCAGCTGGGCCGCGGCTTCATCATCGGTGCTACCGCCGGCCGCACCACCCTGACCGGTGAGGGCCTGCAGCACATGGACGGCCACTCCCCGATCTTGGCGTCGACCAACCCGGCCGTGGAGGTCTACGACCCGGCCTTCGGCTACGAGATCGCTCACCTGGTTCCGCGCGGTATTGAGCGCATGTACGACGAGGACAACGAGCCGATCATGTACTACATCACCGTGTACAACGAGCCGGTCAAGCAGCCTGCTGAGCCGGAGAACCTCGACGTCGAGGGCCTGCACAAGGGCATCTACCACTACAACACCGCCGAGTCCGGCTCCATCCCAGCCAACATCCTGGCCTCCGGTGTGGGCATGTACGAGGCCCTGCGCGCCCAGGAGATCCTGGCTGAGGACTTCGATGTCAAGGCTTCGCTGTTCTCCGTCACCTCGTGGGTCAACCTGGCTCGCGACGGCGCCGCCCGTAACCAGGAGGCACTGCGCAAGGGCACGGAGCCGACCGAGGCTTTCGCTACCTCCCAGCTCAAGGGCTTCGAGGGGCCGTTCGTCGGTGTCTCCGACTTCGCTACGGACCTGCAGGAGCAGATTCGCCCCTACGTCCCGGGCGACTACATCGTCCTGGGCGCAGATGGCTTCGGATTCTCCGATACCCGCGAAGGCGCTCGCCGCTACTTCAACATCGACGCCGAGTCCATCGTCGTCGCCGTTCTCGAGGGCCTGGCCCGCGAGGGCAAGGTGGAGCGCAGCACCGTGGAGAAGGCAGCTCGTGAGCTGAAGCTCGACGACCCGACCGCCACCATCTCCACCTCCTCCGACGAGGATTAAGGCTGATGAGGATTAAGGCTTAGGGCTTAACAGCCCCAAGCCCTCCGGCCCCTTCTGCCCCATTGTGGGTAGGAGGGGCATTCTTTTTGCCTAAACCCAGGGCGGCCAGCTGTCGTTGTTGCCAAAGTTCGAGCCAGATCTTGCATCAGAGGCTCTAACTTTGGCAGAACGGGCAGTTCGACCACCGCGCGGGTCTCAGCCACCGCCAACAAAAGGCCCTGCCGCCGTCGACAAAGGACTTAGCCGGCATTAGCGCGGCTTAGTCGCCATCGAGCACGCGGTCGAGCACCCGCCCCAAAGCCTTGGACACCTCGCTGGGCTCTTCCAAGATGACCATGTGGCCCGCCCCGTCGACGACGGTCAGGGTGGAGTCCGGCCAGTGGCGGGCAATCACCTCCGATTGGCGGTGCGGGGTCACGATGTCATGCTGGCCCACCACGATTTCGCCCGGCACGCTGCGCAGCCGGGCCGTTGCGCCGAACTCAGAGTGCTCCACCAAGTCATCGAAGAAGCCCGCATAGCTCGACATCGGCGTATCCAGCAGCATCGCCACGTGGAATTGCAGCTTGTCCATTTGTGGAAAGCCCTGCAGCAGCGCCGCGAAAGCCGGGGCGATGACTGCCGCTACCTCAAAGCGCACCCGGTTGAGCCGACGGGGCAGCTTCAAGCACGCGCGGTAGACCGCGCCGAGGGTCTTCGATTCCAAGATGCGAGCCACGCCTGCGGCGGCAAAGCGCTGCATAGAGGTGGCCACCAGCGCCATCCCCTCAACGCGGTCAAAGATCTGGCGCGGTGCGCGGCGCAGCAGGTTAAGCGCAATCATTCCGCCCATCGAGTGCCCAAGCAGCACCAACGGCCCCTCGGCGGCACGCTCAGCGATGACGGCCAGCACATCGTCGGCCGCGCCCCGAACCGTGCACTGCGCGGGGGCGACGTGGGTGGATTGGCCGTGGCCGCGGACGTCGACAAGCAGGCAGCGCACCGTGGGATAGTTGCGGCGCACGTCGTTGACCTGGGAATAGAAGCTCTCAGCAGACAGGCAATAGCCGTGGATGAAGACCGCGGTGACCTCCGCATCCGCAGGGCCCACCTCGTACCACGCCACGCGCACGCCGTCGTTGTCGACGAAGCCCGAGTCGCTCACCGCAGTCAGGCCCGGTTCAGTCGTGAGATCATGCAGCTCATTGTGGACGGCGTGCTCGATGGCACGCATGCGGGGGCGAACCCGGCGCGACCAGCTGCGCGCGACGGCGGAGGAACGTGCTCGAATAACCATGACATTTCAATACTAGACTGGGCCCCATGGCTAATGACCTTTCAGCGCAACTCCAAGCCCGTTTCGGCTCCGCGCCGGCCGAAGAGCAGGATTCTGCACCCGCCGGCGACGCCTATAGCGAACTGACGCGCCTCATCACGAAGGTAACCGGCGTGGAGGAAGGACTAGAGCGCGAAGCAAAGCTGGAGGACCTGGGGGTTGAATCACTCGAGCGCATCGAATTAGCCGTGCGCCTCGAGGAAGCCTGCGGGGTCCGCCTTAATGAAGAAACCATGCTCTCCGTAACCACGGTGGGCGAACTTGCTGACTACGTGGAGGAACACTCGTGATTTCTTACCTCTCTGACATGGACGGCGTCCTCATCAAGGAAGGGGAGATGATTCCCGGCGCGGATAAATTCATCCAAGCGCTGAAGGACAACAACATCGAGTACATGGTGCTGACCAATAACTCGATGTCCACTCCGCGGGACCTGTCAGCACGCCTGCAGAACACCGGCTTGGACATCCCGGCCGAGCGCATCTGGACCTCAGCGACGGCCACTGCGGCCTTCCTCTCCAACCAGGCGGGGCTGTCCACGGCTTATGTCGTGGGCGAGTCCGGCCTGACCACCGCGCTGCACGAGGCCGGCTGGATCCTCAATGACCGGGACGCCGATTTCGTGGTCTTGGGCGAGACCCGCACCTATTCTTTTGAAGCCATCACCACGGCCATCAATCTCATCCGCAACGGAGCGCGTTTCATTGCCACCAACCCGGACGTCACGGGCCCCGCGCCGCAGGGCGTGCTTCCGGCCACGGGCGCTGTCGCGGCACTCATCACCGCGGCGACCAACCGCGAGCCCTACTACGTGGGCAAGCCGAACCCGGTCATGATGCGCAGCGCCTTGAACAACATCGGCGCACACTCGGAAAACACCGTCATGATCGGTGACCGCATGGATACCGACGTCAAGTCAGGCCTCGAGGCCGGCATGCGCAGCATCCTGGTGCGCTCCGGCATCAGCGATGACCGCATCATCGAGCGCTATCCTTTCCGCCCGACGCGCATCATTGACTCCGTGGCGGACCTGCCGGAGCGCATCTTCGATCCCTTCGCGGACTAGGCCTTCACCGACTTAGACCGCACGCTTGACGACGCCCCGAAAACCGTACTCCCCCGCCAGCATCTCCACCGCGCGGCCCAGCGCTTCCAATTCGCTGGGCGTTCCGGTGAGCACTTGCTGGCAACCGATTCCGGTGCAGCCTGCGTTGTCGGCTTTTATGCCGACAACGTCCCACAGCGGGTCCCGGCGCCAGCGGGTACACCACTGGGCGGTCAGCGGGTCATCGCCGGGGACGATGAATTCGCTTTCGCTGCGAATACAGCGAGCCATGGCGCGCTCGATGGCCGGGCGCAGGCTGCGCGGCATGCCCGAGATCTGCAGCACGGCGGTGCAGACCTCACCGCAGGCGCGGTTGGGCCACGTATCCGCTGGGCTGCCAAGTGGGCTGGCTGAAGGGGCCGGCGCGGTTGCACCGGCTACCTGCGGGTGAACGCGTTGATTCACTCCTTAAACTCCTTTGACGTGCGAGTGATGGCACGCCGGCATGCGCCGACGCAAGACGAGCTTCGTCTTCCCCTACGAACTAGTCTTCATCACGCCACTCGCGCCGAGGCGCGAACACCGATTGGTGTGGCCACGGTATGTGGCCACTCGGTGCGTCGTTGTGTGCCCACGATTTTCCCCCGCCACTTAGGCCACAACAACCCTCAACCTGCACTTAAGCCCCCGCTGCCTCAATATCAGGTTGAGACTTTCGCCCGGAAATTCACCCCATTAACCACATTCGCCACATGAGGGCTCACGAGCATCATGTGCGCGCGGTCGCCACAGGTGCCCCACTACCCCCGTTGTGGCGCCTGTCGGTGCGCCGCTACGCCATCCAAGTTCTTCACCGCGGCTATGGCTAGCGCGCCTGGCACTCCTCCCAGATCGCCGTATTGGTCTCGGCCCACAGCGGCTTGCACCAGTGTCCGAAGTCGCGGTCCGTGAGCGCCACCATCGCCCACTCACCGGCCACCCACAGGTAGGTTCCGCTCATGCCGAAATGCCCCACGGCATCGGCTGGCAAGCCGCCCATCCATTGCTTCTTTTCGCCATGGATTTCAAAGCCCAACCCCCACGTGCAGTCCTTGAAGCTGCCGTAGCCCGGCACAATCCCGCGCAGCCCGGGGAACTGGACGCTGCGCATGTCTTCCACGGTGGAGGAATCCAGCAAACGCGGCGCGTACACCTCGGCGGCAAAGGCGGCTAGGTCCTCCACACTAGAAACCAAGCCGTGCCCGGCCGAGCCTTCCAGGGTGGTGGCCTGCATACCCAGCGGAGCGCACACGCCTTCCGCAAGGTAGTCAACAAAAGGAATCTCGGTTGCAGACTCGACTACCTCGGCGGCCCACTCATAGCCCGCCGAGGAGTAGATACGGCGCTCGCCCACCGGTTTTTGAGGCTCGCGTGTATCAAAGCCCACCCCCGAGGCATGGGCCAACAGGTGGCGCAGCGTGGAGCCTTCAGGACCGGCAGGCTGATCCAGCTCCACAGCGCCCTCCTCCACTGCCACCATCACCCCATAGGCGGCCACCAGCTTGGTCACGGAGGCTACTGGGAAGCGGCGGGAGACATCACCGACCTGTTCTACTACCTCACCGCGGTGCAGCAAGGCACCGGCAACGGTATCGACGGGCCAGGACTCAAGAGAAGAAAAAGCGCTCATGCGCTCCAGCTTAACGAGGATCGCGCTCGCAGCCTACGCCATCACCATCGCGGTCAAACTTGGATCGGAAGCCCGGGTCACTCGGGTAGATGGGGCGGCCCAGCGCGTTCCACACATCGGCGCAGCGAGAGTAGTAGGCCGGAGCCGGTGCCGGCTTCGGTGCGGGGGCAGGTGCAGGCGCAGGGGCGGGAGCCGGCGCAGGAGCCGGTTCCGGAGCTGGCTGCGGTGCGGGGGCAGGTGCAGGTGCCGGAGCAGGTGCGGGCTCCTGTGCCTTCGGCGAAGGAATCACGCCCGGCAGCGGGTTCGGGATGATTCCCTGCTGCACGGCCCAGAACACGCCGCCGGCGATGGCCGCGAGAAGCGCTGCGCTAATGCCCAGGCCCAAGGCAATCCTCTCACCCTGGGAAGACTGCTCGAATTCGGCGTCATCTTCCTCCTTGCTGGAGGAGCCAGTGCCTTCGGTGGAGGAGCCCAGCTCCTTGCTGGAGGATTCAACATCCAGCTCCGAAGACAGGCCGGACTCGAGGTCGCCCGTATCAGACGGAGAGGAAACCGCGGTGGGGGCCTCCTCGTAGGAAGCACCGGTCTCCGCCTGAGCGGGGACGACAACGGACAGGGAGAGAGAAACAGAGACAGAGGCGGCGAGAACCGCACGAGAGAACTTCTTCATAAGCATAAGTTATAGCCCGTAACTCACCCCGCAAGAAATTACTCCACCCCAAGGGGTAAAGCACACGTGAAGCCACGGAAAACCACACCTGACCGGCGGGCGAATTCTCTGCCCCCAAGTTGCGACACCGCCTCAGCGGAGAAACCGTAGAGCCATGCGCCGCTCTCTGACTCGTCGCCGCCTCCTCCACGCCTCCGGATTAGCCACAGCCACCGCTGCCTCCCTCGTCGCCTCTTCAGCCTCGGCAGCCGATCCCACGTCCACCTCCTCCCTCGGGCTAGTAGAGCCGCCCGCGGGCACGCTGCCCTTCGTGCACGGAGTGGCATCCGGCGATCCGATTCCGGATTCAGTCATCCTCTGGACGCGCATCACGCCCACCGAGGAGGCACTGCCGGGCAGCGGCGTAGGGCCCTCGGTCACCGTGAAGTGGGAGGTGGCAGCGGATGGGGAGATGAGGGACGTTGTCAAGCGCGGCACTGTGGTTGCCTCCGCAAGCCGTGACCATACCGTCCACGTGGACCCGCACGGCCTGCAGCCGGACACCGTGTATTTTTATCGCTTCCTCGTCGATGGTGTCTCCTCCCCCATCGGGCGGACCAAGACCGCACCTGCGGCCACCTCCTCGCCGGAGCAGCTCACGTTTGGGGTCGCCTCCTGCGCGAACTGGGAGTCGGGCTTCTTCAGCGCTTACGCGGACATCGCCCAGCGCGCGCACTCCGGGCAGCTGGATTACATGGTGTTCTTAGGCGATTACATCTACGAGTACGCCGCCGGCGAATACTCCGGGTTTGGGCCGGTGCGCCTGCACCACCCAGCGCACGAGATCACCACGCTGGCGGATTACCGCACGCGCTACGGGCGCTACCGCACCGACCCCGACCTGCAGGCAGCGCATGCCGCTCTGCCGTGGATCGTGGTGTGGGATGACCATGAAACGGCCAACGATAACTGGGCCGGCGGCGCGGAGAACCACGACCCCGCCACGGAAGGAAGCTGGCAGGAGCGGCAGACGGCGGCCATGTGCGCCTATTTCGAGTGGATGCCCGTGCGCGCCACCGCGGCTTCCGAGGACGGGCATCTGTACCGCTCACTGACCTTCGGCGATTTGGCGGAGCTGACCATGATGGACCTGCGCACCTACCGCGACCAGCAGGCGCAATGGAACCCGGTGGCGTTTATGAAAGAGGGCCGGAGCATGCTGGGCTCGGAGCAGTATGACTGGCTGCTGGGAAAGATTGAGACCTCGCAGGCCACGTGGAATCTGCTGGGCAATTCGGTGATGTTTGCCCCGCTGAACCTGGTGTCACTGCAGGAGAATTCGCTGACCGCACAGGTGGCTGCTGCCCTGACGAAGAACATCACAGGGATTCCCGTCAACGGGGACCAGTGGGATGGTTACTCCGCAGAACGCCGCGCGCTTATCGACGCCCTCCGCGCCTCCCCTGCCCACGCCCTGTTCCTCACCGGCGATATCCACACCGAATGGGCGCATACGATTAGCAAGGGCGAGGAGGTGGTTGCCGCGGAGATGGTGTGCGGGTCCGTGTCGGCGCCCAATATCAACGAGGCGCTCAACCTACGCGCGGGCAATACTGTCTCCCGCCTTGCCGAACAGGTATTACGCCAGGCCAACCCGCAGTGCCACCACGTCGAGCTGGATAGCCACGGCTATTGCTTCGTCACGCTGAGCCGCGAGGAGGCGCAGATGCACTGGCTGCGCGTGGATGATGTACTCAGGCCGGGTTCCCCCGTGAGGCAGGCGCATGCGCTGACCTATAGGCCGGGCGCGGGAGTTGTGAGCTAGCTTGCTTGCGTTAACGATCGGTGGCGATGGGCCGATACATAAGGTGTAGCGCATTACGCCGCTGCACTTCCCTATCACTCATATCTCTCGTGCGCCCTCTCCAAGCGTCTCTCTCACCTCTCTCTGTGCAGCGCCTCTCGGCCCCCTTCGGGTCTACATCTCGGCGGAAGGCTCCGAGGCCCCTTCAGTAGCGGTAGCCTGTGCGCCCTCAGTGGGCGCGGGAGTTTCGGAGACCCCTTCCTCCGCTGGTGTTTGGGTTGTCGGTTCCCCTGGATTCACAGGTGCGTAGACGGCTTCACTGTCCGGGGTGTTTTCAGTGACTGTGCCCTGCACGCTTTCCACCGGCTCCTCGGGCGTCGAGACATAGGTAGGCTCGTCCTGTGGCGCGGTTTGTGGCGTTGGCGAAGGTTCGGAGGGCTGAGTGGACTCGGACGTTGTCTCTGATTGTCCCATCCAGCGCGAGGGTGATAGCCACCCGGCATTCTCCACGCCGTCTGGGTTGGCGGACGCTAACAGCAGCACACTGATCGCGCCGAGCCCGGCGATAAGCCCTGTGGTGGAGCGACGCACGCGCCCGCCAAGCGTCCAGAAGGAGTCCCACTTGTTCTCCGGCTTATCCGCGCGCCAGATACCGCGGCCGTAATCATCCTCTTCCTCGTCGTCGGGTTCGGCCGAATAGGCCGGGCGCCCTGGGCCGTCATCCTTGCTGTCTTGCGCTTCGGCGGCCGCGTCAGCGACAGCGTCAGCGGCGATAGCTTCCGTCTCGGACGCCGAGCTCTCTTGTCTCGACTCGGTGTTAGCGCCTGCCGCCGGCATGACGGTGGTGGGGGCATCGGCATCCACCGCGCCGCCCAGCACCTCCAGGACTTCACCCGCGACGTTTTCAGTGTTAGGCAGCTTGTACAGATCCCAGAAGGAAGAAAGCAGCGCCGAGCGGATCGCGCGCTCCACCGCCCACTGGCGTGCGGGGTTGACCTGCACCAAGACGCGGTACTTCACCTGCCATGGCTGGCCGGCCACCGTGGGAGCAACCAACCCAGTAGCGGGCAGAACGTCGAGCTCACCAGCCACGTCCGCGCGGATGTCCGGGGTATCGATGGCGCGTTGTGAAATCTTCTCTACCTGTTCGGTCAGCTCCTGCACGGAATCGCCCTCATGGACCGGGATGGCAATATCCACCACCGCGCGCGACCACTCTTGCGAGTAATTTGTGACCACGCCCGCCGAACCGTTCGGCACCATGACAACTTCACCGGTCGGCGTACGCACCGTCGTCGTGCGCAAGGTCAGCGAAACGACGGTGCCCTCCACGCCGGTCACTCCGTCGAAGCTGACATAGTCACCCACACCGAATTGCTTTTCCGAGAGGATAAAGAAACCGGCGAGGAAATCACCGATGATCGACTGGGCGCCGAAACCGACGGCAGCCGAGACCACGGTTGCCGGGATGGCCGCGCCCAGGGGAGGCACTCCAACGTTGGCCAGCGCCGCCAACACGAGCAGGAAGTACGCCACCGCCTGTGCCACATAGACCAGCGCGCCGGCCAGCGCCAAGCGCGCCTTGGTGGACTCTTGGTTTTCATCGAGGCGGGACTCAATAACCCGCACCGCCAAGCGGCCGATGCGCGGGATGAGAATCGCCAACAGCAGCATTCCTAGCAGTGGCAAACCATGGTCAACGAAGGCCTGCCAAATGGCGAAAAAGTAATACTTCAGCATTGCGCCAAGCCTAGTCCTACAGCCTGACAGAACCCTTGGAATCTCAAGCGCGGTGGATGAGATAGTAGTTCGGAGTGGGCTTCCACGTGTAGCCAGCAGGGATGATGTCCTTGCCGTAGGCGCTGAATGCCTTAGTCGTCCACAGCGGAATCGCCGGCATCTTCTCCAGCAACAGCTCCTGGGCCTGCAAGTAGTACTCCTGGGCCTCCTCCCGGTCCTTCGCCTGGCCTACCTTCTTCAGCAACTCGTCATATTCGGTGCTGCGAAAACCTGACTCGTTTTCTGAGGAATAGGAGGCAAACAGCGGCACCAGGAAGGTCGACTCATCCGGAAATTCCGCCTGCCAAATCGTCCTGAAAGCACCGGTAATGTGCCGCGCTGTGACCTCTCGACGCAATTCCTTCAAGGTCCCAAATTCCTTGCTTTCGGCGAGCACACCGAGGGTATCCGTCACCTGCTGAGCCACCGCATCGACCCACGTCTTGTGGCCGCCATCGGCGTTAAACGCGATGCTGAACGTCCCCTTAAAGGGGTCTAGCTTCTCCGCCTGTTCCCACAGCTCGCGGGCTCTATCCGGCTGGTAGGTCAGCACGTCAGCACCTTCCGGCGCAGGCGGTGGGGAGCCGAAGAGCGGCGCTACGAAGCTGTTGGCCGGAGTCACTCGGTCGTGGAAGATGTCCCGCGCAATCTTTTCTCGGTCTACCGCCATGGACAGGGCCCGGCGGCGCAGGCGGCCAGCCTCGCCGCGGAAATTGGCATCGTTGGCGGGAATGGTGATCTCCATGATCGAACCGCCAGGCTTAGTAAGGGCCCGCGCGCCGAGCTCCTTTTCGAAGCTTCCGAGCTTCTCCGCCGGGATGCGCGTCAGCACGTCCAGCCGGCCCGCCACAAGATCCTCGTAGGCCTGCTCCTCCGAGGCGTACACGACGAACTTAATGCCCTCATTCTGCGGGTGTCGCGGCCCTTTATAACGCGGGTTCGGCACGAGGGTCAACGCCTTCTCACGTTCCCACGAGGCCAACAGGTATGGCCCGCTGCCAATCGGGTCCGTGCCGCGCTCACTCAGCTTGTCCTGATCCGCAGAGCGCATGGGGAAAAAGACGGAATAACCCAAGCGTTCAATGAAGCCCGCCGTGGGGCGCGAGAGCTCAATGCGGAAGGACTTCTCCCCCGTCACCGTCAGCCCGCGCATCTCCTTCCTGCCTTCATTGAAACCGAGAATCGGCGCAAAGTGATGTGCGGAAAGCAGGGACTGGCGCACTGCCGTATTCCACGTATCGACGAAGTCCTGCGCGCTGACCTTCGAGCCATCGGAGAACACCGCGTCTTCACGAATCTGCACGTCAAACGTGGTGTCATCAACCTGCGTGACGGATTCCGCCATGTCGTAATGGGCGCCGCCGTCCTTATCCAGGTACATCAGGCCCGAGTACACCAGGTTGATGATGGTTTGGCCTGGCACGTCGTTGGAATCGGCCGGGATGAGGGAGCGCTGCGGCTCCGAGATATCGGTAGTAATGAGATTCATTCCCGAGGTATCCATGCGCTCCGGTTCCGTTCCGCAGCCCGCCAGGGTGGGGGCCGCAACGCCCGACACCGCCAGCGCCGCGAGCATACCCAGAAAAGAACGCCTCGACGTCACGCGTCCATCACCTCACTTTCATCACTAGGTTAAAGCATTTCTCAGGTTCTAATCATCTCTTTTTTCATATCGGCGCATGAGTCTTTCCACCAATTCATCGGTGAGCTGATCATCAGCCAAGATGCGATCCAAAAGCTCGCGCGGCGTTGGCCCCTCAGCGCTCTGTTCCTCGTAGGAGTCACCGCTTAGGTCCACACCGAAGTCGGAGGACTCCGCTTCCGCGACGGCCGGCTCCATCATCTCCGACATCTCTGCGACTTCCTCGTTGAAGGAGTCGAGGAACTCGGAGGCATCGATGGCGGCTTCCGCACGGCGCTTGCCGGCTCGGACTTCGCGCTCGATGCGGCGTTGCAGGGCCTTTTCCATCTGGTTGTGGCGCCAGGAGCGAAGCTTCGTGGGCTCTAGACGACGCCCCACGGCACGCCCCTTGCTTTCCGCCTTGCGCGCCATGACCATGACGTAGGCCGCGGTGTCATTGACCGGCGCCCACTCCTGGCGTGCAGGCACGCGCCAGCCCGCCCAGATGCCCAGCATGGTGAGGACAAAGGACACAACCGGCCCGAGAATAACCCCCCACGCCAAGTAGCCGACCGAGTCTGCGCCCAAGACCACCAGCGCGCAGGCCACCGCGGGGATCACGGTGGGGGTGTTATCACCAAAGACGGCGGGCTCGCGCCCCATGGCGATGTCACGGATCATGGAGCCGCCCGTAGCCGTGAACACGCCCATCATGATGCAGGGAATCAGGGGCAGGCCGTAGGCGATGGCTTTGAGCGCGCCTGTCGACGCCCACAGGGCCGAGACCACCGCATCACCATGCGACTGCACGTAGTCCCATGTCTTGCCCTTGAAGTAGACAAAGCGGGCGATGATAGCACCGGTGAACGCCAGGTAGAGATACTCCGGCTGGCTCATCGCGGCGACGGTGCCGCGGTTGATGAGCACGTCACGGATCATGCCGCCGCCGAGGGAAGAGAACATCGCGATGAAGAAGAAACCCACGATGTCATAGCCGCGCTGCCGGGCCATGGTGCCACCGATGATGCCCATGAGGAGGACACCTATGATGTCGGACCAGTAGTACAGCGACTCGATCAACGGGTCCATCTCGACAACGCTCATGGTGGTCATCGTATCGGGTGCTAAGCAATCTCTCGCATTGAGGAGCTATTCCTTGCAATGCGCCGCCTAGCTGGCGGACCGCTAAGGCTCAGAAAATGAGCTAATGCATGTAGAGCTCGTTGTAGGCTTTCTCAATCCAAATGACATAAAACACTTCCCCGTCTTTCCAGCCCGCGAAAGGAAGATTCCCTTTGTGACGGTAAACCCGGAATTTCTCCACATCCTGAAATTGCCGCGGAATCTGAGGCTTGATAGCGCTTGCCGGAATAAACTCTGAGCCGAGTCCGTGCCTGGGATGCTGTGCCAGCTCTTTCCATGAAAGCACTGACCGCTTGTGCCACTTTTCCAGAAACTCTGCGCGCATTGAATCATCTAGTTCTTCGAAGCCCCACCCCTGCTGCAGGAATCGCGTTGACAGGAGCGGATAGTCAGCCCGCGAGCTACGAAGAGCATCCACGACGCTTGAATCTGGGGCGCTCCTCACCCCTCTGGTTGGCCTACTCCCCCGTCGTTTACTTTTCGTGCCCACAGCTAGCAGAAGTAGTTCTTCAGATCGGCATCAGTTATTTCTAACCCGCGTTTGCCCTCCACGAAGTTCTTTTTCCACGGCGACTCGGTGTGGGTTTTATTCCGCAGAGCCCATGCAGAGTAGGGGCCATACTTATCCCATACCTCAATCAAGTCCTGCTCAACGTCGCGGTAATCATCCCAGTCGAAATCATCCGAGACGAACTCATCGGGGTCTATGGGAAGCTTTCCGTAGTGCTTAACGTCATGGTAGACGTCCACGACTACTGGACCATGAGCCCAGGCTTCCATTCGTTCAGGAAAAAGCGGCAGGCCGTCGGAGGAGCGCATATGCAGCCCTTTGGCGTAGTAGAGAAGCTTTTGAAGCTTGAGCTGCGTAATGTCAGCATCATCAGTTTCATCAGCCCACGCTACAAACCATTCGGCTATTTGCCGCGCCGTAAATTGCTCCATGCTTGCCCTCCTTCCGCTTCCCGCTAAGAGTACAACAGGCCCAAGACATGTGAACATCTCAATGTTGGATCGAGCGCGAAACACCTGCTTAAAGGAGAGCATAGAAGCTCTAAATTGTGGGGCCACCGGGGCTCGAACCCGGGACCAACGGATTATGAGTCCGTAGCTCTAACCGACTGAGCTATAGCCCCGCGTATTCCCTACCCACGCAACCCACGCCAGTACTTAACTGGTGCGCCACGTACGGCAGCGAATCCGCTCCCAGCAACATTAATCGGCAGGCCCAGAAAACGGCAATTTAGGGCTCGTCCTGGCCGAGCTCCTCGCCTGGGTTTGCCTCGTCCAGGTCTCCCGGGCCTGAACTCTGCGCCTGGTCTTCGTCAGCGACCTTCTGCCCCTTCACCGACACAACGACCCCGATAACGTAGGAGGCGATCACCCCGAAAACGCTGAGCCAAAAGAGTATCGAGGACAGGTCTAAGGCCCACCGACCGACAATCTGGGTGAAGGCGGATTTCACGCTCTCGTCGGTATCGCCGTAATCGACCAAAAAGAAGCCGGCCAGGAAGAGGAACACGGTCACAGCAATGAATGCCCACGACTCGCGCCACCCGAAGGCCTTGTACGTTCCGCCCCCTTCATCTTCCTTCGGGGTACGTACGGGGATGAGCCACAAAACTAACAGCGCAAGGACCACGATGCCGCCGGCCGGAAGGGTAAAGAATGCGAGCCATCCGCCGACACCAAATATGACCCGCCCCAAAGCAAAGAACGCCGCGCCTAACAGGCTCATGACAAGCGCCGCGACGGAGCTGATCTGAACGTTCCGATACTTCATGCCAAAAGCCTAGCGTGCATCGCCGCTACTTTCACCTACAAAACTGACGACGCTCAGCCCTAGACCCACTACATACTGGCTTCGGCCTCTGCGTCAGTTACCAGGCCTATTCTTTCTTTTTCATTTTCCTAGCTTGCCTGCGCTCGCGTCTCCGAGCACGTTTTGCTTTGCGGATATCCACTACCCAACGCGGAACAAATGGCCACGGAAGCGGAATCCCGAACGCGCCTGTAAAACCAATGACTCCGATGACGAAAGCTGCCATGATCGGGGCAAGCAGCACCGTTTCGGCGGACTCTGGGAGGTTCATATTTGCGACCAGCCCTGTGGCACCGGCAGCGCCCATGATGAGCGTGCCGTAGGGATAAATGAAGAGCACACCATCACTTTCGGCGCCTTCCGCATCGGCTGAGTCGTACCATCTTTCCGACCTGGGAGTTTTTCGCACGCCCCGGATGTAATAGGTCCAATAAAGAGCCATGACAATCACTAACCCGAAACATACGAGCAGCTCAGTAGTATCCCCACCCATAGGACGTGGCCTCCTGTGGTTGCTTTTGCGGTACGCAACAAACGCTACCAGCGCCGGCTGGGTTAAGGCATGGGGCGAGAACTCAGCGCCCGAACCTAGGACAGAATTGTCTGATGAAGAATCTGGGAGCTTGTAGTCTCGTGATCATGAGGCTCCTTTCCTTTAGCGTGTCCAACTTCCGCAGCATCCGCGCCACCCAAACGCTCACGCTCTACCACGACTGGCAGCACTCCACCGCCCCGGAAGAAGGCTGGGCGCAGGTTAGCGATCCCATCACCGTTCTCATCGGCCCCACCGCTTCCGGCAAGAGCAGCATCCTCAACGCCCTCGCTTTCGCTCTGCTCGCCATCGAGTCCTCCGCCACCGCCTGGCTTGCCGACGCCCCACCCAACCAACTCCCCCACGCCCCGTACCGCCTCAACCCCCGCACGCAACGCCTGCCCAGCACCTTTGAGCTGGAGTTCGAACTCGATGGCGTGCGCTACCTCTACGGCTTCCAGTGGAGCTTTACCGGCGTGCACGCCGAGTGGCTCAGCCGCGTGCCCTCTACCCGCTGGAGCCCCTGCTTCGCGCGGACTCGCGGGGAGGAGGTGCAGTGGACTAAGTCCTTTATGGATGAGGGGGACGTCGCCAAGCTTGGCCCCGTAGATGACACCGAGCTGCTCTTGTCCGCCGGACTGCGCGATGAGCACCCCATCCTCGCCCCGCTGGCCCGCGCCCTGGTGCACGACGTGTCCTACCTGCCGCACGGCCATACCTCCATGAGTACTGCCTCCCGCATCACCACCCTCATCCGTGAGGGCAAGCTGCACCTGCATGAGGCTGCCGCGCTGCTGCGCGCGGCCGATTCGGGAATCCACTCCGTGCGGCTGAACCAGGACCACATCCCCGAGCACGTCTTCCGCCAGATGCGCCCGGTCATTGATGCGCTCAGCCGCAGCGCCGGCAGCATCCCCCGACCAGACGAGTTCCAGGCTTACTCCGATGCAGAGATCGAGTCCCTACTGCACTCCATCATCGTGGAGCACAAAGTTGGTGACTCCTACTACGCGCTGAAGTTGACCGATGAATCCGGGGGCACGCAGAATTGGATGGCCACCGCTCCCCTGGTGTTGGACACGTTGCGCCGCGGTGGGATCCTAGTGGCTGATGAGCTGGATTCCGCCCTGCGCCCAGCGCTGTTGGATTTCATCATCTATGCCTTCCGCGAGCCCAGCATCAACGTCAACGGCGCGCAGCTCATCTTTGCCTCCCACGCCTTCAGCGTGCTTGAGCGCTCCAGCGAACTGGGCCTGCGCCCGGAGAGCTTTTGGTCGGTGGAAAAGACCGATGCCGGCGAATCGGAGCTACACAACCTCAGCGAGACATCCGTATCACTCGACAACCCCGACGCCACCCACCGCTTCCTGCGCGAGCGCTACGGCACTGCCTCCCGTGAGGCTCTCGGTGCGCTGCAGGAGCTTGTTAGGGCTTAAGAGTGCGGGCTATAGCACCACCGACCACTGGAAAGTCTGCGGCTACAAGCGCTGAGCGGATGAAACTAGCGCTGCGCGAGCGCCTGCAAGGCTTCACGCACAGCGCTGGCAAAGTTGTCGCAACCCGCTCTCCTCAGCGCATCGTCTAGGCCCTGAAAGCCCTTCCTTTTCTGCCAATACTCCAGCTGCTGACTCGTACATTCAATCACTAAGTTTGGAGCGGAATCGCGAATGAGCATGAGGAATGCATCCGCATTCATTATCTCGTAGCGCTGCTCGCTGGCAGTTATGGTTATATCCTGGGGCGAGTTATCAGTAAGGATGATGTCGGCTTGTGAGGTGAAAGCCGCCGCGTGGACATGGTAGTCATGACGATCCAAACCGTCGAAAGGCATGTCTCCGGGAAAATCATCAATGATTTCCTCCATCACCGCACCGATCTTCTCGACACGGTCCTTGATAATTCTCCCAGGTGCTGTGGGATGTTTCCGCCGCAGCGCCCGTACCGTTTCCGCAAGCACGTCTTGAGACGTATAGAACACAAACATGTCTCCAGATAAAATCTGCAGCGCAAAAAGCCAATCTAGGATTGTACGGCTCACTAAAATGTTTGCGTCAACGAATACCTTTTGCGGCATGTTCTCGAGGATAGTAACCGCGTTAGCCCAGTGCAGTTTCTAGCAGTTCACAATGCACCTAGGACTGTGAAAAGAAACTCTCGTTCTCCTCTTCGAATGCACGCCATTCTTGGAACGCTTTCACGCGTTCCTCAGCGCGCTGGCGCTTCAACTGCAGGACATCCTCACGCTTAAACCGCGTATGTGTTCCGCGCTTGTGGGTAGCTATCCTTCCTTCCTTTGCCCATTTCATGAGCGTTGGACGCGAGATGCCTAACAGCTCGGCAGCTACTGTACTGGTGAGCTCCTCAGGAATGCGAGAGATTGTGACTTCCCCTCGCTGCGCAACAGAAGCCAAGACCTGAGAAATCAATCGCTGAACATCACGCGACAACGGGACTGGGCGCCCGTGCTTATCTGCTACCCGAAAGCTCGCTGCCTCGAGAGTCTGCAGCGACTTCAGCTCTTCGAGAGTAGTTTCTTCGATTATGAGCCGATCGTTGATGAGTGCAGAGGCAGTCATCAGCACTCCTTTCCCAGCGTGACACTTACACCTGAAACGCCTTTCGCTTACAAGTGAAACTTCCCTCAAGGATAACCAAGTTGCGCACGAATGGCTAGAGGCCACCTCAATGCTCCACATACTGCGCATGTCCGGCACACCTGTCAGAATCAAGGCTTGTCTTTTGAAGCGCGCAGCCTATCACTGCGACCCCAGTCGCCCTCTGCAAAAAGCTCTGGAGCCTACGCGGCTCCAGGCGACAACGTTCCGGTGACCGGATCGTCGTGCGATTAAGTCTAAGCAATACAACGCCAAACCGACAAGGCATTTAGCCGCATGCCGTCATATAAACTAGTTCCGACGCACAAGGAACACACGCCATGACTGAACAGGAACGCCTCGAAGCGCTTGAAGCTCGCGTTAGCGAACTAGAATCCCAGGTAGCCCAGCTGCTGCAGGCCCTCGATCATGCGCCCTCGCGCCCTAGTCCCGCAGACACACCGCCGCCGGCTAACGTTCATTCTGAAAGGCGCTCACCGGAGGAGAAGATTGCGCTCTTCATGGATTACTTCGCGGGGAGGACAGACGTCTACGCAGTGGCTAAAAATACTGCGGAAAAGAAGGCCTGGTATCCGGCCAGCAATGGCTACTATGACCGAAGAAACCCCGACCTGAAACCCTTAACACCGAAGGTGATCGAAGGGCATTTGCGCCGGGACAACCACTTCCACGTTGGTCTTTACCCACTGTGCACAGATGATAGCTGCCGGCTGTTAGTCTGCGATTTCGACGATGACGACTTCAAGCAAGCCGCCCGCGCCTACTCCGAAGAATGTAAGAACCATGGACTCGATCCACTCATAGAGGTTTCACGCTCTGGGAACGGAGCTCACGTCTGGGTATTCTTCGACGAACCTATTCCTGCCAGCCTCGCCCGTTCCGTGGGCATCGGACTTCTTGCCAAAGCTAGCCCGGATTCCTACTTCTCCAGTTTCGACCGTTTCTTCCCTTCCCAAGACACTCTGCCGGCGAAAGGCCGCGGTTTCGGCAACCTGATTGCCCTCCCATTGGCTGGCCACCATCGATCCGAAGGCACAACGGTCTTCGTCGACAGTGATTTTCAACCTTTGTCAGACCAATTCGAGGCTTTGGCAAGTACGAAGAAGTCAACACTTTCCGAGCTCAAGAGAATCTACGCTGCGCTTCAGCCTGATCCCGAGACATCCCTCCCCCAGGCACCCACCCGCGCAGAACTAAAGAGGCTCAAGGCTTCTGGGAAAGTCCACGTCACCCACGATTCGCACGTCCACGTCGATTTATCGGGCGTCGACGCCACCACTCGTTCGGCCCTGCGGCACCTCGGCGCTATTGCTAACCCGCAGTTCTATATCAAGCAAGCCCAGCGTTTCTCCACCTTCGGAACTCCACGGATCATCGTGCGCTTTGATGAGAAGGACCAGATCCTCACGCTCGACCGCGGCACGCTCGATGACGTCCTCGATATTCTGAAAACCGCAGGATATACCGTCACCCGCCGCGGCCATACACCGAAACCACAGCGCATCGATGCATCCTTCGCCGGCGAACTACGCCCCTACCAGCATTCCGCCGTCACACAGATGCTCAAGCACAAGTCTGGAATGCTCATTGCTCCTCCCGGCACCGGTAAGACCGTCATGGCCTGTGCAATCATCGCGCAGCGGTCAGTGCCCACCGCAGTTATCGTCCCTTCGAGGGAGCTTGCTACCCAATGGCACAAAGCCCTCAAACAGTTTCTTCCAGACGTCCACGTTGGGCAATACTCCGGCGCTAAGAAGAAGCTCAGCGGCGTGGTAGACATTGTCACAGCTCAGTCCATCAGCCGTAGCGATTCCAAGACTGACTTTCTCTCCGGCTACGGCCACATCATCGTTGACGAATGCCACCGGGTCGGGGCTGCAGGTTTAACCAATGTCCTCGCGCAACTCAACGTTCGTTTTATGCTCGGCATGACTGCGACTCCGTACCGTTCCGACGGTCTTGATAAGTTACTGCCTCTCATTTGCGGCCCTATCCGCCATACCGTCGAGCTTGATCGCCCTGGGCAACGCAACTATGTAGTCCACAACACGGACTTCACCTACGATGCTCCTTACCTTTTCTGGCCCGACCTCGACACCGCTCTGGCGGTGGATGAGCACCGCAACCAGCTCATCGCCGATGTCATCACACAAGCCGCGCAGGGCGAGCACACTGTCCTCGTCCTAGTGAAAAGACGCGAACACCTCGCTGCCCTCAGCGCCTTGCTTACCGACGCCCCCTTCCCCGTCCTCCAACTCCACGGCGGACAGAAAGCCACTGAACGGCAGGCCGTGCGTGAACAGCTTGCCACCACACCGCATTTCGTCCTTTTAGCCATGTCCCAGGTAGCCGGCGAAGGCATCGATCTTCCCGCACTGGACACTCTTGTGCTGGCCGCCCCAGTAAGCTTCCGCGGCGTTGTCATTCAGCAGGTTGGCCGAGTCACTCGCGATACCGATGACAAGGAAAGCATCTCTGCCACCGTCCACGACTTTCTCGATGCCAACGTCCCTGCCCTCGCCTCGGCTTTCAGGAAGAGGAGCTCGACCATAGCCAAGCAGGGATTCACTCGCAACAACAGTTAGAGCTGCCCCATGGTTGACTGATTGCTACTAAGTTAGGGGATATGCACAACTGAAATCATTGTGCGTTGCTCGGGGGAAAGGTTAAAAGTGAGCAATGAAACAAATACGGACGCCACGTTCCTTTGCAAAAAGCGTCCCTTCTCAAATTCACAAATTGACAAGTTAGGGGAGTTCTATGTAGGAAAGCGCAGTACACCGCCCGATTGCCAAGAAGAAATCATCGCTTGGTACGAATGGCTCAAAGACGAAACTACGAAGCTCGTTTCGTCTGCGGTTCAATCCATAGACGCTGACGGTCGAGGACCTTTCGAGGCAGTACAATCTGCCCGAGTCAAAACTAGGTCAAAACTAGGTCATCCATCGCAGACAAATTAAAGAGAGGATCCCGCTTATCGGCGATGCAGGACTTCGCCGGTGTTCGTTTCGATTTGGGCGCGTCTCACTCTGTACTGCTAGATATTGCCAAGGCTATCGAGGTTCTAGTCAAGCAAGTCAATGCCGAAGTAACCATCAAGAACTATCTCTCTAATCCCCAGCGAGGATACCGTGCGGTGCATGTATGGATTACCAGCAAACCTACCGGTCGCGTGGAGATTCAATTGCGTACCCAGCTCCAAGCCGAATGGGCGAATACATTTGAAAAACTGGCAGACCTTACCGGCCGACGAATTCGCTACGAAGATGACTACCGCCCAGCGAATCCGGACTTGCAATCTATTTGGGCAAACTTGCTCGAAGTCTCCGACAAGTTCTACGGCATAGAGACAGATCTGGAGGAGGGATACGAATCAGCACAAAGTGGTTTGCAGACCATCGCCGCGACATCACGAGCCATCCCAGTAGACCCACGAGTACACAGAGAACGAGCCAAGTTCTATATGCACATGGCGAGCTATGAGTTAGAATTGGCAGACACTGCCGAGAACAACAATGAGACCCTCAAAGCGCTGAGAAAACTACAAGACGCCCTTCCTGGCCTGCCAATCGAAAGCGAACAGATTAATGACTGATTTCATAATCACTTACAAGCGTCGCTCAGGCGAGTCTTTCATCAAACAATTCTCGGACTCGACGCAAGCGCTTAAGGAACGCCTCCGCCGCGAAGCAGCGATCGACGATCCTGATATTGAGATCGCCCATATTTCAGCACCTTCCCTGGAATCCTTGAAAAAGTCGCATTCCCGGTATTTCATGGGCCGCGTAGAGATAGAAGACGACCAGGTGAACGCAGCTTAAAGCTTCACTCATGGCCCGCCGCCATGGGCGTGATTATTTCGACCTGCACTCTGCAGGTCGAATGCCAGACAGCGGGCTTCGAATATTTGAGCCAGTCTTCGCTGCGCATGTCCGGCACACCTGTCAGAATCAAGACATGTCTGTTGAAGCACGCGCCCTATCGCTGCGGCGTTTGATGCGCGATTCCGCCGCGATCCGGCTCCTGGCCGCGGATAACGCTCCCGTGATTCTGGCGTTGATCGCGGAGTACTTCCCGCGCGGCACCAGGGCACGCCCAGCGGCGGAGGTGTATGAGCTCATGGTCACCGATTTCGAGGTGTTGGCCAGTGAGTTTTCCATGCCTCGCACGCCGCAGAATTACTGCAATGACTGGGTCAAGGCCGGGTGGCTCATCAGAAAATCCGGAAAGAGCTCCCACGGTGAAACGCTCGAACCCAGCGAGGAGGCCCTGTCCGCGCTCGAAGCCATTGAGCGCTGGGAGGCACCGGTGACCACGGTGACGGCGTCACGCGTGGAATCGATTAGCTCCGCGCTGCAAAGGCTAGCGCGGGATACGAACGAGGACATTGCTAGCCGCGTAGCCAGCTTGGAGGAAGAACGCGACCGCATCGACCGTGAAATTGAGAAAGCCCGCCGCGGGCAGTTCGAAAGGCTCACCGCCGCGGAGGCAGAAGAACGCGTCCAAGACGTGTTGAACATGGCCATGGCCGTGCCGAGCGATTTCGCCCGGGTGCGCCACGAGCTTGAAGCCCTCAACCACCAGCTGCGCCGCCAGCTTTTGGATCCAGAGGGCTATCGCGGCGAGGTGCTGGAGGAGATCTTCAACGGCGTCGACCACATCGCGGAGTCGGACGCAGGGCGCAGTTTCCGCGGCTTCTATTCCCTCCTGATGGATAGGGAGCGCAGCGCCTGGTTGGACCAGTGGATCACGGAGGTCCTCGACAGCGAAGCCGGACAGGCGCTAGCCCCGGACAGGCGGCAGCAGCTGCGCAGGCTTTTTCGCGATATGGAGGACACCAGCTTCGAGGTCAACCAGACCATGACGGGGCTGGCACGCAGCCTGCGCAACTACGTCTCCTCCGAGCAATTCGCGGAGGACCGGCGCATGATTGAGCTGCTGCGGGAAGCCCGCGGCATGGCTATCGATGCCGCACAGAACTCCGAGCTCAAAGCCTTTCACCGGATGGAGACACCGCTGCAGCGCATCGGCATGTCGATTCACTCCGTCTCCCGCATCCGCCTGGCCAACCCGGGACGGGAAGTCGTGGAGGAAACCCCGGTGGCATACCAACCGGAGGCAGAAGACCCGCAAGCCCTGTATGAGTTGGTGCGCGAATCGGAGATTGACTTCGAGGAATTGCACGAGGCGATACGCGGGGCCGTCGCCCAGTCCGGCCCCTGCACGATTGGCCAGGTGCTGCAAGCCCATCCACCAACCCAGGGCCTTGCCAGCGTGGTGGGCTTGGTGCACATCGCCGACCAGCACCCGGTGCCCGTGCTACGTCCATCGCGTGAGAAAGTCACGTGGACCGAGGAGGACGGCACCGTGCGCTGCGCCCATATCCCTGCCAAGTATTTCGATCACACCACCGTTAAGGAGCTACAGTGACCGCCGCACACACTCCCCGCGTCGATTCCGCACACGAGCCACCGCTGTGGGAGCACGATAAAGGCTCGCTGACCTACCACTCGCGGCGCGCGTTAGTGCAGCTCCTGCAGGGCCCGCTCATTCGCGCGCAGAAGGAACCGGTGCTGTGGGCCGCCATCATCTCGGATGAGGAGAACCTCCGCGCCCGGCTGCATGAGGTGTTTCTGGAACTCGTCGTGGACGAGACCGAGGGCTTCGCGTTTACCCGGATGGTGGAGGAAGAAACCTTGAGCATCCCGCAGGTGCTGCGCACGGACAAGCTCAAGCACATCGACACCGCGATCCTGCTGAACCTGCGCCAAGAGCTGGGGCTTGCGCTGCCCGGCGAGCGGGTCATCGTGGACGTCGAGGATCTCCGGGAGGGAATCGGTTACGTCCGCGCAGTGGACAACCGTGATGAAGCCGGTTTCAACCGCCGCTTCAACGCCGCCATCAACCGCATTCACAACGACTACTCCCTGCTGAGTGCTACCGAGACCGAAGGGCGCTTCGAGGTCTCACCGGTGCTCCGCCAGCTTTTCGACGCCTCCACCGTCACCGCCATCCGCGATGAATACGCCCGCCTGGCACAAGCCGATGAAGAGCAGGTAGACGAGGAAAAGGAGAAGGCTTCCGATGACTAGCCACACCAGCCTGTACCCCGGCCAATTCCGCATCAGCCGCATTCAGCTGATCAACTGGGGCACCTTCCACGGCTACTTCTCCATCCCGGTGGCGCGCAAAGGTTTCCTCATCACCGGCGGTTCGGGCTCCGGCAAGTCCACGCTGCTGGACGCGATGTCGGCGGTCTTGGTTCCACAGAGCCACCTGAAGTTCAACGCGGCGTCGCAGCAGGACCTAGGCCGGCACAACGGGCGCAGCCTGGTCTCCTATGTACGCGGTGCCTGGCGGCAGCAAGAAAACGCGCAGACCGGTGAGATCGCCCCCGAATACCTGCGGGAGGGCGCTACCAACTCGGTGGTTGCCCTGACCTACGACAATGGCGCGGGCAAGCAGCACACGCTCATAGCTATCTTCCGCCTCAACGGCGGTGAGAACTCAGTCGGCCAGATCAAGAAGTTGTATGGGCTGGTGCCGGGTGATGAGGACGTCGATAAGCTCAGCCCTTTGCTCACCCGCAGCCTGGACACCCGCAAGATCAAGGCCCTGTACAAGGGACCCGGCGTGTCCTTTACGCCGACATATGCCACGTTTGCGGATCGTTTCCGCAAACGCCTTGGCATCAAGAACGTGGAGGGCCAGCTGCTTCTTCACCGCACGCAGTCCGCGAAGTCGCTCTCCAGCCTGGATCAGCTCTTCCGGGACTACATGCTGGACAAGCCCTCGACCTTCTCCAGAGCGGAGGAGGCCGTGGAGCAATTTGAGGATCTGCGCCAGGCGTACCTGCGGGTCGAAGACGTCAAGGCCCAGATTGATACGCTCGCTCCCCTACCCCAGCTGCATGCCCAGCGCGCAACCGCGGAGGCAGATAAGCACAAAGCCGAGGCCATGAACGAGGCGCTGCCAGCCGTGCGCTCCCGCCTGGTGGCAGAAGAGCTGGACTCTCACATCCGTGCGCTGAGCGCCCAGCAGGTAGAAGCTCAATCCGAAGTGGAATCCCTCGAGGCTGACGTCGCCCACCTTGATGATGCAGAGCGCCGCGCCGCGATGGCCGTCTCCCAGCTCAGCGCCGGCGAGCTCGATGCCCTGCGCGCCAAAATGGAGACCGCCGACATAGAGATTGAACACCGCTCCAAAGAATTCCAGCGCCTTGCGGCTGCCGTGGGCGAGTGGACCGAACACTATGAGCTCAGCCCGCAAGGATTCGCAGAGCTGCAGGCCAACGCCCAGCTGCGCCTCTCCGACTTCGAAACCGACTCCGCCAATCTGACGAACCAGCAGCAGGAAGCCGGCGTGGCCGCCCGCGATGCGGCCACCGCCTGCGCCCGGCTCGATAGCGAGCTGCGCTCTTTTAGCTCGCGGCGCACCAACATCGACAAGGCCCTGGTGGAGCTGCGCTCCCAACTTGCCCGCGATACCGGCTACGCCGAATCCGAGCTTCCCTTCGCCGGCGAGCTCATCGACATCAGCCCGCAGCAGGCGGACTGGGAGCCGGTCATCCAAAAGCTACTGCACGGCTTCGCCGCTACGCTGCTCGTGCCTGAGGACGCGCGGCAAGCCATTAACCAGTGGGTCAACTCCCGCAACGTGGGTACCCGTCTGGAATACCGCACCATCCCGGAGTTCACGTCGGCGCCAGCCTCCGCGCGCAGCCCGCGGCAGCTCATCCACAAGCTGGAATTCCAGGATCACCCCATGACGGCGTGGGTACGCCAACACATTTCCCGCCGCTTCAACTATGAATGCGTGGAGTCGGTAGCGGAACTGGACAAGGTCACCACAACTCCCGCCGTTACCCGCGATGGCTTGGAAAGCCGCCCCAAGGACAAGGACGGCTCCACGCGTTTCATCAAGGATGACCGCACGCGCTTTGCCGGTACCGCATGGTACCGGGTGGGTTCCACCAACACCGCCAAGATTGAGCTACTGCGCTCCCAGTTAAAGCAGGCCAAAGCCACCGCCAGCGCCACCGCCAGGCAGGTCCATAACCTCAACCGGAAGATGGACATCCTGCGCACCCAGCGCGATAAAGCCCAGCAGGTGCTGGACTCGAGATTCCAGGACATTGACACCGCCTCCGCGAAAGCCCGCAAGCAGGACCTGCAAGCGCAATACGATTCCCTGGCATCCTCCCCCGAAGCCCAAGCCTTGGCCGCCGCACATCAGCACGCGAAGGAAAAGCTGGAGGCTGCCCGCACCCGGCTCAACCAGGCACAGAAACACCTCGGTGACGTCGAAGGCGAGCTGAAGCGCTCCACCGAGCGCCGCCGCATCATCGGCACCGTGCCGGAGATCGCCGACAAGGACATCGCGAAGGCCGTCGAGGAAGCCCTGCACAAGGGCAAGCGCACGCTGACCATCGATAACATCGATGCCCGGCGCGACGAGGTCCAGGCCGACCTGCAGGACGCCGCCCGCACCGCCGCGCGCCGCATTGAGGAGGCCAACGGCAAGATCGTCTCCGTCCTCCACGCCTACCTGTCTCAGTGGCCAGCAGAAGCCGCCGACCTGGAACCGCAGGCCAGCTTCGCTGGCGAAGGCATAGAGAAGCTGAAGTACCTACGAGCTGACCGCCTGGCAGATTTCCGCGCCCGCTTCCTGGAGCTGCTCAACGGCCAGACCGTCCAGAACCTGTCCCACCTGGCTTCCTCCCTGCGCCATGCGCGCAGCGATATCGAAACGCGCATGGAGTTCATCAACAAGTCCCTGGAGCGCTCGCCCTTCAACGGTGAGCGCACCCTGCGCATTGACGTCAAGGACGCCCGCGGCCAGGTGGTCCAAGATTTCCAGCGAGACCTGGATGCAGCTACCTCCCACAGCCTGGCCGAAATCAGCGAGGATGAGCACGATGCCGCCCTGCGGCGCTACCACGCCCTGGACAAGATTTTGAGCCGACTGGGCTCCAGCCACCCGGAAGATATCCGCTGGCGCAACGTGGTCTTGGATACCCGCCGGCACGTCAGCTTCATCGGCCGCGAGCGCTACCCCGATGGCACCACGGCCAATACCTATCAGGATTCCGCGTCGCTCTCCGGCGGCCAGGCACAAAAACTCGTCTTCTTCTGCTTGGCAGCAGCACTGCGCTTCCGCCTGGCGGAGCCGGACCAGGATGTGCCTACCTATGGCTCCATCATCTTGGATGAGGCCTTTGACCGCGCCGATCCCACTTTTACCCGCACGGCCATGTCCGTCTTTGCCTCCTTTGGCTTCCACATGATTCTGGCCACGCCGTTCAAGCTCATCCAGACGCTCTCGCCCTATGTGGATGGCACCATCGTGGTCAATTACGACGAGCCAATCATCAACGGCCGCCCACAGGCGCGCACGGGCTATTCGCTTATCGACGCCTCCACTCTCTCCACCCCCAACCCCGAACAGCCCCGCCCCGAGGAGCCCACCGATGCGGATGCCTAAAGACCTGCAGGTGCACGCGGCGAAATACCTGCGCAACCATTTCGCCGAAGCGCTCGCTGAACCGGATTCGCTGCACCTGGCGTGGCCGCTTCACCCGCCGACAGCCACGGCCGCCGCCCGCGATATTGGCACCACCCAAGACTTCATCCGCGCCTGGCAGCGCTGGCCGCACCAGGAGGAAGTCATCTACGAGTCACGCAATTGGTCGCGCGCGGGCCTGGGCACCAATAACGTCCCGACCCGCATCACAATCAACGGCGCCGAACGCATTGCCGCAGCCGCGGGCTTGGAACGCGAGTATTCCACCGCCCGGCAGCGCGCCCAGGACATCGCCGCCATCTTCCCGGAGTCCCCGGACTTCACCCACACCGTCCACCGCTCCTACAACCAGTGGAAAGACTTAAGCCCGTACGACCTGGATTGCCTGGGGCCGTGCCTGACCTGGCTGCGCGCAAACCCCAATTCCGGTGAGTGGGAGCGCGCCGTGCCGGTCGAAGGCGTGGATGGCAAGTGGATAGGCAACCACCGCCGCCTACTCCTCACGCTCCTCGCGCCCTTCGGCATCACGGACTTGGGCCTGCGCCGCAGCGACACCCGCCTGCGCCTGCGCTACCTCAACCACGCCCCGGCACTCCCCGATATCGAAATCCCCCTCGCCGACGCAGCCAAGCTCTTCCCCGACACCCCACCCCGGGTACTCATCGTGGAAAATAAGCAGACCTTCCTGGCCCTGCCCACGCTTGCCGACACCTCCCCTCCCACCATCGCCCTCCTCGGTGCCGGCACCGCCGCCCACCAATTCCAGGCACTGGACTGGCTCAACCACGCCGACATCACCTACTGGGGCGACCTCGATGCCGCCGGCTTTGCCATCCTCAACGCCGTGCGCGCCCACTTCCCCCACACGACGTCACTGCTCATGGACACCGCCACCGTTACCGAATTCCAGCACCTGGCCGTCCCCGACCCCGGCGACGGCTCCGCCACGCTTACCCACCTCACCACCGAAGAGCAGCGCGCCTACCGCCTGCTCTTCACCGAGGGCCGGCTGCGCATTGAGCAGGAGCGGATTCCGTTTGCGTATGCGAGCGAATCGGTGCACACGATGTGAATTCAAGACACTTCAAACTATTATCCCCGAAGCGCCATCTCCCAACGACAATCAGAATCACTGATTTACACCACTTAAACCGTCAGTGATTCTCCTCGACAAGCAATTTGAGATGATCCCATTCATCCTTGCCCAGAAGTCTATGCACCATCCGCTCCAAATGCACCGGATCGAAATAGTAGATGAACGTCAAAGTGGTGGATATGGCTGAGATAGAGGAGTGGCGAGTCCAGAGCGGATTATCCTTACTCAAGTAAGAATGACAGAGTTCATTTATGTTCCTAACCAGATTTGCCGGCAAGGGTTTCTGGGAAGTGTCCTGCATCAACATCTCGTTAACTCTGTTCCCAAATTTATCGTGGCCAGGTCTTTTGAATTCCGAAAAGACCTCCAAGATCTTCCGGCAGTAATTTCCCACGAGCAGGTCGACACTTTCGGTATTCGCGTCTTTCTGTATCGCGATCGCCGCGGAGCACACCTTGTATAAGGCTAGTTCATAGTCCGTGTTTATCTTCAAAGCTTGCTTAGGCCAAGGGGCTACTGCGGTGATCGGCAACCGTTCGTCAATTCTCGGCTTCTTATAGACTTCATATACCGCCACATTCGGTATTTTATGTGCTCTCTCACTTTTATTTACCCTGTGTCGAAAATTCGGTAGCTTTTGTCGGAGAAATTCACTGCTATGCGTGAAGTAACAAACCGACAAACGCCTCACGTCAAGACCGTCAATCACATCATCAATCAATCTAGAAATGTTGGCCTGTCGAGTTTCATCAAGCTCCGAAGCCAAGTCATCAAAAATTACAATTCCTTCCCCTATAGTGTCCCTCTTTTGCGGCTCATACAAGGTAGAACAAAAATACAACAAAGCCACCAGTTTCTTTTCCCCCTCGGACAGGTAGGTGGCTTTTTCGCCTAACCTCTTTAGTTCATACCGCGTTTCATCCTTAGATTGCTCAACTGTAAGGTTTCCCTCTCCTAAAACGAGCTTCAGCCCCTCGTCAATAAAATCCGCAACCCACTTTGTAGTTGATAATTTCCCTTGAGCTTGCCGTAGCGCAGCTTTCGCACTAACAAAGTCTTTTTGCGCCTGCTCCGCTTCAGAATCTGCTATTCTCCGCGCCCTCATGAGCTCGATCCATCCCGCTCCATCTTTGGAACAGCAATGCGCCTTTAGCTTTTCAACCGATTGAGCTTTTCTCTCTTCCAAACTTAGCCGATTCCTATTCACGGTCGCTACAGCCTCAACAAAACCTTGATAGTCGGAAGACTGATCAAAACTTTCGCCTATTATACTGGGGCACGCTATTGTGTCGGACGGATTGTCACGCCGTTTTATGGCACAGTCCCTAAATTCCTCAAGATAATTAGCATAGTCAGCCGCCGTTTCCAAAACTTTAGCTTTAAACATCTCGAAGCTATCAACTTCATCCCCATCACCAACCTGAAGCCTCCGGACGCATTTGACCCAGTCACTCAGCCTCCCCAACGATTCATCAGCAGAGTTGATTGCAGACTGAACCTTATTGCTTAGAGAAGCATTAGCTGCTCCAATTGCGTTTTCCAATAGTTCTAGACGATCTTTGGT